>JANLQP010000088.1:0-3835 GCA_031367895.1 Hyphomicrobiales bacterium
TGAGTACGCGAGTACGCGAGTACGTGAGTTCATCCAGCGCGATCGTTCTGTGTCACGAATTCACGCATTCACCAATTCACGACTTCACGTCTGCACTTGTCGCATCACGTCTTTTCCGAATGCCTCGATGCGGTCGAGGGCCACGTGGTCCGATGTTGAGGCCGAAGTCCATGGGTGCGTCTCCGTGAGCAGCAGTGGAGTGCAGGGGGCGTGGTCAGTCGTCACTGGAGCGTATTGCAAGAGGTGAGTGCACGCCAATACCGGGTCGCCGTCACAGCGCTTGAATCGGAATTCCATCCGCGACACGCTTGGCCACTCTCCACTCTCCACTCTCCACTCACGCGACCGCGCCGATGAGCCAGTGCGTCATGACGGCGGCGGCCTCCAGGAAATCGTCGATCTCCATCGCCTCGTGCGGGTTGTGGCTGCCGTTGGCGTTGCGCACGAACAGCATGCACGACGGCACGCCCGCGACCGTGAACGTCGCGGTGTCGTGCGAGGCGGGACTGGCGAGCGGCATGGTGGGAATGCCCAAGGCTTCGGCCGACGTCGTCAGCGCGCCGAACAACGACTGGTCCGAAGGCGCCACATCGGCGGTAGCGCGAGCACCAAGGTCGATGCGCACGCCGCGTTTCGTCTCGATCGCACCGGCAAGGGCGATCACCTCTGCTTCGAGCGCCACCAGATGCGCCTTGTCATAGGCGCGCACATCGAGCGACAGCGTCATGAGGCCGGCGACTTTGGTCAGCGCGTGTTCCGTCGCGTCCGTGTAGAAGCGGCCGATCGTGAAGGCCATCGGGCGTTTTGCGGCATCGTTCGCCTTCCAGATGTCGTCGAGACCGATCGCGAAATCGCTTGCAGCCAGCACGGCGTCATGCCGGAAGCGGCGTGGCAGACCGACGTGCGCCCATTCGCCATGGATGCGGATCTCGGGGTAGCGGAAATTGCCGGGCACGCCGGTGCCGATCGCCACCGCTAGACCAGCCTCGATCAACTGCGGCGCCTGCTCGATGTGGATCTCGCACCAGGCCTTGATGTCCTTCGCCTGCAAGTGCGCCTTGCGCGCGCGCACCGCTTCGACGTCGGCGCCGCATTCGGCCATGTGCGCTTCCAGCGTGCGGCCGGTATCGACGCGGCGGGCTTCGAGCGCACCGTCCGGCAGTACGCCGAACGCGGAGCGACTGCCGATATAGGAGACCTGGAACCACACGCTTTCTTCGGCGCGGATTGCCATGACAGTCACGTCGCAGGCGGGCGTGAGCCCAAGCGATTTCAGGCTCTGGATCGCAACGAGCCCGCCGATGACGCCGGCGGCGCCGTCGAAATTGCCGCCGTTGCCGACGGAGTCGAGATGCGAACCCATCATGATGCGCGGTCGTTTGCGGTCACGTCCGGGGAGCGTCATGTAAAGGTTGGAAGCCGCGTCCCGCTCGAGTTCGAGGCCCATCGCATTAGCGTGCTTCTCGATCACGGCATAGCCGAACTGTTCGCCGGGCCCGAACGTGTCGCGCGTCACGCCCTCGCCGGATTTGTCGAGGCTGCCTGCGCGGAGTGTATCGAAGAGCCTGGTTACGTCTGGCTTCTGCGCATGCACGGCGCGGCGGATGTGGGCGGGGTTGGATGTCACGTGTGGTGTCTCTCGGGAAAGGTGCTGCGTCGCGCTATCGGTTTACGCGGCCGTCCAACCGCCGTCGATCATCATGATGCTGCCGGTGATGAAGCTCGCCTCGTCGCTGGCGAGGAACGCGATCGCGGTCGCCACCTCCTCCGGCACGCCGATGCGACCGACGGGATGGCGCTGCAGGCGCCACGCGCGCATCGCTTCCGGATCGGCGGCCGTACGTGCCGAGCCCTGCGATAGCGGCGTGTCGATGACGGCCGGCGCGACGCTGTTGACGCGGATCTTCTGCTTGGCGAAATCGACCGCCGTCGTCTTTGTGAACGAGACGATCGCGCCTTTCGAGGCGATGTAGGCGCAGGCGTTGCCGCCGCTGCTGAAGGCCAGTTGCGAGGCGATGGTGACAACAGAACCGCCGCCACCGGCGATCATCGGCGGCAACGCGGCTTTCACCCAGTTCACCGTGCCCATGACGTTGACGCGCCAGACGCGTTCCCACATCGCTTCGTCATGCGTCAACACGGTACCAGCGCCGGACGAGATGCCGGCTGCCGTCACCAGCATGTCGATGCGCCCGAACGCGGCTTGCACGGCTGCGACTTCGCGGGTCGCTGCGGCGAAATCCGCGACATCGGCGACGATCTCGCGGGCTTCCCCGCCCTTGGCGCGGATGTCCGCGGCAACCTTGGCCAAGGGCTCGGCGTTGCGATCGACGAGCGCGACGCGTGCGCCCCGCTCGGCCATCAGGCGCGCAGTGGCGGCGCCGATGCCGGAGCCGGCTCCGGTGATGATGGCTACGCGGTTCTTGAACATGGAGTGCCTCGCTCTGAGAGGGGTCAGGGATCAGGAGGAGAAGGACAAGGGAGGGACAAGGGAGGCGCCTCTGAGCTTGGAGGACCTGATCCCTAACTTGTCCATAGTCCTAATCCCATTTTCTCACTGATCCAGCCAGACGCCGGCCAGATCCTGCGACAGGTAGTGCGAAGGCGTCATGTCCCAGCCCTTCACCTTCTTCGGCATCACGACGATGCGCTGCGTCCACAGATACGGCACTGAGTAGGCGGTGGTCAGCACATAGGCGTCCAACTCGCGCACGATCTTCATGCGTTCGAGGGGATCGAGGGCGCGCTGCTGTTTTTGATAGAGCTCGTCGATCTTCGTGTCCTCGTGACCGGAGTAGCCGAGCGGCGTCAGTTTCTTCGACAGGAACTTCACGTAGTTCTGAGTGGGATCGTCGAGGTAGTCGGAAATGAACTCCATGCCGACGTCGAAATTACCGGTCGAGAACGCATCGAAGTACAGTTTCGACTCGAGCTGCTCGTGCGTGGCCTTGAGACCGATGCGGCGCCACTGATCGACGGCGTAGACGCCACCGGTCGTGTAACTTTCGATGCCGGAGCGGTTGAGGAATTTGAACTCCAGGTTTTCCTGGCCCGCCTCCTTCAAGAGCCGCTTTGCTTCAGCGCGCGCCTTCTCTGCATCCTTGCTGAAGCCCGGCAGCTTGACGAGATCGGCCTCGGGCAACGCCATTGCCGATCCAGGTCGGCTGACGCCGCCGACGAATCGAAGCGACGAAATCTTGCCGATGTTCTCGCCGCCATACCAGCGGTCGATCGCCATGGACATCGCCTGGCGCACGCGGATATCGTCGAACGGCTTCTTCTTGGTGTTGAAGATGAAGATGTTGCCGGCGAGCAGCGGCATTTCATAGACGTTGACCTTGTCGCCCATCTTCTCGACCAGCGTGTTGCGCTCGGGCGGCGTAATGAAGCGGAACTCGGCGTCGAACTGGCCGCCGAGCAGACCCGGGATCAGCGCCGTCGACTTGATGAAGTAGGCCTTGAATCCGTCGAGATAGGGCTGCCCCGGCTTGAAGTAACTGTCGAAGCGTTTGGCCGTCCAATGCGAGCCCTGCACATGCTCGACAAACTGGTAGGCGCCGGTGCCCATGATTTCCTTGCCCGGATAGCTGCCACCGGCCTTCAGTTTCGCGGCGCTGTAGATGCAGTTGAACGGCGACGCCAGCAGATCGAGCGCACCCGCGATCGGCGATTTCATTTTGAAGACGACCGTGTGCTCGTCCGGCGTTTCGATCTCGCCGAAGTCCGCATAGTAGGATTTCCGGACCGAGATGACGCCCGTTGGCGGGCGGATGATGCGCTCGTAGCTGGCTTTCACGTCGGCCGAGGTCAGGGCTGAGCCGTCGTGGAATTTGAC
>JANLQP010000121.1:0-9637 GCA_031367895.1 Hyphomicrobiales bacterium
GACGACATGCCGATGCCGAGATCATCGGCAACTTGGCGGATCGTCCGACCGCTCGTCGTCAAAATCCGCACGGCCTCCCGCCGGAACGCAGCGTCGATCACGCGTCCCTTGGTCGTCTTTGACTTGCCCATTCCTGCTCCTCTGATTCGCAAAATCTATCAGAAAAGCCCTCCACTTTTTCGGGGGAAGTCCACCTTCATCGTGACGTTGATCGGCACGGAAACGAGCGCATCTACTTCAGGCGGCGCGTCGGTGCGGCAAAAATCCGGTTACGCGCGAAACCTGGCACGGTCGAGTTCGCTCAGGAGTACTAGACGGCGCGAGCATGTCCGGCGACTCCGAAGGATGGGGTGACAAAACGGAGAGGGTCGAACGGCCGGTTAACGGAACGCTCGGATGGCTTTGCAAACGCTATGTCGGCTCGGCGGAATTCGCGCGCCTCGGACAGAGCACGAAAGTTACGCGCAATCGAGTGCTGATGGCTTGCATCGTGGAACCTATCGCACAGGGTCGCAACGAGACGTTTGCTGCATTCCCGCTTGAGAAGCTGACCGCGAAAGCGCTGCGCGTGTTGAGAGACCGCAAGGCCGATCTTCCCGGCGCCGCCAACGATCGCGTGAAGGTGCTACGCGCGATGTATTCATGGGCGACGGAGCGCGATCTTGTCGAAAACAATCCGACACTGGAACTCAAACGGATCAGGTATTCGACGACCGGTCATCATGCGTGGACGCCGTTAGAAGTCGAGCAGTTTGAGGCGAAACATCCGGTCGGAACCAGAGCGCGGCTCGCACTCGCGATTCTGCTCTGGACGGGACTTCGCCGTTCCGATGTGATCCGCATCGGCAAGCAGCACGGCAAAGACGGTTGGCTCAAGATGCCGTTGCACAAGAACAGCGAGCGTTCGCCGGTAACGGTCGAGATCCCGATCTCTCCTGAACTGTCGGCGATGATCGCCGCGAGTCCGGTCGGAGACCTGACCTATCTCGTGACCGAATACGGCAGGCCTTTCACAGCGGCCGGCTTCGGTGGTTGGTTCCGCGATCGGTGCAACGAGGCGAAGCTGCCGCGGTGTTCCGCGCATGGTTTGCGCAAGGCGGGTGCGGTACGTGCTGCCGAAAACGGCGCCACCGCGCACGAACTCATGGCTCTCTTCGGCTGGTTGTCGCTTGCGGAGGCGCAGCGCTATACGCGGTCGGCTGATCGCAGAACTTTGGCGAAGAACGCGACGCGACTGCTAGCGCGCGAGAACAAATAGCGCCGAAAGATCCCCACCCACTCCGATGTTCCACTCCGTGTTCCATCCCCACCACGATAAAATCCAAATATTTCAATGTGATGATAGTGGTGGTGGCGCTCCCTACGGAGGTGTGGAGAATCAACAATTTCAATGACTTATGCAAAGGTTAGACACTCAATCCATTCCAAGGTTTTCAATAGCTTATTGCCTGCGCTGTCTAACCTCGTGCAGCGCCCCACGGCGTGCAGCTTCGCTCGTGGGTGGCGCTCCACCCGAGAAGCGGTTCGGCCATCAGAACGCCTGCCGCAGCGGACGGAAGAACGCCCGCACGTCGGCTGCCAGAGTCTCCGGCTGCTCCATGGCGGCAAAGTGGCCGCCCTTAGGCATGACCGTCCATTGGCGGATATCGGTGTAGGTACGTTCCGCGACCGAGCGCGGCGGCCGGCGGATCTCCCGCGGGAAGGCTGCGTATCCTGTCGGTACGTCGACGGTGCACCCGTCGGGGATGGGCCAAGCTCCGTGCATACGGTCGTAATAGGGCCAGAAGGAGGAGCCGATGGCGCCCGTGAACCAGTAGAATGCGATGTTGGCGAGCAAATCATCACGACTGACGGCGGTTTCGTGATCGCCTGCGTGGTCTGTCCAGACGTGGAACTTCTCTGCGATCCAGGCGGCAAGGCCGGCCGGCGAATCTGTCAGGCCGAAGGCGAGGGTCTGTGGGCGCGTGCCCTGGATCGTACTGTAGCCGGTTTCCTCCTTCAACCAGACTTGCATCTCCTCGGCGTAGCGCTGCTCCTGCGGCGTCGGGTTGTCCGGCAACGGCTGGTCGGGACGGACCGACAGCATGTTGACATGGATACCGGCGAGCTTGTCTGAATGGCGCACGCCAAGCGCTGCACAAAGATGGCCGCCCCAGTCCCCGCCCTGGGCCGCAAATTTACTGTGGCCCAGCACGTCCACCATGAGGTCGGTGAAACAATCGGCGATTTCGGCGATGCCGAAGCGCTTCTGGTTCGGGCGGAATGACAGACCGTAGCCCGGCAGCGACGGCGCGATCACCGTGAAGGCATCCTGGGCATGGCCTCCGAACCTCACCGGGTCGGTCAAACGTGGAATGAGTTCCATGAACTCGAAGACCGAGCCTGGCCATCCATGCATGAGCAGCAGCGGCTTGGGATCGGGCCCTTTCCCGGGCACGTGCAGGTAGTGCAGATCGATCCCGCGCAGCGGGACCTTGAACTGGGGAAATGCATTGAGACGGGCTTCGTGGGAGCGCCAATCGAATCCGGTGCGCCAATACTCGATGAGCGATCGCAGATAGTCCACATCCGTTCCGTAAGCCCAGGGTGCGCCCGGCGCCTGGTCCGGTAGACGGGTCCGAGCAAGGCGTGCCTTGAGATCAGCAAGGTCCGCGTCCAGGACATGCAGGGTGAACGTTTGCGGGACTGGGGCCATGGGCCTGTCTCCTTTTGGTCAGATTGCATTCTGGCGAGCATCCTCCGAGCTTGTCTACCGGAATCCGGGGTGGCAAACTGCGACCCACCTACAGTCTCGAACCGCCGGTATCGATCGGCCGGCATCAGCAGCCCGGTGCAATAGCTCGTCAGCGGCCCGTGCCGGCGCGCGTCCCCGAGCACGTTGGCTAGATCGGCGATATACGCAGCAATGCGATCGGCGCGGGCGCCGCTGTCGTTCTGATTCCTGTCCGCTCCAGGTCTCGATCGTCGAATCTCGATCATGAGCTGAATCGCCCGTTGGACAGCTGCGGCGCGGTGACTCACTGTGACTCAGTAGGACTAAGGTCTCTGTTCCAAAGCAGGTGCTCGCAACATGCCCGATCTATTTTCCCCTTTCACGCTGAAGAGTGTGACCTTGCGCAATCGCATCGGGATGTCGCCAATGACCATGTACCGGTCGGTCGACGGCAAGATGACGGATTTTCACGTCATGCTCATGGGATCGCGTGCAGCGGGCGGGTTCGGGCTGGTCTTCCCCGAGCAGATCGCCATCACGCCGGATGGCCGCACCAGTACGGGGTGCGCCGGCATCTGGGACGACGCGCAAAAGGACGGCCTGGCGAGGATCGCACACCTCATCAAGGACATGGGCGCCGTGCCCGCGATCCAGCTTGGACACACGGGACGAAGGGGCAGCGAGAACAAGCCGTGGGAGGGCAAAATCCAGCTGCCGCCGGACCACCCGGATGGTTGGCAGGTGCGCGGACCCTCGCCGATTCCGCATGGGCGCCGCTATACGCTTCCAGTGCAAGAGTTGAGCATCCCGGAAATCCACGAGATTCACCGAGCCTATGCCAGCGCCGCGCGACGGGCCTTCGAATGTGGCTTCGAGTGGCTGGAGATGCATTTTGCCCACGGCTATCTGGGCGCCAGTTTCTTCTCGCCTCTGGCGAACCAGCGCACGGATAAATACGGAGGGAGTCTCGAAAATCGCCTGCGCTTTCATCGAGAGGCGCTCGACGCCGTGGGCGAGGTCTGGCCCGCACATCTTCCGCTGACCATGCGCCTGGGCTCGGACGACTTCAATGAACGCGGCATCCAATTCGAAGATGCGATCTGGGCGATCGGAGAGTTGAAACAGCACGGCCTCGATTTCGCGGACATCAGTCTTGGCCTCAACACCGACGACATGAAGGACGTGCCCTTCGACCAGGTGGGCTTCATGGTCGACCGGGCCGCCCGCGTTCGGGGCGAGGTCGGGATACCGGTCGGGGTCAGCTGGAACCTGGGCATTCCCGCCGTGGCCGACCGCCTGATTCGTCAGGAGGTGATCGATATCGTGTTTCTGGGGCGCCCTGCGTTGGCCAACCCGCACTGGCCGGTCTGGGCTGCACGCGAGCTGGCGCACACCGATCCCTTCTCCCTCATTCCAGAGGACTGGGCGTGGTGGCTGCGCAGCCGCCCGGGGCCAGAAGGCTCGCTCGGCTGGCCACCCGTAAGGTCTCACACTGCTGGGTGAGGGCCAATCTTCCGTTATCACGCCATGTTCCGAACTGACATTGATGACGTGACGACGAGCAAGCCGAGGCCGGTGATGTACAGCTCGTGCCCCATACCGAGGCCGCGAATGCCTTGACAAACCGCAGTCGCCACTCGACCCTCCCGGATCGACCTCGATCGATGAGCAGAAGGAAGTACGCAATGAATTCCGCAGAATTTGAAGCCAAGTTGAAAGAGGCCGGATACGGTGAGATCGCGACCACAACGAAGGATCCTCAGCCGGCCAATGGCGAGCACGGCCATGAGTTCTCCGTTCGTGGGCTCGTGACCGCCGGCGAGTTCATCATCTCTTTTGATGGCGTGCCCCGCTGCTTCAAGGCCGGTCAGATCTTCGAGGTCGCGGCAGGCCAGCTGCACAGTGAGGCGGTTGGACCGGAAGGCACGTGCGTCACGACGGGTCGGATGTATTGACCCCCGGTCCCTGATGTAGGCCGATGTCAGAGGGCGACTAGAGATCGCGTCTGCTCGTCAATCCAAAATCGAACGGAGTCATTGGATGACAACCATCCTGTCAGAGCAGTTGGTGATCACCGTTCCAGGCGCGCGGGCCGACGGCGAGGGCCTATGGCTTCCGTCAATCGACGCTGAGCGAACGACCGGATGGACTCTGAAGCCCGAAGGGTTCTGCAAGGGGGACGTCTGCGTGCCCGTGCCGCCGCAACGCGCGCGCGAGTTTTTGGACGACGGCGACATCAACGTTGCGGCTCTCTGGCGGCACATGGGACTGCCGATAGCACACGATGCGGTGGGCGAGACTTGGGTGCTGGGTACCAGTGCAACCGCGCGGTCGGCGCAACTCCAGGCACTCGACGCACCAGATTTTTCGCTTCCTGATCTCGACGGCACACACCATTCCCTTAAAGCCCAACGCGGCAAGAAGGTGTTGCTCGTTAGCTGGGCATCGTGGTGAGGCTGTAGGACAGATCTGCCCGTGTGGCAGAAACTCTTTACGGATTTGGCCGGCCACAACTTCACGATCCTCGCTGTCGCCTTCGACGAGCCAGAAGCGGCTCGGCCCTGGATTGAAGCGGCCGCGCCAACCTATCCTTGCCTGATCGACCGCGACCACTACGTCGCCGGTCTCTATCATATGGTCAATGTTCCACAGGCGACCTGGATCGACGAGACGGGGCGCATCGTGCGGCCGCCCGAGAATGCGGGCCAGTCGGATTCCTTCCGGACTATGGATCGCGCGACCGGCCAGATGACGGCAGATCAGATAGCAGATCGGGCTCGCGTGAAATCAGTCTACGTTGAAGCCATTCGCGATTGGGTGCTCAAGGGGCCGCAGAGCCAGCATGCCTTCGATGCTGCGGCGGCGCGCGCACACGTCCGGCTCCCGGATGCCGGTGCAGCCGAGGCGCACGCCCATTTCCTCCTGGCTCAGCATCTGAAACTCAAAGGGCGCAAAGACGAGGCTGCGCGGCACTTCGCTGAAGCGAGCCGCCTGCATCCCCGATCCTGGACGATCTTTCGGCAGGCTGCACCGAAATCGGAAAGCGGCACGGCTTCCGGGGCGGATTTTTGGGCCCGTGTCGAGGCTCTCGGAGACGACCCGTACCATCTGCCGATCGACATGAAAGGGATCACGCCCCGTTAAATCGCGACTCGCCTTGGCCTTCACCGTCAAAGCGGAATGGAGGAGTGCGCTATGGCACAGCACCATACACTCGAAGAACTTTCGGAAGCTGACGCGTCGGGCCGCGTTGCGGAGATTTACGCGGAGCTGCGCCGACTGAGCGGCGTCCCGGTTGTGGCGCTGATCTTTCGGCACCTTGCCACGCATGAGGGGCTGCTCGATCAAATCTGGGCTGCCTTGCGGCCGCTCCTGACCACCGGTGTGCTGCAGGACGCCGCGGCCCGGGTCGTGGACGAGAACATCCCTGCGGATCTGATCCCGCCAATCGATGCCAATGTTCGCTGCGCACTTGGATTCGACGGGGTGCGCATGACCCCCGTGCTCAACGCGATCGATGCCTATAACCGGGCCAATGCTATCAATCTCCTGATCATGCTGAGCCTGCTGCGGAGGCTCGAGTTGTCGGATAGCACCGTGCAGCCGGTTCCGACCCGAGCTTGGTATCCGCCCGCGCCGATCGCGGGTCCGCTGTCGCCCATGATGAGCCCCGCCGAGATGCCGAGCCACATCCGCCGCATGATCAATGATTTCGGTTTTGGTGACCGCACGCGGTTCGATCCGGTGGTGCCCAGTCTGCTTCGGCACCTGTGCGATGCGCCGGGCCTGCTCGCGATCCTGCATGTGGTTCTGACGCCGAAGTTCAAAGATGGCACGCTGTCGAATGCCCTCGTAAAACTGAGAACTGCTATGGCGCAAGCGGCAGCAGGGATAGCACCTCAGATCGGGCTTTTGCCGCAGATGGCTGCAACCCCATCGGCGCGTGTGGTTGTCGAGGAATTCACGGGGAGCTGGATACCGCAAATGACGGTGATCGGCTTTGCGCTCAGACGATCTCTGCTCGACACGTGATGGAAATGGTGGGTGGCTGCGCAGCAGCATGGCATGACGCCGCCTTGAATTCCTCGTCTCCTTCCGTCTCC
The DNA here is from genome assembly GCA_031367895.1 of Hyphomicrobiales bacterium. Classification (GTDB taxonomy): domain Bacteria; phylum Pseudomonadota; class Alphaproteobacteria; order Rhizobiales; family Hyphomicrobiaceae. The sequence continues at coordinate 6,817 of JANLQP010000121.1, forward strand.
GCTGATTGAGTCATTTTTGCCCGCTGTTGAAGGTGCCGCGGTCTTCGGCCATAGGCCTTCCGTTGATACAGATTCCCTGACAAGACCATGTCCGCAAATTTGGCGCCTCGCACGATCGCATCTACGCCATTGAATTTTTTATGTCCGAGAAGGTTCAATCGAGTAGCCGGCGCGGCCTTGTGCCGACGGTCGATCTACGGTGGGAAGCCGCCGCTTGCGAAACGCGGGTGAACGCAGAGGCGATCGTGCCCAACTATCGAACTCGAAGATCGTAGGCGCAGTGCGCTAGGCAACTTCGTGGATGATGGGAACACTGCTCACCACATGCGACTCCCACCGCTGTCTAACTAATATCTGAACTATTGAAATATATCAACAATTTTGCGCTCCCTACGGAGTTAAGCAATACAGTAATTTCAATGGATTAGAAGAAAGTTAGACACTCGGATCGTTCAAGGATTTTCAATAGCTTAGTGCCTGGACTGTCTAACCCCTGATCAACAAGCAAACACGCCGGCATGCAGGTCTGAACGAAGGCACCGTCAACGCGACAGGCTCACCTTGCGACCAGCGTCGCGTAGCAAAACAAGGGTGGAGTCAAACGGGCCATATACTGACTGGCAAAGTTCGGCGCCGATTGACACCGCCTGCTTTCAGGGTGGAGCAGACATGCCCATCCGATGCGAAGACGTGACGGGCCAACAAGAGACCTTTGTAACTTGCCGTCGCACGGGCCTGGCACCACATCTCAATGACGCGAAATGATCCCGCAACAATCTTGCCCTTTGCGCGGCAGCGCGTCGCCTAGTTAGGTATTGACCTAAGTATTCGCCATCGGTATAGTTAGGTTCATGCCTAACCAAATCGAGCAACTCAATCAAGTGTTCCAGGCGCTGGCGGACCCGACACGTCGGGCAGTGCTCAAGCGCTTGTGCCGCGGGCCTGTGTCCACCCTCGAGCTAGCTCAACCATTCAACATGGCACTGCCGTCCTTTACGCAGCACTTGGGCATGTTGGAAAAGTCCGGATTGGTGAAATCAAAGAAATTTGGTCGCGTGCGAACATACGAGCTCGCGCCCAAGCCTCTGCTGGCAGCCGAACACTGGATCACGAATCGGCGAGAACTCTGGGAGCGCCGTCTCGACCAACTTGATGCCCATCTACTAACAATGAAGGAGAACGATGATGACAAAGGAGAATGAGCAAGACCTAGTGCTAGAGCGCGTGGTGGACGTTACGCCGGAGCTAGTGTTCAAGGCCTGGACGACCCCCAAGCATTTGATGCCGTGGTTTTGTCCGAAACCGTATCGCACGGTCGAGTGCGAGATTGACCTGAAGCCAGGCGGACAATTTTTCACTCAAATGGTAGATCCGGATGGCAACAAGCTGCCTGCACATCCTGGCTGCTACTTGGAAATCGTACCGAACCGCAAGCTTGTCTGGACCTCTGCGCTCGGTCCGGGTTTCAGGCCACTCGACCCCAAATTGGCTCCATGGTTCTTCACCGCTGTGCTCGCGTTCGAGCCACACGGCAACGGCGGCTGCAAATACACGGCCACTGCGGTACACACGACAAAGGAACACGCCGAGGCGCACGAGAAGATGGGCTTCAGTCAGGGCTGGGGCAAGGTACTTGAGCAGCTTGTCGCGTATGTTAAGGCGACGCCGATGAACTGAGGCGATACTCGTGGCAAGTCGTCTGTTTACAGTGGCGACGAATTGCTTCGGGTCACATGCCGACAACGTTGCAGGACAAGGCAAGGGAGGCTTTGTCGTTTGGGCAACCCATTATTTGAGCTGCGTCCGCGTTTTGTCAGCAGCCGCAAAATGCGCCATCTGGTCGGCATGCGCCTTACGGAAGGCGGGGCGCTCAGTGATGCGTTTGATGTAGGCTTCGGTTGCTGGACGCTCGCCATGGGCGCGAACAAGGCCGATGCGCAGCACATCCGCCATCAGCAGGTCAGCGACGGTAAAGCGATTTGCTGCGAGCCACTGGCGCTCGCACAGCACTCTTTCCATGTGGGCAAGCCGTTGGTTCATCCAGCCAACGAGGCCGTTATCAGCCTGCCCTGAAATTGTGAGGAACCACCACGGCACAGTGACCATTTCAATTGAATTGAGCGCAGCGACCACCCACTGCAGCGTTTCCGCTTCGCCAACGGAATCGCGCGGCATCAATGCCTCGCTGCGGCGAGCCAGGTGCAGCAGACCCGCACCGCTCTCGAACATGCTGACATCGCCGTCGGTCAGGTAGGGCACCTGCCCAAACGGCTGACGGTCGAGATGATTGGTCTCCCGACCGTCGAAGGGCACGGTGCGCACCTCGTACGACAAGCCAGCTTCCTCCGCCGCCCATCGCAGGCGCAGATCGCGCACGAAGCCGCGTGGGGCGGCCCCTGCAGGGACCCAGTCTAGTGTCCAGATGACGAGTTTTTCCGACATAGAAGCAAGTTTATTCACCCTTTCGCGTCAAAGCAACTTCGTCGGCTAATGGGTCTACTCCGTAGTAGCCCGGCCAAAACAGGACGACTTCTGGCTTAATGTCGGAAGTGCCTTCCCGCACGAAGATGGGAAAGGCTTCAATGTTCTGCTGCAGGCGATGCCTATCGGTCACGAGGGGCAGGCGAAACTGGTGATCCGCGAGTATCACCCCAAAGAGGGTGAAAGGTCGGATCGGGACACGCCCGAAAAGGCTTGAGGCGGCGAGCACTGTTGCTTGTCGGCTTTGGTGCAGGTTTCTCGGACGTCGGCGTGACGGCGGTGTGGCGTGCTCTGGCCGACGTCGGAGAAGCGCCCAGGCACGAAGTCGCGGGAGTTGTGG
>JANLQP010000124.1:0-5325 GCA_031367895.1 Hyphomicrobiales bacterium
TTTGCATACCGAGTGCCAACAACACAAGCAGCGACAAGATGCCGATCGGAACCAGATGCAGCGCTGCTGTCCAAGCCACGGCGTCAATATGTGCGTAAGCCATCGCGGCAGCGGCGACGGCTGTGAATGCCCACACGACAAGCGGCGCCAGCACGTTCCCGGTCGCAAACCAGAGCACGAGCGCGGTACCGAACAGGCCGAGGCAACCGAGAGCCAGCACGATGTGTGCGATTTGCCCCGCACACTCCGTTCCAGCCCAGAGCAGAAATCCGCCGCCCGGCAACATGGCACCGAGCGCCAACGCTTCGATCACGGGATTGTTGGCGGTCATTGAGGCGATGAACGCGGTCAGCAAGATCGCGGCGTACGTCGATCCCAATCGCACAACCAGTTTGCGTGCTACGGGCCCAAGCAACGCAGAGTGCTCAGGCAGCAATGGAATTCGCAGCAGAATTTTCGCGGTGTCCGCGGAGTCGGCAATTGCCGTAGTGGTGCTCATGGTGTGCTCGCTTTTCGGTTTGCGTGAGGGTCAAGTGCGACGACGCCGCAGATCTTTACTTTTCTATAGAGACTACTTTGTACCACAGAGTTTCCAGGCAAAAAAAGAGACGCATGTTCTGGCGCCCGGCCGCAATCGGCAGGGCTAGTCCGGTTGTTGTTCGGGCATGGCCACCGAGCCAGTCGCCCTCACCCGGTCGACAGCTTCGGCCGCAACTCCGCCGCCCCGTCCCTGCCCATCGCCGCGGCTGCGTCCTTCACCACCTGCTCGAGCACGGCGAGATAATCGAGATAGCGCTTGCGGCCAGCAGCCGTGATCCGGCACCACGTCAGCGGACGGTTGTTCTCGAAGCTCTTCTCGATCTCGACGACCCCGTCGTCTTTCAAGACCTGCAGATGCCGGCTCAAGTTGCCGTCGGTCAGGCCGCAAAGCTGCTTCAGATCGCTGAAAGGCAAGCCCTTGGGATTGGCGACCAGCGACGTCAGCACGCCGAGCCGCGCCTTTTCGTGGATGACGCGATCGAGCCCCTCGTAGGCGAAACGGCCGTTCGAGGTGTCGTCCTTATCTGATTTCGACATGGCAATCCCGGTAAGCAAAATGCAGCACAGCGGCTGCGAGGAGTTGACCGACGCAGAAGGGCAAGCCCATTGCGATAGGTGCGAACTGAGCGGTCCCGCTCGCGAAGACGAGGCAGGCAAGGCCCGTCGCCAGATACCAGACGGCGACGAGCAGCATCGTGCGCGGCAGCGAGGCGGACGCTGCAAAGATGCCGAGCGAGAGAATGATCTGCCACAGCCCCGGCAACATCCACAGCGTCTCCGGCGCCGACCGTTGCAGCACGAGCGTCAGCAGGATGCCCGCGGCACCGGCCGGCAGAAACTGCTCGACGGCGCTCAGCAGCATCTCGTCAGCCATGCGGCCGTGTGCCTGCCGCGCGCGCCGGACAGCCTCGAACACGATGATCAGCGCGGCCAGAACAGCTGTTGCCGCCCACACGCCGAGAAAGCCAGTTGGCGACGCCACCGAGTCCGCCACGAGATACGCTTGCGCGCCCGCAGCAACCGCCGCCAGCACCCCGGTCGCCGCCAGCGCCTCGGGACCATAACCGCGAAAGATGACGCTGCGCGCCATCTGCGATTTGATTGCCGCGATATCGGCCAGCGCCCGGTCGAGATCCGTCATGAAGCCCGCGTCCCCGTCGCTGAAATTAACTCTGCAACGCAAAGCATAGTGTTTCGCAAAGTTATTGCAAGAAGAAATATGCAAGATGGTTGATTTTGGTCTCGTCCCCCGGTCATCTCAAGCCATCCAACCCCCAAGGAGGACCCCCATGGATCTCGGCATCAACGGCAGAACGGCGATTGTCTGCGCCGCATCGAAAGGCCTCGGCAAAGCCTGCGCCATGCAACTCGCCAAGGAAGGCGTCAACGTCGTGATCTCGGCGCGCACCAAGGCCGACATCGAGGCGACGGCAGAAGAGATCCGCAAGGCCGCCAACGTCAAGGTCACCGCGATCACCTGCGACGTGACGACGGACGCCGGCCGCGCCCTGATTCTCGCCGCCTGCCCCAACCCAGACATCCTGATCACCAACGCGGGCGGCCCGCCCCCCGGCGATTTCAAGGACTTCACGCTCGACGATTGGCGCAAGGCGGTCGAGTGGAACATGATCACGCCGATCGCGCTGATCAAGGCCACCGTCTACGGCATGATGGATCGCAAGTTCGGCCGCATCCTCAACATCACCAGCCAATCAGTGAAGGCACCGATCGCCTCACTGGAATTGTCGAATGGTGCGCGTGCGGGCTTGACCGGCGGCGTCGCGGTGATCGCCCGCAAGGCCGTCCGCCACAACGTTACGATCAACAACATCCTGCCGGGACCGTTCGAAACGGATCGCCTGCGCGGATCGACGGCCAAGGCGGCGCAGATGCAGGGCATCCCGGTCGAGAAGGCGATGGAAACGCGCAAGGCTGCCGTTCCCGCCGGCCGCTTCGGCCAGCCCGAGGAGTTCGGCGCTGCCGCAGCCTTCATGTGTTCGCAGCACGCCGGCTTCATCACCGGCCAGAACCTGCTGCTCGATGGCGGCATCTTCCAGGGCGCGCTGTAAGACGACAAGCACAAGGGGTCAGACCCATGTGTCTGACCCATGTGTCTGACCCCATTGCAGTGTCTTACCCCATCAACGACACGTTCCCCGGGGATTGCGCGCACTTAACGCTTCGAATCAAGCCCGCGACGTGTATCCTGCAAGCCCATGGCGCGGTACATCTTCATTACCGGCGGCGTGGTTTCCTCGCTCGGCAAAGGGCTGGCTTCAGCGGCCCTTGGAGCACTCTTACAGGCGCGCGGCTATACGGTCAGGCTACGGAAGCTCGACCCCTATCTCAACGTTGATCCGGGGACGATGAGCCCCTATCAGCACGGCGAGGTCTTCGTCACCGACGACGGGGCGGAGACCGACCTCGATCTCGGCCACTACGAGCGCTTCACGGGTGTTCCCGCGAAGAAGACGGATAACATCACCACCGGCCGCATCTACCAGGACATCCTGGCAAAGGAGCGCCGCGGTGACTATCTCGGCGGCACCGTGCAGGTGATCCCGCACGTCACCGACGCCATCAAGACGTTCGTTCTCACCGGCAACGAGAACGTCGACTTCGTGCTGGTCGAGATCGGCGGCACCGTCGGCGACATCGAGGGCCTGCCCTTCTTCGAGGCGATCCGCCAGCTCGGCAACGATCTGCCGCGCGGGCATGCCGTCTACGTGCACCTCACGCTGCTGCCGTACATCCCCTCGGCCGGCGAGTTGAAAACCAAACCGACGCAGCACTCGGTGAAGGAACTGCGCTCGATCGGTATCCAGCCGGACATCCTGCTCTGTCGCTGCGACCGCGAGGTGCCAGCGAGCGAACGCCGCAAGATCGGCTTGTTTTGCAACGTGCGTGAAAGCGCCGTCATCCAGGCGCTCGACGTCGCGTCGATCTACGACGTGCCGCTCGCCTATCATCGCGAAGGCCTCGACCGCGAGGTGCTGGCCGCCTTCGGCATCGAGGGCGCTCCCGCCCCCAAACTCGAGCGCTGGGAAGGCATCTCGAAGGCGATCGCCACGCCCGAGGGCGAGGTCACGATCGCCATCGTCGGCAAGTACACGGGCCTCAAGGACGCCTACAAGTCGCTGAACGAAGCACTGGTGCACGGCGGCATCGCCAACCGCGTCAAGGTCAACCTCGCCTGGATCGAGAGCGAGGTGTTCGAGCGCGAGGACCCCGCGCCCTATCTCGAAGGCGTGCACGGCCTCCTGGTGCCGGGCGGCTTCGGCGAACGCGGCGCCGAAGGCAAAATCCTCGCGGCTCGCTTCGCGCGGGAACGCAAGGTGCCCTATTTCGGCATCTGCTTCGGCATGCAGATGGCGGTGATCGAGGCGGCACGCACGCTCGCCGGCATCAGCGAGGCCAGTTCCACTGAGTTCGGGCCCGCCAAGGAAGCCGTCGTCGGACTGATGACGGAGTGGATGCGCGGCAACGAGTTGGAACAGCGCAAGTCCGGCGGCGATCTCGGCGGCACTATGCGGCTCGGCGCTTTCGACGCCAAACTCGACAAAGGCAGCCGCATCGCCGAGATCTACGGAGCGACGTGCATCTCCGAGCGTCACCGCCACCGCTACGAGGTCAACGCGCGCTATCGGGAACGGCTGGAAAAGGTCGGCATGAGCTTCTGCGGCCTGTCGCCCGACGGATTGCTGCCGGAGACCATCGAGTACAAGGACCACCCGTGGTTCATTGGCGTGCAGTACCACCCCGAGTTAAAGTCGCGCCCGTTCGAGCCGCACCCGCTGTTCAGGAGTTTCATCCACGCCGCGGTGGAGCAGTCGAGGTTGGTGTGATGTAAAGAGTGAAAAATGATCGCAGATGACGACCTGATTTTGGGTGTGCGTGAATGGGCGGATGCAATGAACCGCCAAGGCCATGCCTCGATGTTTGCCAGACCGCCAGGCGAGGCAAACAAGAAAATCGTTGATCGAGGCATCGTTCAGGATTTCGCAAAATCCCTGAAGCTCGCGTTCGGAATTGTAATTTCAGATATCGAAAACCGACCACCTGACGAGCCCGACTGTATGGCAATGTTCGATGGCCGGTCCATCTCGATCGAGCTTACAGAGCTCGTCAGGGGCAAGCTTCGTCACAACATTGCGAGCGCGCGAAAGGCTGGTTGCGAGATCTCTACGAATTCTGAATTGTTCAACGAAGCGCAATGGAACTCGACCGACCTTGCGAGTGAGGTTCGTAGCTTGCTCGACATCAAGAACAAGAAGCGCGAAAAAACTGAGCCTGCTGACATTTTGCTCATCCACTCTGATGAACCCTGGCTTTATCCCTCAATCATCACAGAGTGCTTGTCTCATACCGGCGAGCAAAATGTTCGACCTGTCATCGACCAGCCAGGCGCCGGTATCGCTTTTACTTTGCGCCATCCGACTCCCCTGCAGGGAGCCGGCCGGATGGCGCGGGCAGCGGCGAAGCAAAGGTCAAACAATCTGCACAACGGGTATCAGACAACCTTCTCGCCTTGTCCCCAAATCCGCAGCGCTTACCTGATGATTACACATGTTCCCGCCCACGGATGCCTGCTGTTTAAGCTCTATGGCAACGTGTTTTCTGCTGCTCAGGGTTAGGTCGGAAGTGCAATAATGCTAGCGCAGCTTCCGGCTGATTTGGATCACATCGAATGACAGTCCTGGCCCACAAAAAAGTCCTTCGGAAGGAGAGATGCCTCTCCCTTCCCCCCTCGCGGGGGAAGGGGCGGGGATGGGGGGCTTCCTGGGG
>JANLQP010000133.1:0-2481 GCA_031367895.1 Hyphomicrobiales bacterium
CTGCGGCGAAATCGAGACCGAACGAAGGCAGACGGTCAGCGGCGCACATCGGCGCCGAGTGTCGCTGAACCATCACGGCGCTTTGATCCGTTGGCACGGTGTCAGTCAAGGCCTGTAGCGCCCTCCGTGCCGACAAGGCGACGTGTGCTTTCGTCGAGAGCCAGGCAACTGACTCTCGCCCAAGATTTGGCCGCGAACGGCAAGCTCAAGCACTGATCAGCCGTTCCGCCGCCTGTTTGGCGTTCGCGGCGACACCCTGGTGGCCGAGCACCTGGGCGAAGGCGATGGCGCCCTCGTGCAGCATGACGATCTGTCGGGCAATCCTCTTCGGCTCCGGAATGCGCGCCGCCCGTACCAACTCCTCGAAGTAGGCGAGCGTCAGCCGCTTGTGCAGGCGCGCCTGTTGCAGCACCGGATCGTTCGGCGCGCCGAATTCGCTAGCGGCAGCCACGAACGGGCAGCCCTTGAATTCGCGGTCGGCAAGCCAGATCGCCAGTTGATCGAAGGTGGCGAGGATGCGTGCCCTGGGATCGTCGGTGGCAACCTCGACGAACGTGCGCAATTCGTCGCGGGCGTCCTCGTCGACCTTGGCGAGCGCGGCTACGATCAGCTCCTCCTTCGAGCCGAAGTGCCGGTAGAGCGTCGTCTTGGCGATACCCGTCTCTTGCATCAGCCGGTCGACGCCGGTCGCGTGATAGCCGTGCCGGTTAAACAGCCGGATGGCCGTGTCGAGCAGATAGTCGCGTTTCTCAGCGCGGCGCATAGCCGTCTCCCTGGATACAAGGTTGTAGCGAATATGGGGCTGGGCGTGCGCCGTGGCAATCTTGCCAGTGACAACTTGTCAGCGGCAATTCAAGTCCGTCAGCTTGCCAACAAATTGATAACGATTGGCTCACACGCACGTGATGCAAGGTGATTTGTCACCGGCAACGGCTGGGTGCATACATGATCCCAAGAACGCTACGACACGGTAGCGAACGAGACGTCCAGAACCGACGAACCAATCCTCAGGAGATGATTATGAAAACCGCCCTTGCCACGCTGCTCGCCCTCGGCCTGCTCTCAGGCGCCGCTTCGGCTCGCACCGTCTTCGACGACCTGCGCGACACTGCTCCCCGCTCAAGCGTCTTCAGCGACATCGCCAACAGCGCACCGCGCTCCTACTTCGACGATCTCAATGCCACCGCACCGCGCAGCATCTTCGACCAGATCCGCGACACCGCCCCGCGCTCGGACGGCGTCTTCGGCGATCTCGCGAAGTCAGCGCCATAACGCGAACCGCTCATTTGAGCGACGAAACAATCGATCACAGCCACCAAACAAACGTTTCAAGGAGAAAGCCATGAAGATCTTCATCGCCAGTTTGCTCGCTCTCGGCCTCATTGCCGGCACCGCCAACGCCCGCACCGTGTTCGACGACCTGCGGGACACCGCGCCCCGTTCTGACGGCGTGTTCGGCGACCTGCAGACTTCGGCGCCGCGCTCGACCGTTTTCGATGACCTTCGGAACACCGCGCCGAAGTCGATCTTCGATCAGATCCGCGATACAGCCCCCCGCTCGGACGGCGTCTACGGCAGCCTGCAGCGCAACGCGCCGTAATCAGTCTTGCAAGTTTGAAATTGCGAAGGCTCGGGCAACCGGGCCTTCACGCGTTCCAGGAGATCCGCTGGCCTCACAGCGATCCAGGGCCGGTCACGTATCGGTCGATCGGGGGAGAGGCCCGCTGGCACGCTTTTCGAACACGCTCGGCACGGGAACGGCTGACCGGACGCAAATTTGCGTCTCGGGTGGTGATCCAAATTATCATTTTATTTCAATGGCTCCGCGGGTAGGGCGTGAGCGGAGCAACCAGAAAACCCAATGATTCCAGGCGCTTTCAACGACTGTTACAGTAGCTACTGTAGCACCTCACTGTAACACTCGCCAGCCTCAATTCGCTGGATGGTTGTTGGCTCGTATCGGGTCCATCGTGACACGCTTCAGCACGGACAGCTTCCAGCATGGGCCGTGGCCACATGTGAGCGTGTCCCAGGTTACCAACGTCAACGCCGCACACGCCGACGCCTCTGTCATCGTCACCGTGAGGGGGAGCATGGCCGCTGTCCCCTCTTCGACATGATTTGTGTCGGGGTTTCCGTTTCTCGTAGTGGCGGAAACGACTGCGGCCACGCCTTGGGGGGAAGGTCGTGGCCGCGCTGCGGTCGCCCGGGAGGGGATCGGCGACCGCGTCTAGACATAATGTCGCACCATGTGCTCTCGGGCTCAATATGGTTGTAGATGCATAGACTTCACGAGCGCGTGAAGCGGGGCAGCGCGGCGACTGCTCCCCCGAGAATTTGTCGCCGGGCCGTCACGGGTGAGGGAATGTGTAGACGGCGCGGCAGTCGCCGTGTTCCACCCTGGGGCTGTGGGGATCGTGGCCAGGGTCGTCAGTGTCCCAGCCGAGAGCGTCGGCACGCGACCATTTTGCCAGTCGAGGC
>JANLQP010000189.1:0-13890 GCA_031367895.1 Hyphomicrobiales bacterium
CCTCGGGACATGCCCGAGGATGACACCTGAGACCACCGAGCGACCACGGGACACGACAATGGGCAAGATCACGGGCTTCATCGAACATGACCGCGCTGACCGGGGCTACAAGCCGGTCGAGGAGCGCGTGAAACACTACAAGGAATTCGTCGTTCCGTTGGCCGAGAAGGACGTGAAGACGCAGGCGTCGCGCTGCATGGATTGCGGCATCCCGTACTGCCACAACGGCTGTCCGGTGAACAACCAGATTCCGGATTGGAACGATCTCGTTTATCGCGGGCACTGGCAACAGGCGCTCACGAACCTGCACTCGACCAACAATTTCCCGGAGTTCACGGGCCGCGTCTGCCCGGCGCCGTGCGAGGCGTCATGCACGCTGAACCTCGACGACAAGCCGGTGACGATCAAGTCGATCGAATGTGCGATCATCGATCGCGGTTTCGCCGAAGGCTGGGTCAAGCCGGAAAAGCCCGAGAAGATGACGGGCAAGAAGGTCGCGATCATCGGTGCCGGTCCCGCTGGATTGGCCGCCGCACAGCAGTTGGCGCGCGTCGGCCACGACGTGCACGTCTACGAGCGGAACGCGCAACCGGGCGGGTTGCTGCGCTACGGCATCCCGGACTTCAAGCTGGAGAAGACGGTTGTCGCGCGCCGCGTCGATCAGCTGAAGGCCGAAGGCGTCACGTTCCACTGCAACACGCACGTCGGCAAGGATGTCACCGCCTACGACATCGAGGACAGCCACGACGCCGTGCTGCTGACGGGCGGTTCGGAGCGGCCGTTCGATTTCTTCGAGAAGGCGCCGGGGCGTGATCTCGATGGCCTGCACTTCGCCATGGATTTCCTCCCCCAGCAGAACCGGCGCGTTTCGGCCGAGAAGATCGCCAAGGGCACCAAGGAGATCTTGGCCAAGGACAAGCACGTGATCGTCATCGGCGGCGGTGATACGGGTTCGGACTGCATCGGCACGAGTTTCCGGCAAGGTGCGAAGTCGGTGACTCAGCTTGAGATCATGCCGAAGCCGCCGATAACGGAGAACAAGACGCTGTCGTGGCCGCATTGGCCGCTGAAACTGCGCGTCTCGTCGAGCCAGGCCGAGGGTGCCAAGACCGAGTACTCGATTTCGACGACGGGATTTGCCGGCAAAAACGGCAAGGTCGAGAAGCTGCTTTACACGCGCGTCGGTGCGGACATGAAGCCGGTCGCCGGCAGCGAGGGCGAGCTCAAGGCCGATCTCGTGCTGTTCGCGATGGGCTTTTCGGGCCCGATCGAGGCGGACGTGGTCAAGCAACTCGAACTCAATGTGGTGGCGCGCGGCCGCTTCAAGGGTGTCGATGCGACCGAGCGCGACTACAAGCTGAAGGGCAAGCCGAAGCTGTTCGCCGCCGGTGACATCCGGCGCGGGCAGTCGCTGGTGGTCTGGGCGATCCGCGAGGGCCGGCAGGCCGCAGCATCGATCGACCGGTTCCTGATGGGCCGAACCGATCTGCCACGGTAAGCCCCAACCATTGTGTCGGCGCGCCTGGACTATTACGTTGCAGGTCTGGCAACCCACGCGTTGCAGGAATGGAGGCGCGTCATGAAATCGAGTGGTGATCAGGTTGCGATCGAGGCTGTGGCAAAGGCCAAGGCGCTCGAGATGCAGAAGAAGAAGCAAGCGCAGATGCCGATGCAGCACGCACATGCGACGTCCAACGTCAGCCGCATGGTCGCGGCTGGCATCTGGATTGCCGCGCTCGCGTCGCTGGTCGGCGTCTTCTATTCGAGGTGAGCCGTCCGTGCTCGATCGTAGCTGTTGCGTAACCCGGCTCCTGCTGTGGCGGGAAGCGTTCGGCAGCTGCAAGTCTGCGCGCACCTTCCGCAAGTTGAGGACCGCTTCATGCGCATTGAAACGCTGCTGCCGCTCGGCAAGCTCGACCCCGGTCTGCGCGCAGCCGATAAGCCGCTCGATATCGGTGCCGTCGCTGCCGACGCTGCGCTGGTCGAAGATCTGGGCTTTGATGGCATCGCAGCTGAGGAGACCAAGGACGATCCCTATCAGGTGATGGCGCTTGCCGCGTCGTCGACCAGCCGCATTCGGCTGACAACAGCGGTAGCGATGGCTTTTCCGCGCAGTCCAACGACGACGGCGATGTCGGCCTGGACGATGGCCAAGCTCTCGAAGGGCCGCTTCGTTCTGGGCTTGGGTAGCCAGGTGCGCGGCCACATCATTCGCCGCTACGGGTTGGAGTTCCACCCGCCGGGCCCGTGGATGCGCGATTATGTGCTGGCGGTGCGTGCGGTCTGGCGTTGCTGGCAGGAGCGCACGAGCCTCGATTACCAGGGCAGCCACTACAAGTTCGATCCGGGCCCGATCGAGTTTCCGGCGATCCCGATCCACATCGCGGCGGTCAATCCCGTCATGTGCCGGGTCGCCGGCGAGGTGGCGGATGGCCTGCGCCCGCATCCGGTCTGCACGCCGCGCTACATCCGCGAAGTGATGCTGCCGGCGGCTGCCGAGGGTGCGGCTCGGGCCGGGCGTGACCCTAAGGCTTTGGCCATCGCCATGAAGCCGCTTGTGTGTACGGCGCCCGACAAGGCGACACTGGAGACGCGGTTGCGCGATGTGCGGGCGCGCGTGGCGTTCTACTGCTCGACGCCGGCCTATCGCGCGGCCTTCGCGCTGCACGGGCTTGGCGCGTTGGCCGACGAGATGGCCGTGCTGTCGAAGGCGCAACGCTGGGAAGAGATGCCGGCCCGGATCAACGACGAGATCCTGCATATGTACGCGACGGTCGGTACGTACGACGAGATCGGTAAGCGGCTTGTCGAGCGTTACGGCGGCATCGTATCCGACATCGAGTTTTCGATTCCGTGCACGAGCCCCGAGGAGACGGTGACGATGCGCCGCCTCATAGCCGACGTGAAGGCCGAGGTCCGCGGGTAGGCGTTCCCTACGAAACGTTTCTTACGGGTCAACGGCGCTATCGTCTTGCAACCGCAGGCCGGCGTTAGGGCGCGTTCCGGGACAGATCGCTGAACACGCTGCCGCGGAAGTTCGGCTGCGCCGCCTGATAGTAAACCGGGCGCGGAGCCGGCGCGGGCGCCTGCTGCACACGGCCGACGTAGGACGGTGGCACGAACCGCTGCACGTAGCGCGGCTGCGGTTCGTCGTTCTGCCGGCGCTGTGGTGACCGCTCCCGATTTGGCTCGATTTTGCGTGCTTGCTGCGGCTTCGGCGGTGCCTTCTTCGCTGGCGCTGGTGTCACGACGACCGGCGTTTCTGCAGGCTCGGTTGCCGACCCGGTTGTGAATGGCACCGAGTCCGTCGACGCTGACGTGGGCGGTATCGGTATGGTTGCGCTGTTCGGAATGACATTGGCCAGGATCTGCGGCTGCATGACGGGGGCTGTCGCTGCTGCGGCACGAGCCGGATCATTGGCGGGTGGCGAAGATGCACTCTGCCGTGGTGCATTCGGCAGCGCGGCAGCCATCTGCTTGCGGCGCACGTCCTCGGCTGCAGCGGCAGCTTTAGCGTGGGCCTCCTCCTGGGCGCGGGCCGCGGCTAGACGCTCGGCCTCAGCCTTGCTGCGATTTTGCTCATCGGCGATCAGCTGTTTGCGGCGGGCATCTTCGGCGCGGGCTGCAGCCTTGATACGGGCATCGTCCTCGGCGCGGGCATCGGCCAAGCGCTCGGCTTCGGCCTTGCTGCGCTTCTGCTCGTCGGCGACCAGCTGCTTGCGGCGCGTTTCCTCGGCAGCAGCGGCAGTCTTGATCCGTTGCTCTTCGGCGGCGCGGCGCTCGGCTTCAGCCTTGGCGCGCTGTTGATCGTCGAGGGCGGCCTGTTTCCGTCGTATTTCCGCAAGCGCAGTCTCAGCCTTCATGCGCTGCTGTTCGGCGGCAAGTGCAGCTTCGAGGCGTTGCGCGTCTTCTTTCAGGCGTTGCTGGTCGGCGAGGGCAATCAGCCTTTGGCGAGCTTCCTCCGCAACTGCGGCGACCTTGGCCCGCGCTACGCGCTCAGCGTCCGCCTTGGCCAGACGTTCGGCCTCAGCCTTCGCCAATTGCTCCTGACGCTGACGGGCCTCGTCCAAGCCGGTCTTGGCGCGGGCGTCCTCGGCGGCCTTTGCCTGAGCTTGTACCTGCGCCTGCCGCTCGCGTTCGAAGACCTCCGGCGCGACCTGCGCCGACGCAGCGCGCTGGCCGCTGTCGATGTTGTCGGCCTTCGGCTCGCGACGCGGCACCTTGCGCTCTGCCTGCGCCACGATCACCTTCGGCTGGCAGCGGCCGTCGTTGGCCAGCAACTGGCCGGTCGGGCAGCCCTTGCCACAGACGCGGTTGGTATGGCCCTGCAGCAACGTGAGCAGAATGTAGTCGGGCTCACTGACCGGCAAGGTGGCGTTGATACGCTCGATGAAAGTCTTGAGCGCGTTGCGCGTCGGTGTGTTCCAGACACCATCAGGTTCGCCGTCGAAGCAGCCGACGCGCTTCAATTCGGCCTGGATCGAGCGCGACAGCGAGCGCCGCGACTCCTCGTCGACCGGCTTGACGGTCGAGCGGCGCTGGCCGGCGTCGGTGGTTGAGGGAGTCGGCGGCGCGACCTGGCCCCGCTCCGCGTTCGAGGCTTGGGCCAGATTGATGCGACGATTATCGCCAGCTGTGAGCGACGTTTCCTTGTCCGCGATCAGTTGCGGGCTGGCCGGATCGCGGGTCGCCTCACGCTCCGGGCGGGCGAGTTGTACGGCGCGCGAACCGTCGGCGGCGATGCGCACGAGGGAAGCCAGCTTCTCTGATGCCGCCTGATCCACGTCGGGAACGAACATCAGGTAGGACGCTGTGCCGAAGCCAAGTGCGGCGAGCAGCATGCTCGTTGCTTTACTCATGCGCAACTCCACCAAATCAACGGACAAGCCAAGGCCAGTCCGCAAGGATCCCAACGGTACCTGCAATGGTTGCCGGCAACCCGGCAACCCGGCCCATCTTCGATCAGGACGTCTTCGATCATTCGTGCCTGACGGCCGGCCGCGACCAACATGAGCCGCGACATCTAGTGGATCATGCCGGGGCGCGTGAGAGGCATTGTTGAATAACTATTACTCAGACCACATTTCAGTTCAATGCAAAATCCCGGAAAAGCCATGATTTGATCGCCGCGAATTACGGGTCGCCTGTGAAACGCCCGGTTTCCGGGAGTTTGCCTATGCAAACCGGCGACAGCTCACGCCGTCGCCCGCGCAGTTGTTCTGAATGTGAGCATCTCAAAGCGTTAGAAGCCTTCGACGGTTTCGGCCACGAGGTGGTCGACGACGGCCCGGATGGCGGCCTCCGGCGTCGCCTTCTCGGCGATCATGCGGCGATGCACCTCCAGTTGACGGTCGGCGCTAGTCCCATTCGCGGCGATCTCGCGGGCACGCGCCACCTCGCGGGCGCAGCCGAGCGCGTCGGCGTCCTCGCGGACGAGATCCAGGATCTCTTCGAGCAGGGTGGCATACGGCACCAATGCGCCCTTTCCGAAATCGAGCAGGCTGCCGGTGACGCCATAACGCTGGGCGCGCCAACGGTTCTCCTCCAGCAGGAACACGGGGTAGCTGCGCCAACTGAGGTTCTGACGGCGCAGGCGATAAAGCATCCGGCAGAGCGAAACATAGAGCGCGGCGATGCTGATCGCGTCATCGATGCGGGTGGCAACATCGGTGATCCGCATCTCCAGCGTCGGGAAGCGCGCGGACGGGCGCAGGTCCCACCAGATCTTGCTCGCGTCCTCGATGACGCCGGCATTGACCAGGACGTCGATGGTGTGCTGGTACTCGTCCCAGCCGTTGAAGCGGCCGGGCAGCCCCTTGCGCGGGCTCTCCTGGCTGACGGCGAGGCGGTAGCTCTTAAGGCCGGTGTCGCGGCCATCCCAGAACGGCGAGGACGTGGACAGCATCAGCAGATGCGGCAGGAAATAGCGCACCTGGTTCATGATATCGATGCGCAGCTCCGGGTCCTCGATGCCGACGTGCACATGCATGCCGCAGATGACGAGGCGCTGGCCGACAATCCCGAGATCGCGCGCAAGCTCCTGGTAGCGCGCCTTCGGCGTCGTCTCCAAGTCCGACCAGCGCCCGACCGGCGGCGTGCCGGAAGCGATCGGCGCCAAGCCGTGCTCGCGGGCAAGTGTCGCGACATCTCGGCGCAGCCGCGCAAGTTCGCCCCGGGCGTCCTTGAAGGAGGAGAGGACGGGGGTCCCGATTTCGATCTGCGAGCGCAGCATCTCGGCGCTGAAATTCTCGCCGAGCTTGCTGCCCAACGCCTCCATCATTGCGGCGGGGGCGGCGGCGAGATCGCGTGAGCTGAGGTCGACGAGGTGGAATTCCTCCTCGATGCCGAAGGTGAAGCTCGGTTCCTTGAGCATGCGATATCCCTTCCTGTGGGCCTTGATCTTATATCCGGGCGGGGGAGTTGGCGATTACTCGATCGGGGAGATGCCGGAACGGGGCGCAGTGAGGGACCTGCGAGGCAAGCAGGAGGTCGAGGGATATGCTGCCCTCGCTTTCGTGGAGCGTGTCCCTTGCCTCTTTCGTGTCCTCGTCGTCTTCGTGTCCCTCGTCCTGGCCCATCTGGGTCCTATGGCACTAGCCGAGAAACCGCAGCCCGGTTTGAGCATGGCCTGCGCTCTCCGTAACTTAGGTAGGCCCCACGTGGTTCCACCAGTCTTGAAACGGCGAATTATCGCATTACCCGAACGGCGTTCAGGGTGTGGGTCGTCGGGTGCCATAGGCAGCCCTGCACGCACCGCCGGTTGCCGATCACCAGCGCCACGCGCTACTGCGCCTGCGCGGGCGTGGCGAGCCCAATCAGGAGATCGGCCGAGAAAACGAAGCAGTACATGTGGTCATGACCTCTGTTCTCAATCCGGCGAGCCTAGCCGAGCGCCAGCCGGTGAAGAAGAGGCCGGAGGGTTTGAAAACCAGACCTCAAATCAGCCCCGACGCGAGATTGATCGCCAGCGCCACGATGGTCGTGTTGAAGACGAACGACAGCACCGCCTGAAATGCGACCATGCGGCGGATGCCCTTCGACGTGATCGCGACATCCGACGTCTGCGATGTCGCGCCGATCGACGTCGTGAAATAGAAGAAATCCCAATAGTCGGGCGCGTCGTCGTCCGGGAACTTCATGCCGCGGGCAACGGCGCCGGTGGAATTTTTCGATGCGTAGAAGGCGTGGGCATAGTGCAGCGTGAAAATGACCTGCATGACCAGCCAGGAGACGAGGACGGTCAACGCCGCCAGCGCGATGTGCCAGGTCTTGACGCTGCCCGTGAGTTTTTTTGCGTCGCCGATCAGGGCAAACACGGCATAGAAACTCGAGAGCACCGCGAGCAGGATCAGCACGAAGAACACGACCCTGGTCTCATCCTCGATACGGGCACGCCGCATGATGCCCTTGATCGGGCTGATCGACATCAGCCTGAACGCCAGAGCGAGGTAGGTCAGCCCGCCGGCATTCCAGACAAGGGCGGATTTCGCGCTGAACCCAACTGAGTTCGGCACCAACACGAACGCCAACGACGCCACTGCCACAGCCATGGCCAGCTTGTGATTGAGTCGCAACGCTCTAACGATGTTCTGCATGCAGCGACTTGTTACCACGACTACGCTGGAAGCTGCATGCGCGACCGACCACCGTTCGTCAACACGCGGTGCGTGCCCCGGACCGATCAGGTTGCTCCGCTTGCTTGCACGCGTCCCGTCTCCCAGCCGATCAGCGCTTTCTTGCGCGTCAGGCCCCAATGATAGCCGCCGAGGTTACCGTCGCCGCGCAACACGCGGTGGCAGGGGACGACGAACGAGATCGGGTTGCGCCCGACAGCGGTGCCGACCGCGCGAGACGCCGTTGGTTGCCCGAGATGGCGGGCGATGTCGGCGTAGCTGACGGCGCGACCCATCGGAATGCGCAGCAGCGCCTCCCAGACGCGCACCTCGAAGTCCGTGCCGATCAGAACGAGGCGCACGGGCTGGTCGGCGCGCCATTCGGTTGGCTCGAAGACGCGGCGGCACTGCACTGCGGTCTCGGCGGGCGCCTCGCGGAACGTGGCGCGCGGCCAGCGCCGTGTCATGTCTCCGAGGGCCTCGGCACGCGTCTGCCCCTTGTCCTCGTCGACGAAAGCGAGGCCGGCGACACCGCGCGCCGTCGCCAAAACCAGCGCCTCGCCGAACGGCGACGCGTGGAAGCCGTAGACCATCTCTAGCCCCTCGCCTCGCCTCTTGTAATCGCCGGGCGTCATCGCCTCGTGCGTGACGAAGAGGTCATGCAGGCGGCCGCCACCGGAGAGGCCGACCTCGTGCGCGGCTTCGAGGACGCTCGCGGAATTGCCGAGCAGTTCGCGCGCGCGGTTGATGGTGACGGCCTGTACGAACTCTTTCGGCGAGAGGCCGCACCAGCGCTTGAACAGTTTCTGCGTATGCGCGGCACTGAGGCCGAGATGATCGGCAAGCCGTTCCAGCGTCGGCTGCTCCACCGCGGTTTCCGTGAGGAAAGCGATCGCGCGGCGGATCTGGTCGTAATCGCGGGACGGGGCGGATGCGGCGGATGTGGCCGTCGCCGAAGCGCGCATCTGCTGCATGGGTGCTTCTCCTGCTGAAGTCATGGACCGGAAATTACCTGCGAGGCGCGCCAGAAGCGACCCGTTTCCTGCGCTGTGCACGGGGTCGGACCCGGTCTGACCGGGTCTGCCCCCGGGTCGCCGCGGCTCACCGGAACGGCGGCTCGTCGAAGGAGCGGAGCTTGCGGGAATGCAGTGTGTCGCGGCGTTGCTTCAGCAGGGCGAGCGCGGCGAGACCGATTTCGAGGTGCTGCGCGACGGCCGTCTCATAAAAGGCGTTGGCAGCGCCCGGCAGCTTGATCTCGCCGTGCAGTGGCTTGTCGGAAACGCACAGCAGGGTGCCATAAGGAACGCGCAGGCGGAAACCTTGCGCTGCGATCGTGCCGCTCTCCATGTCGACGGCGATGGCGCGCGAGAGGTTGATGCGCTTGCGCTCCTGCGTGTAGCGAAGCTCCCAATTGCGGTCGTCGTTGGTGACGACGGTACCGGTTCTGAGCCGCCGGCGTAGTGCCTCGCCCCTGGCGCCGGTGATGTCGGCGGCCGCATCCTGTAGTGCCACCTGGACTTCGGCCAGCGCTGGGATCGGGATATCCGGCGGCACCAGGGAATCGAGGATGCGGTCTTGCCTCAGATACGCGTGCGCCAGGACGTAGTCGCCGATCGATTGCGACTCGCGCAGGCCGCCGCAGTGGCCGACCATCAGCCAGCAGTTGGGGCGCAGTACGGCCAGATGATCCGTCATGTTCTTGGCGTTGGACGGGCCGACGCCGATGTTGATGAGCGTTGCGCCTTCGCCCTCCTGATTGTTACCGCACGCCAAGTGGTACGCCGGCATCTGGTAACGGTGCCATTGCGAGGAGGCGATCAACTCGTCGGCACCGGATGCGGCCTGCGCGCGAGTGATGACAACGTTGCCGGGCAGGATCAGCTGTTCGTAGGCGCTCGTTTTTTTCAGCTGATCGAGGCCCCAGCGAATGAACTGGTCGATGTAGCGCTGATAGTTGGTGAGCAGAATCCAGCGCTGCGTGTGGCGCCAGTCGGTGCCGGTGTAATGCACGAGGCGGCGGAGCGAGAAGTCCGTGCGGGCGGCGTCGAAGAGGGCGAGCGGGCGCGGTACGCCGTCGACGAATTCCCATGCGCCGTCCGCGATCTCGTCGCCGACCTGCGCCAATTGCGGCGCAGGAAAGTACCGCGCCAGCTCGTTCGCGGTGACGCCGGCACGGGCCACCTCGGCCGTGCGTTCGAGCACGTAGGGGTACGGGATCTCCTGGGTTGAGACGCCGACTTCGAGCAGGGCGCCGTAGTCAGCAATCAGCGGCTCCAACTGCTCCAGAAGATAAGAGCGGAACGGGCCTGGATGTGTGATCGTCGTTTCGTAGACGCCCGGCCGTTGCAGCTTCGCCCAGGCACGGCCGAAGGCGGCCGGCGGCTGCTCCTGCGTGTGGTGGATGACACGCAGCAGCGGATAGCGAAAGAGGGCCCGCGTTTCCGGCGTGGGCGGCTTACGGCTGACGAGGAACTTGTCGACAGCGCGGGTGAGTTCGGACGTCGCCTTGGCGTACAGCTCCTCGAGCCGATCGCAGGCGGCAGCCGGACTCAATCGCTTCGCCTGGGTCTGACGGGGCATGAAAAGGGTCCTCAGAATCGTTGCGCCCGCAGAATAACCCGCGGGCGTCACTGTTTTGTGACAGGGATTTGACACAGGTGAAGTCGTGAATTGGTGAGTGCGTGAGTTCGTGACGCATGCCACAGCGGTCCGTCGTCACGAACTCACGCATTCTTGCATTCACGACTCCTTACCTTCACCCAATCCTGGGCGCGTCGAGCTTGTGCACGATGCCGGCGGTTTCAGGCTTCCAGGCTGGGTAACGCTTCAGGATCAGCGGATCGTGGCCGGGGATGACGTTCTTCAGGCCGCCCGCCATATCGATCAAGCGGTCGTAGGACTTGAGCGTCGCTTCCTGATCGATCGTGATGAAGAACGGGCGGCGCTGTTCGATATTGGCGTAGAAGTGGGCGACGTCGGAGGCGAGCACGACGGGGCCGTGCGCCGTGTTCACGCGGATCGCCTGGATACCTTTGCTATGGCCGGACGCCAGATGCACCGTGACGCCGGGCGCCACCTGGCCGTCGCCGTCGTGAAAGTTGACGCGGCCGGAGTAGACGTTCTTCACCATCTGGCAGACGTGATCGGGCGTGAACGGGGTGCGCATCGACGGCTCGCACATGCATTTCCCCGTCGCGTAGGCCATCTCGGCTTCTTGCAGGTGGAACTTCGATGCCGGAAACTGATCCATGGTGCCAGCATGGTCGAAATGCAGATGCGTGATGATCGTCTCCTTGATGGAGCCGGGCTCGATGCCGATTCGCTTCAGCGAAACGATCGGCTCCTCGGTGATCTTGCGGCCGCGGGCCGCCGCTTCCTTGTGATCGAAACCCGTGTCGACAAGAATAGTGCGGTTGGCATTGCGGATGACGAACACGAAATAATCGATCGGCATCGACGAGGCGTGGTCGTCGGGCGTCGGGTGCATGAAGTTCTCGGCGCCCTTGCGGGCTGTGTTCTCGCCGTACTTGAGCGCGAGGATCTCGTAGGTTTCGGGTGTTGCCATGTGGGGTCTCCGTCAGGGGGCGCCCCAGGATCGCCTGAAGCCGGGGCCGGATCAATCCGCCTTGATGTTCGCTTTCTTGGCGAGCTCGCCGAGGCGCTTGAACTCGGTTGCGAACTTCTTGGCTGAGTCTGCCGGCGACAGGATGTCGACGACCATGCCGACGCCCTTCACCTTCTCGATGTATTGCGGCGTTCGAGCGGCCTTTGCAATTGCGACGTAGAGCTTCTCGATGATGTCGTCGGGAACCGCGGCGGGCGCGATCAACGCGTGCCACTCGGTGAAGTCGAAGTCCGGAATCATCTCGGCGATGGTCGGCACATCCGGCATCTGTTCCGAGCGCTTGAAGCCGGTCACGGCAAGCGCGCGCAAGCGGCCCGCCTGAACGTGCGGCAGCGTGCCGGCAATATTGAGGTAGCCGATCGGTACCTGGCCGGCGACGAGATCGTTGAGGGCGGGCCCCGCGCCGCGATAGGGCAGATGCACCATGTCGGTGCCGGTCGCGATCTTGATCTGCTCGAAACCGAAATGCTGCGCAGTCCCGTTGCCGGAGGTCGCGACGATGACCTTACCGGGTTGCGCCTTGGCGGCGTCCAGCACCTCCTTCAGCGATTTGTAGGGGGACGACGGATGCACCGAGATCACATTTGCCGACGTGACGAAGATCGTCACCGGTTTCAGGTCTTTTTCGGCGTTGTAGGGCATCGTCGAGTAGATCGCCGGGCTCGCGGTGTGCGCGCTGGTGACGAGGCAGATCGAATAGCCGTCGGGCGCTGCACGGGTCAGCGCTTCGGTGCCGATGACGCCACCGCCGCCGGATTTATTCTCGATGACGACGGGTTGGCCGAGGATCTCCTGCAGCGGCGCCTGCAGAAGGCGGACGGACGTATCGCCTGAGCCGCCCGGCGGCCATGGCACGATGATGCGCAAGGGCTTCGTCGGCCATTGCGTCTGGGCGTTGGCGATGCCCGTGAGTGCGGTTGCTGCGAGGATGGCCGTGAGCGTCGTGGTGATGAGGTTTTTCATGGATGCACCTTTGGGATTGGAGTCACGTCTCGCGGAGGTGTCATCCTCGGGCTTGTCCCGAGGACCCATGGCGCCAAGATTGCCAGATGCGATACCCTTACTGAGGCCGCAAGGCAATCTCTGATGCCACACCCGTTGGACGATGGGTGGTCGGGACAAGCCCGACCATGACAACCGAAATCTTTGCGGTTTGAGCAAGGGCAGTGATTATTCGATCTCGATCTTTGCCTTCGTCACGAGATCCTTGAACTTCGCAAGCTCGCTGCCCATCAACGCCTGGAAGTCCACAGGCCGGTTGAGCACGATGTCGACGCCCATCTCCTTGGCGCGCTGCTCGAAGGCGGGCATGCGTGCCGCCTTGGCAATGGCCTGGTAAATCTTCTCGATGACGTCGTCTGGTGTGCCACCGGGCGCGCCGTAGGCGAACCACTCGGTGCTGTCGAAGCCCGGCACGGCCTCCGAGATGGCGGGGATATCGGGCGCGTAGGCGCTGCGGGCGCCCGACGTGACGGCAAGCGCCTTGATGCGGCCCTCCTTGATGAACGCCAGCATGCTTGAAGCGTTGAGGATGCCGACTTCGATCTGGCCGGCGGCGACATCTGCGAGCGCGGCGCCGGCACTGCGATAGGGGACGTGCACCATGTCGGTGCCGGTGACGAGCTTCAATTGCTCGAAACCGAGGTGCTGCGCGGTGCCGTTGCCGGACGTGGCGACGACGACCTTGCCGGGCTTCGCCTTGGCGGCAGCGATCACGTCGACGATCGAACTGTAGGGTGAAGACGGATGCGCGCCCCACACGTTCGTTGCCTTGAACAGGATGGTGATCGGCTTGAAATCCTTCACCGGATCGAAGGGCAGCGCCTTGTGCAGCGCGGCGTTGGACGCGTGCGAGGACACGATCATGCCGATCGTATGCCCGTCAGGCGGCGTGCGCACCATCGCCTCGGTGCCGACGATGCCGCCGCTGCCGCCCTTGTTCTCGACGATGACGGGAACGCCGAGCACCTCGGCCAGCAAGGGCTGCAAGTGCCGCGTGGCGATGTCGGAGCCGCCGCCGGGTCCGAAGGCGACAATGATTTTGAAGGGCTTGCCTGGGATCGGCCACTGCGCCTGGGCGAGGGCTGTGCTGGTCGAGGCGAGGGCTGTCACGAGGGCCAACAGGCCCGCGCGGATAAGCGTCTTCATGCGATGAACTCCTCGGAACCCGACGGAACGCGGGTGCTGGGATTGGACTACTCGAGCTTGATCTTGGCCTTCGCGACCAGATCCTTGAACTTGCCGACCTCGGCGTTGATCTGCGCCTGCAACGCGGCCGGCGTATCGAGCACGAGATCGACGCCCATCTCCTTGACTTTGCCTTCGAAGTGCGGCGTGCGTGCGGCTCTTACGATCGCGGCATGCAATTTGGCCACGCGATCGTCCGGCGTGGCGGCGGGCGCTGCGATGGCGAACCACTCGACGCTTAGGTGCCGCGCTGCCGTATCGGCGCCGCCGCCGGTTGCGAAATTAACGATTATTTTCACAGGCTTGGACGGCCACGCGGGTTGCGTGGCGAACGCTGTTGCCAACACCACGCTGAGCACGGCGCACGTCGAAATCAGACGCTGCATCATCCCTCCCGGTCATGTTTTTGGGGGCATGCACCCCGTTTGCTGAAAGGCTAATCAGGTTTACCGTGGCCGCGCAACG
>JANLQP010000265.1:0-10685 GCA_031367895.1 Hyphomicrobiales bacterium
AGTCTCCAGGAACAGCTTTACGACGCCCGCGCCACCTTCAAGATCGCGACCAATCTGGTCGCCATGCACTTCGATCGCGATTGGCAGCGCCGATTCTTCACCCAACTCGATGCCGTCCTGGATGTCGAGGAATGGGACCGCCAGGACAGGCTCATCACCGAGCCCGCATTCCGCACTCTGCTGCGCGTCCTGCTCATGCTGCGCGGCAAGCGGCGGCCGGGCCTCGCCGTTGGTCCTGATGGCTCCATCATTGCGACGTGGACAGCCGGCGCAAATCGCTTGACGCTAGAATGCCATCCCGACGATACCGTGCGCTGGATCGTTACCCAGATCATCGACAGCGAGCCTGACACAGCTGCTGGCCAGACCAAGTTGGTCTATTTGTTTGAGAGACTGGCATCCTTCAACCCCGGGCAATGGTTCGACAATGAAGGGCCAAAACCTCAAGCCTGACCATCACATCGTCAGATACGTTCCTTTCGGCAAGCTGCGAAAAGACGAGAACGACAACCCAATCGGCATAAACCATAATGCGTTCCAACTGAGGCCCGACGAGGCTGGCTTGTCAGTAACGTGGCTTGAATATTTTGCCGGCGATCGAAGCTCCCAGGTGCGCAACGCCGTGCTCGCGATCCGGGCAAGCGAAATGCGCCCTACCACAAAGAGCGGATTCGCCATCGGTAACGTCAATGCTATCGTCGACGCCTGCCGCCAGCGGCAGCACAAGATCCGCGTCATTCACTGGCCCGAGGACGACAACAAGGCCCACGCCGAAATCCGTCAACTCCCCCGCGACGACACCCCCCTCCTTGAGCAGCTCGCCGCGAGCGCTTGGTCCGAGCTTGTCCTCAATGCCAGCATAGAGCCGATCACTGCACAAGCGCCTGCGCCCGACGAGGCGGCCAATCTGCCGTGAGCCGAACCACAAAGGTCCCAGGTCCGCGCCTTGGCCCCTAAATTCCCAATGGTTTGGACTAATTTGTGCGGCGCACCGTTCACATGGCGCGTTGGGCAGCTCCTGGCCCATCACGACGCGGCCACGGTTTGTTCCATCGGCGCTCGATGTTGGAGGGACAGCTGACGTTCGTCAATCCAGCGTTTACTCGGGATGCGCCTCTGCTGGACTTCAAACGCACCGTTTCCTGAAACTTATCCCCCTTTTCTCGCACCGTGGCATGCTCTCCGTGCTCGCATCGATGAGTTGCGCTGTCGGAGACGTCCGGAAGCGTGATGCGGGTGCCGCTCCTGGTGCGAGGTGGTTGTCGCTGCCTTACGTTCACCAGCCTGCCATCGCCTCCGGGAACGTCCCCGGAGTAACCCGCCACTCCGACGGGCACGATGGGTGGAGAAAGCGGGCGGTAACGGGGCGGCGAGAGCCGCAAGTAAAACCCATTCGGACGCGGTTCAGCCGCCCCGTGGCTTTTTTCTTGGGCCCTTCTGTTGCCCACTTGCGCAACCGGGCCGTGGATACGGTGACCTATGGGAAATCGCCATCGGATGCCCGTCCAAGCGGAGCTTGGCTCCGCCAAGACGTGTTGGAGACACGCCGGCATGGCGCATCCGGCGCGTGGAGTCGGCTTGCTATGGAGAATCGCCGGCGCCCTTGCCCCGGTCCGCCGCGGCAGTTAGGGAGTACATCTGAACGCAGTCCGCGTTCACTGCGTTTACAACCCGAAGCCGTGGGCTCCCCAATGTCTGAACTCCTGCTCGAGCTGTTCTCCGAGGAAATCCCGGCGCGGATGCAACTTGCCGCTGCCGAGAACCTGAAGAAGATGGTCGGCGACGGCCTGAAGGCGAAGGGCCTCAACGTCGGCAAGGCGCTGGCCTATGCAACGCCGCGCCGCCTCGCGCTCGTGATCGCCGACGTGCCGGCGATGTCGCCTGCGATCTCGGAAGAAAAGAAGGGCCCACGTGTCGGCGCGCCCGAAGCCGCGATCCAGGGTTTCCTCAAGGGCGCGGGGCTCAAGGCAATCGGCGAAGCCGAGGTGGTGAAGGACGCCAAAAAGGGCGATTTCTATGTCGCGCGTATCGAGAAGGCGGGACAGCCGGCGGCGGTAATCGTCGCGGAGGTCGTGGGCGAGACGCTTGCGAATTTCCCTTGGCCGAAATCACAGCGCTGGGGCTCGGGCACCTTTACCTGGGTGCGGCCGTTGCAATCGATCATCTGTCTGCTCGGCGACAAGGTCGTACCGTTGGAGGTCGGCGGTGTCGCGAGCGGCAAGAGCACGCGCGGGCATCGTTTCCACGGCAACGCGCCATTCGAGGTGACGGGCTTCGAGGACTACGGGACGAAACTGCAAGCGGCGAAGGTACTGCTGCCGTCGTCCGAGCGCGTCGAGATGATCCGCGAGCAGGCGCGCGCGATCGCGAGCAAAGAGAAGCTCGAACTGATCGAGGACGAGGCACTGCTCGCCGAGAACGCCGGTCTCACGGAATGGCCTGTCGTGATGATGGGCACGTTCGATGAAGCGTTCCTGGCGGTGCCGGCCGAGTGCCTGACGACGGCGATGAAGAACCACCAGAAATGCTTCTCGCTCAAAGTCCCGAAGACGGGAAAGCTCGCCAACCGCTTCCTGCTGGTTTCGAACCTGACGCCGCCGGACGGTGGCGCCGAGATCGTGAAAGGCAACGAGCGCGTGATCCGCGCAAGGCTTTCGGACGCCAAGTTCTTCTGGGAGCAGGACCTGAAGCGCAAGCTGGAGCCGATGCACTTCGAGTTGAAAGGCATCACGTTTCACGAGAAGCTCGGGACGCAATGGGACCGCATGGAGCGGATAACCGAACTGGCGCGCGAAATCGCGGGCGCCGTCGACGCTGAGCCGGAGTTGGCGGGACGCGCCGCGCAGCTGGCCAAGGCTGATCTCGTTTCGGGCATGGTCGGAGAGTTTCCGGAGCTGCAAGGCCTGATGGGCCGCTATCTCGCGGCGGCCGAGGGGATGAACCCGAAGATCACGTCGGCAATCGAGGAGCACTACAAGCCGAAGGGGCAATCGGACACGGTGCCGACGGCGCCGGTCTCGGTGGCGGTGGCCTTGGCCGACAAGCTCGACACGCTCGTCGGCTTCTGGGCGATCGACGAGAAACCGTCGGGCTCGGGCGACCCCTATCAGCTGCGTCGCGCGGCGCTGGGTATCATTCGCATCGTGCTCGAGAATGATCTGCGGCTGCCGCTGCTCGGGGTCATTCAGCGCCACTTCAAGGCGCGGATAGGCACACTGCCGGCGAAGCTCTCGCCGCCAGAGCAGCTGTTGAAGGGCGTCGACTCACACGCGCTGGGTCTCGATCTGCTGGCGTTCTTCGCCGACCGGCTGAAGGTGCACTTGCGCGAGAAGGGCGCGCGTCACGATCTGATCGACGCCGTGTTCTCGCTCGGTGGCCAGGACGATCTGGCGCTGATCGTGAAGCGGGTCGAGGCGCTCGATGCATTTCTGAAAACGGATGACGGCCGGAACCTGCTCGCCGGCGTCAAGCGCGCGGTCAACATCCTCGGCATCGAGGAGAAGAAGGACAAGCGCACGCACGCCGGGCGCCACGATCCGAATCTGCTCGAGGTGGCGGCGGAGATTGCGCTTGCTGCGGCGATTGCCAGCGCCAAGCACGACACGGCGGCGGCGATCAACGTCGAGAACTTCACCGGTGCGATGAACGCATTAGCGGACCTCCGCGCCCCCGTCGACGCCTTCTTCGAGACGGTGACCGTCAACGCGAGCGAGGTAAAACTCCGCGAGAACCGATTGCGGCTGCTGTCGGAAATCCGCGAGGCGACGCTGTCGGTCGCGGAGTTTTCGAAGATCGCGGGCTAAGCGGCAGCACTACTGCCGGTACTTCCGCCAGATCGCCGACAGAATGTTCGAGAAGTCGTCGGTCCAAGGCGCTGTGGCCGCTTCGGGCATCTCGTCGACAAACGGCAGGACGCGGATCGGCTGCATCGCAACGTCGCTCTTCGTCACGAATACGACGAGACTTCCCGACGCATCATATTTGGTCGAGCTCGCGGCCATGTCGGTGGCGAGCATCGCGCGCGCACCCTGGACGGTCTTGACCATGGCGGCGACGACGGGCGCCAGGTCGAGATGACGGTTGGAGATATGTAGCGCCAGGATGCCGTCGGGCGCCAAACGCGAAAGGTAGAGTTCGAGCGCCTCGCGGGTCAGCAGATGCACGGGGATCGAGTCCGACGAGAATGCGTCGACCACGAGATAGTCGAAGCTGCCGGGCTTTTCCTTCGCAAGCGTCAGGCGGGCATCGCCGACGATGATGTCGGCATTCGGCTGGCACGTGGAGAGATGCCGGAAATGGCCGGAGTCGCGCGCGATGCGGACCACGACGGGATCGATCTCGTAGAAGCGCCACGTCTCGCCGGCGGCACTGTTGCAGGCCATGGAGCCGGCGCCGAGGCCGATGATGCCGACATTGAGATGAGCTTCGAGGTTGCCGGAGGCAACGCGGGCCGCAGCGACGCCGCGGGCCATCGGACCACCAGAATAATAGTAGCTCGATGGCACGGGCGTCGGCGTCGGCTTGCCGTCCTCCGTGAGGATGCGCTCCGCGCCATGCAGGGTGGTGCCGTGCATCAGCATGCGGATCTGCGTGTCGGGCGTGGTCACTACATAGTGGACACCGAAGAAGCTGCGTTCGGACTCGCCGCGGTTCATTGTCGTCGGCAGCACCGCCAGCGTCGCCGTGATGACGAAGCCGTAGACAAGCTGCGAGAACGGCTTCACATGCGACAGGATCGCCAGCACCGCAAAGCCGTTGATGAAGAACAGCAGGGCCACGTTCGAACGGCCAAGCAGGCCCTGTCGCATGGCGATGCCGATGCCGATCATGCCGACGAGGGCGATGCAGGTCAGACGCGCCAGAGCGCCCAAGTCCGTGCCTTGCTTGGCGTTCTCGATGAGCCCCGACCGGCAGGCGAGGCCGAGCAGGAGCAGCAGCGGGAACTCCCAGATCGCGTTGAAAATCTGCGGTGCGATGATGGCCGCGAACATGCCGCCGAGAACGCCGCCGAGCGACATCCACAGATAGAACTCGGTCAGGTTGGTGGCGGCCGGGCGGCGCTGATAGAGCTCGCGATGGGCGATCATCGTGGTGACGAAGAAGGCGGCCGTGCTCGATGGAACGGTGATGATCCATCCCGACGAGCCCGGCATGGCCAGCCCATACACCGTGACCGCAAGGCACAGCGGTTGCAGGCGCTGCAAGATCTCGTGGCTGATCGGGGGGCGTTCGGTGAAGGTGAGAATGAAGGTCGCGAGGAACATCGCCAACGGCAGCACCCACAGGAACGGCGCTGACGCGATGTCGGTCGACAGGTAGTTGGTGTAGGCGACGAGCAGGCCCGAGGGAACGGCGGCGAGACCGATCCAACTGAGGCGCTGGCTCCAGGCCGGACGCGGCTCAGCACGAACGGCGGGCGTTACGGTCAGCGCCGCGACCGCGGTGGCCGGCACGCTTTCGCGCAGCAGGAAGCCGCAGGCGGCTATAGCGAGGCCGAGCAGAATGAAGCCGATCGTCCAGACCTTCGCTTGCGCCGAGACGCCGATGAACGGTTCGATCACGAACGGGTAGGCGAGCAGGGCGACGAGGCTGCCGAGGTTCGAAGCGCCATAGAGAAAATAGGGGTCCTTGGCGTGGCGGCTCTTTGTGCAGGCAAACCATGATTGCAGCAGCGGCGCGTTCGCTGAAACCGCAAAGAACGGCAGACCGACGCCGAGACCAAGCGTTCCGATGAGCCACAGGTAGACGTCGCCAGCCGGCGGCTCCGAGACCGAGGCAGGCAGTCCGATCGGTAGGGCCAACAGGCCAACCGCCAGTACCGCCAGATGCGCGAGCGGGGCGATCCGCGGCGACAGGAAACGGTTCAGAACATGTGCGTAGCAGTAGCCGGCCAGCAAAACCGCCTGGAAGAAACACATCGACACCGCCCACACGGACGGCGAGCCCCCGAGCCGGGGCAGCACGATCTTGGCGAACATCGGCTGCACCGAGAAGAGGAGCAGCGCCGACAGGAACAGGGTGGCGGCAAACAGGCCGACCACGGCGGCCGTGTCGCGTTGCGGGGACAGCGGGCGCGGTTGCACCTGGCCAACGGTAGACGATTCCATGACGCAGGACCTCGAGATCTGGCAAACCAGTCTCGAACGGTACGGCTCAAGCATTTAAGATCGTTGAATAAAAACTTAATTTGCGTTGAGGAATTCGCAAGACGCGGGTAAGGTATGGCTCGACAGGGAGGGCGCGAAAAAGTGACGTCGTGCGGTGGCGACACTTGGCACCTGTTCGGGCGTCACGAACTTACGCACTCACGAATTCACGACTTCGCCTGCTGCAACGCCTGGAGCAGCGTTTCGAGCGCCCTCTGCGCGAAGGCGCGCATGTTGGCCTCGCGATCGCCATGTCCGGTCTCGAGCGTTAACGTCCGCTCGATCGGCCCCGAGGTGGCGATGCAGGTATGTCCGGCGGCATCGCCGTAGCGATTGCCCGATGGACCAGCCGCTCCCGACTCGGCAAGGCCCCAAACAGCGCCGTGCCGGGCTTGCATCGTGCGCGCAAGCAAGGCGGCGTAGGGCTCGCTCGATGAGCGCAGGCCCTTCATTTCCGCGTCCGTGATGCCGACCAGGGCGCTGCGAGCTTGCCGTGTGTAGACGACGGCACCGCCGAGGAAATAGGCCGAGGCGCCGGGCACCGCGAGCAAGGCTGCCGAAATCAGGCCGCCACTCGAGGACTCCGCAACTGCGACCGTTTCCTTTCGCGATTTCAGCAATGTCGCAATCTGTTCGGCGGTTGGGACCAGGATCTTCATCGGATGGTAGCCTTTCTGCGCAGTGTTGATCTCAGCGATAGCAACGACGGCTAGCGGTTGATCTTCAAATCCTTATCGGATTGGCGGGCGTTGATCGCGATGGCAGAGTTTGCGGCTGGGATGCGCCGTATCGCTGAAATCGTCGCGCACCGAAGTCGGGCGGTCAACGGTGTCGGGTCGTCTTCCGTACTGCGGCGAAATATTTCTCGACGCCGTGCAAGAGGCTGTTGACCTTTCAGAACAAGCCTTATAGTTTGCGCCAACTCTCGCGATAGGTCGTAGGCCTCTCGGCGGTTTTTGCCGGATCGAGTTCGAGCCTAAACACTGTCGTCCTCTTAAGCAGAGAAGATTCAGGAGCCAAGAACGCCGGACCTTCATTGGTTCAGCGATCCTCTGGCGATTGGAGCTGGGCGCCCTGGAAAATGGGGCGGCTCGGCTCTTTCGGTTTGGCGCATGCCGTGCTGCCTTGCAAAGGGCGCGCGGCGATAACGTGGACAGGGCTCATGCCGACGATTCAGCAGTTGATTCGCAAGCCGCGCGTGAAGCGTCTCTATCGCGAGAAATCGCGCCACATGGAGTCGTGCCCGCAAAAGCGCGGCGTGTGCACCCGCGTCTATACGACGACGCCGAAGAAGCCGAACTCCGCGCTTCGTAAGGTCGCCAAGGTCCGGCTGACCAACGGCTATGAAGTCATCGGCTACATTCCGGGTGAAGGCCACAACTTGCAGGAGCACTCAGTCGTGATGATCCGCGGCGGCCGCGTCAAGGATCTGCCCGGCGTGCGCTACCACATCATCCGCGGCGTTCTCGACACGCAGGGCGTGTCTGACCGTCGGCAGCGGCGTTCGAAGTACGGCGCCAAGCGTCCGAAGTGATCTGAGGTCGGGCCGGGCAAACCGGTAACGGCCGAAAGACCCGAAAGACCCGAAAGACCCGAGACACGAAAAGACTCGAGAGACGAGAAGGAACACGGCATGTCGCGTCGGCACAAGGCAGAGAAGCGGGAGATCAACCCGGATCCGAAGTTCGGCGATCTCGTCGTTTCCAAGTTCATGAACTCGATCATGTATCAGGGCAAGAAGTCGGTCGCCGAGAACATCGTGTACGGCGCGTTCGACAAGATTCAGACGCGTGGCAAGACGGACCCGCTGCCGGTGTTTCATCAGGCGCTGGAGAACGTGATGCCGGCAGTTGAGGTTCGTTCGCGCCGCGTCGGCGGTGCGACGTATCAGGTTCCGGTTGAAGTGCGTACCGAACGCCGGCAGGCGCTGGCGATCCGTTGGATTATCGCGGCGGCGCGCGCTCGTAACGAGAATACGATGGAAGAGCGGTTGTCGGGCGAGTTGCTCGATGCCTCCAACAACCGCGGGACTGCGGTGAAGAAGCGGGAAGACACGCACAAGATGGCCGAGGCCAACCGAGCGTTCTCGCACTACCGTTGGTAAGCCGCACGCTCAATGCAGCCGCGTCCGCCACTTCGGACGAAACAAACAACTTCGAGGCAAGCCATGCCGCGCCAATACAAGATTGAGGACTACCGCAACTTCGGGATCATGGCCCACATCGATGCGGGCAAGACCACGACGACCGAGCGGGTTCTCTATTACACCGGCAAGAGCCACAAGATCGGCGAAGTCCACGACGGCGCCGCGACCATGGACTTCATGGATCAGGAAGCCGAGCGCGGCATCACGATCACGTCCGCCGCGACCACCTGCTTTTGGCCCGGCCGGGACGGCAACATGCGCCGTCTGAACATCATCGATACGCCCGGTCACGTCGACTTCACGATCGAGGTCGAGCGCTCGCTCCGCGTTCTCGACGGCGCCGTTTGCGTGTTGGATTCGAACCAGGGCGTCGAACCGCAGACCGAGACTGTCTGGCGCCAGGGCGACAAGTACGCTGTGCCGCGCATCATCTTCTCGAACAAGATGGACAAGACCGGTGCTGACTTCTTCATGTGCCTGGCCGACATCAAGGAGAAGCTCGGCGCGCGCGCTGTGCCGCTGCAACTTCCGATCGGCGCCGAAGGCGGTTTCAAGGGCATCGTCGATCTCATCACGATGAAGGGCATCGTCTGGGATGGCGACGGCAAGGATGCCAAGTTCACCGAGCAGGACATTCCCGACGATCTCAAGGACAAGGCACTCGAGTTCCGCGCTGCCATGATCGAGGCCGCCGTCGAGATGGACGACGACGTTATGGCTGCCTACCTTGATGGCAAGGAACCGGATACAGACACCCTGCGCAGGCTGATCCGCAAAGCGACGGTTACACGCACGTTTTATCCGATGCTCTGTGGCTCGGCGTTCAAGCACAAGGGCGTGCAGCAACTGCTCGATGCCGTCGTCGACTTCCTGCCGGCGCCCTCCGATCGTGAAGCTTACAAGTGCATCGACGTCAAAACCGACGGGGAAGCCGTCCGCCGGCCCATCGACAGTGATCCTTTGTCGATGATCGCTTTCAAGATCATGTCGTTCCCGCACGTTGGCTCGATTACGTTCTGCCGCATCTACTCCGGCAAGCTCGAAAAGGGCATGGCCCTTGCCCAGACCACGCGCGACAAGAAGGAGCGCGTCGGCATGATCTACGAGATGCACGCCGACAAGCGCCAGGAAGTCAAGGAAGCTTTTGCCGGCGACATCATTGCGCTCGGTGGACTGAAGGACACACGCACCGGTGAGACACTCAGCGACACAGCAAAGCCTGTGCTGCTCGAGAAAATGGACTTTCCCAATCCCGTCATCGAGATGAAGGTCGAGCCGAAGACGAAGGCCGACCAGGAGAAGATGGCGACCGTCCTGCACATGCTGACCGTGGAGGATCCGTCGTTCCGCGTTTCGGTCGACCAGGAATCGGGTGAGACCATTCTCAAGGGCATGGGCGAGTTGCATCTCGACATCAAGGTCGACATCATGCGGCGCGAGCCGCACACCGTCGAAGTCAATGTCGGCGCGCCGCAAGTCGCGTACCGCGAGACCCTCTCCCGGGCGACGGAGATCGATTACACGCATAAGAAGCAGACCGGCGGTACCGGCCAATTCGCACGCGTCAAGTTTCGGGTCGAGCCGAACGAAGTTGGCAAGGGCAACGAGTTCGAGAGCGAAGTCGTTGGCGGCACAGTGCCGAAGGAGTTCATCCCCGGCGTCGAGAAGGGGATCAAGTCGGTCTGGGATTCGGGAGTGCTGATCGGCTTCCCGATCGTCGACATGAAGGTGACTTTGTTCGATGGTGCCTTCCACGAAGTCGACTCGTCGGCGATTGCCTTCGAAATCGCCGCGCGTCAGGCACTGAAGGAAGCGTGCAACAAGGCCGGCATCAAGTTGCTCGAGCCGATCATGGATGTCGAGGTGGTGACGCCCGGCGACTTCGTCGGCGGTGTCATCGGCGACATCAATAGCCGCCGTGGCCAGATCCGCAATCAGGAGATGCGCGGCAACGCGACGGTCATTCGCGCCCATGTGCCGCTTGCCAACATGTTCGGTTACGTCAGCCAGCTGCGCTCGATGAGCCAGGGGCGCGCGTCCTACACCATGCAGTTCGCACACTACGCCGAGGTGCCGCGCAACGTCGCGGAAGAGGTCAAGGCGAAGTACGTTTAAGCCGCGCACCCGGATGCGACTGACGCATCCGGCGTGGCAACTTAAGAAAAGGTGCCAGACTTTCGGCGCCAATTGTCCAGATCCACGCGCCGGCTGTCACATGGGCATCCGAAGGCGCATCAAAGAGGAGAGCCGAAATGGCCAAGGAAAAGTTCGATCGCAGCAAGCCGCATTGCAACGTCGGCACGATCGGTCACGTCGACCACGGCAAGACGACGTTGACGGCGGCGCTGACGACGGTTTCGGCCGCCAAGGGCTGGACCAAGACGGCGGTCGCC
>JANLQP010000268.1:0-23180 GCA_031367895.1 Hyphomicrobiales bacterium
GGCGACCGCCGTCTTGGTCCAGCCCTTGGCGGCCGAAACCGTCGTCAGCGCCGCCGTCAACGTCGTCTTGCCGTGGTCGACGTGACCGATCGTGCCGACGTTGCAATGCGGCTTGCTGCGATCGAACTTTTCCTTGGCCATGAAACACCTCCGACGGGCTGGTCCGCCCCGAGCGCCAACGGGCGCTTAGGGTTGATGCCGCGTTGCAATAGAGCGTTGACCAAGGAAGTTCAAGCGGGGAATGGACGAAGCCGTGCTCGGGCAGCTGGCAGCTAGGTCGGGGCACGTAGGGCGCAATAGCCCTTCTTCAGGGCGTATTGCGCCGTTCCGGTCTCTGTTGCACGAAGCGGCGCAATACGGCGGCACGTGCAGGGCCGCCTATTGACGCCCTACGATGCCGTCAGTTCTTCTGTGCCGGGAGCGGTGGCGTGCCGCCCTGTGCTTTGGCCGTCCGCGCGCGCTCGTAGAGGCCTTCGACCTCTTTCAGGTGATCCTTGATCAGCTGGATGCGCGTCTCGCCGGCTGGATGCGTCGACATCCACTGCGGCGGTGCACCCTTGCTGGCGGCGCTCATCTTCTGCCAGAGCGTGACGCCGGCGGCAGGGTTAAAGCCGGCACGCGCCGCCAGCTCCATGCCGACCAGATCAGCCTCCTTCTCATCGTCGCGCGAGAACTTCAATGTCAGCAGGCCCGCGCTCTGGGCGCCGATCACTTCGCCAGCCTGCCCGAAGATCAGCGCGCCGATCACCCGGCCGGCGACGTTCGTGACCGTCGATTTGACAGCGCGGGCGCGGGCGTGCTCGCGCAGTGCATGCGCGATCTCATGGCCCATGACTATTGCCACTTCGTCGTCGGTCAGCTGCAGCTTGTCCATGATACCGGTGAAAAATGCGATCTTGCCGCCCGGCATGCAGAACGCGTTGATGTTGTCGGAACGGATCGCGACCACCTCCCACTTCCATTCCTTGGAGCGTGGGTTCCACTTATCTGCAAACGGCAGCAGGTCCTTGGCGATACGCCGCAGCCGCTCGACCGACTGATGGTTCGGCGGCAGTAACGCCTGCTTGCTGTTCGCCTGCTGCTTCAGAGCCATGTACTGCTGCGACGCCGAATTCTCGAGCAGGCTCGCGGGATAGAGATAGCGGACATAGGACCCGCGTCCAACGATGACGCCGTCGTCCGGCTCACGCGCCAGCGTCGGCGCCAAGCTCACCAGCGCTAGACTTGCAGCGATACCCGCCGCCAGCATCGATTTCCGCGCAACCCGTGTCATATGTTCCTCCAGCACGTAACCCCGTCGTAGGGGCGCAATCTATATAGAGATGGCCGCGGCCGCCACCATCCCCATTGCCCCGCTTTCGGCGAAAATGATCTGCTCGGAGTGCTCGGTATCACACCCATCGGTTCAACACCGTGCTCAGACACCCGACCCATCGGACTGACATCGTACTCGCCGCAAGTTCATCTCGCCCCCTTGCCGGCCGTGCGATTCGCCCGCATCTTCGAACCATGATCCGCAACACGGCACAGGCACCGTCAGGCAGCCCGCACTCCGGGCGAACTGGATTGTCGCTGGACGACTACGCCCAGGGCGTTCTGGGCGGCGATCGGGCCATGCTGGCACGCGCCATTACACTCATCGAGAGCAGCAGGGCGGCCGATCAGGCGCAGGCCCGGCAATTGTTGCAGCGGCTGCTGCCGGCGACGGGCAAGGCCATCCGCCTCGGCGTCACGGGCGTGCCGGGCGTCGGCAAGTCGACGACGATCGACCAGCTCGGCATCAATCTCGTTGCGGCCGGGCACAAGGTCGCCGTGCTGGCGGTCGATCCGACGTCGCGTCGGACCGGCGGCTCGATCCTCGGCGACAAGACGCGGATGGAGCGCCTGTCGCAGGCTCAGGCTGCCTTCATCCGCCCATCGCCGACGTCAGGCACGCTCGGCGGCGTCACCCGACGCACGCGCGAGACCATGGCGCTGGTCGAGGCGGCAGGCTTCGATGTCGTCATCGTCGAGACGGTGGGCGTGGGCCAGTCGGAGACGGCGGTGGCCGAGATGGTCGATTTCTTCCTCGTGCTGCTGCTGGCCGGCGGCGGTGACGACCTGCAGGGCATCAAGAAGGGCGTTATCGAGCTTGCCGACATGATCGCCGTCAACAAGGCGGACGGCGACAACATCGGCCGCGCGACCAAAGCGGCCGCGGAGTACCAGGGCGCGCTGAACATCCTGACGCCGGTGTCGCCGAGTTGGGCGCCGCCGGTGATCACGATCTCAGGCGCTACGAACGCTGGCCTCGATGTGCTCTGGTCGAACGTCATGGACTACCGCCGCATCATGACCTCGACGGGCGAGCACGAGGAACGGCGGCGGCGGCAGGCGGTGACCGCGATGAACGACATGCTTGCCGACCGGCTGATGGAAAGCTTGAAGGCCGCGCCCGAGATCGCAGCGCGTTTGCCGGTGCTGGAAGCCGCGGTCGGCGCTGGCCGTATGACACCGACACACGCGGTCGAGGAGATCCTCGACCTCTGGCGCGCGGCCAGCGCTGCCGGCACCACATCCACCTGATATTACGCAAACGCCAACACGCATCGTCGAGCCACGAGAGCATGCCCCAGGAACGCCCCGTCATTCTGCTCACCGGTTTTGGCCCCTTCCCGGGCGTGCCGGCGAACGCGACCTCGATCCTGGTGCCGCGCATCGCCGAAGCCGCGCGGCGCGCATTCCCGGGTGCCACGATCGCGTGCCACATTCTGCCAACGGAATGGACCGCTGGGCTGCGTGTCGTCGATGCACTCTATGGCGATCTGGCGCCCGAGATCGCACTGCATTTCGGCGTTTCCGGTCGCGCCACCGGCTTCGAGATCGAGACGCGGGGTCGCAACAAAT
Source organism: Hyphomicrobiales bacterium (assembly GCA_031367895.1). Classification (GTDB taxonomy): domain Bacteria; phylum Pseudomonadota; class Alphaproteobacteria; order Rhizobiales; family Hyphomicrobiaceae. The sequence continues at coordinate 2,887 of JANLQP010000268.1, forward strand.
GCAATCAGACGCAAGACGCGGCCGGCCATCTGCCGTCGCTGGCGCGGCTGTCAGCGCTGGGGCCGGAATATCTGCCGAGCCTGTTGCCGGCGGCGCACATCGTCGAGCGGCTGCGGCGTCGCGGCATCCCGGCGATGATCTCGCGCGATGCGGGCGGTTATCTCTGCAACGCGCTGCTCTATCGCACCTTGGAAATCGCGCGATACACGCAATCGCCGCCGCGCGTCGGCTTCGTGCATCTGCCGTCGAATCTCGTCAACGAGCGCAACCCGTCGCGCGGACCAATGCCCGGATGCCGCCTGACGTGGGACGGCGTCATGACTGGCGGGCTCGAAGTGATCGCAGCCTGCCTCGGCCGGCCGGCCCCGGCGATGCCGGCCTTGCCACGCCGGGCCATGTACGGAGGCGGTGCTGCGGGGTAGAGCGCGCAACCGTCGGGCTTCCCGTTCAATTCAGCCAGGCTCAGCGCACGAACTGCTTGAAGTCGATCGGCTTCAGGCGGTCGAGCTTGGCGGTGACCGGCGGCATCGGATACTTGAGGCCGGTCGAGCAGTTGAACAGCACCGCGGACTCCGTTGGCTTCACACGGCCGTCCTTAAGCGCGGCCTTGTAAGCCGCAAGCGTCGCGCCGCCTTCCGGGCAGAGCAGAAGCCCGTCACGCCGGCCGACTTCGTCCACCGCCGACGCGATTTCCTTGTCGGAGACCGCGATCGCGAAGCCGCCGCTCTCGCGCACGGCACGTAGGATCAGGAAATCGCCGACCGCGCGCGGCACGCGGATGCCCGACGCGATCGTCGAGGCATTCTCCCAACGCTCGGCATGTTCGACGCCTTGCTCGAACGCGCGCACCATCGGCTGGCAGCCCTCGGCTTGCACGGCGACCATCCGTGGCCGTTTAGCGCCGATGAAGCCGATCGCCTCCAATTCCTGGAATGCCTTCCACATGCCGATCAAGCCGGTGCCGCCGCCGGTCGGGTAGAAGATGACGTCCGGCAGTTGCCAGTCCAGCTGTTCGGCAAGCTCCAGCCCCATCGTCTTCTTGCCCTCGATCCGGTAGGGCTCCTTCAACGTCGAGAAATCGAACCAGCCGGTTGCCTCGCGGCCATCGCCGACGAGTTTGCCGCAATCGTCGATCAACCCGTTGACGCGGTAGACGTCGGCGCCCTGGATTGCAATCTCCGAGAGGTTGATCTCCGGCGTATCTTCCGGGCAGAAAATCGTCGTGCGGATGCCGCAGCGGCTGGCGTAAGCCGCGAGCGCCGCGCCGGCGTTACCGTTGGTCGGCATGGCGATGTGCTTGATGCCGAGTGCCTTCGCCATCGACACGGCCATGACGAGACCGCGCGCCTTGAACGATCCGGTCGGCAGCCGCGCCTCGTCCTTGACCAGCAGAGGAGCCTTGCCTCCGAGCGCCCGGCTCGTGGTGTCGAGCGGGATCAGGGGCGTCTCGATTTCGCCGAGACTGACGATGTCTTGGACTTTGCGCACGGGCAGCATCTCGCGCCAGCGCCACATGTCACGCGGCCGCTCGTTGAGCTTCGCCTTGGTCAGCGCGCCCTTCACGCCGGCTAGGTCGTAGCGCACCAGCAGCGGCTTGCCGGCCTTCGACAGATTGTGCAGCTTGTCGGCTTCGTAGCGTTCGCCGGTGGCCGAGCACTCGAGGTGGGTGACGAATGTCGGACGCTCGGTTGTGATGTTCGCGTTGCTGTTCAAGCGAGCCTCCGGTGCGATGCGCTGTGCCTAAGTGCCCCGAGGCCTGCCGGCCGGGGCGGTTCGGCCTTCATGCCCGGTCCCAGGTCTCTGATCAAGCGATGGCTGCTCTCGTTGTTCGGCCTGTGCTAGCCTCCGGGCAGTGGCCGGGGAAGGAGAACACGTCATGCCATGTCACATGCCGCGCCGTTTCCGTTCACTGCTGTCCGCCGTCCTGAAAATGTTTTTCGCCTGCAAGTCGGATGCAAACTACTCGAAATATTGCGTACCGGAGATCGACAAGTTGCTCGATGAGCAATCCGCGGAAATCGATCCCGTCAAGCGCAAGGCGCTGGTCTGGGAAATCGAGCGCAAACTGGTGCAGGACGTCGCGCGGCCGATTATCTTCCACGGCAAACAGGCGACCTGCTGGCACCGCCATGTGAAGGGCTTCGTGCAGCACGAGAACTCGATCTCCAACAACTGGCACTTCGACCAGATCTGGCTCGACAAGTAGAGATTTCGGCGCAACTTTCTGATCGAGGACGGAGGCGCGCAATGAACGCCGAGGACGAATTACGTGACAAGCTGCGCAAGATCGAAGCTCTATTCGCCGGCGCGAAAACGGATGGCGAGCGCGATGCGGCGGGTGCGGCAGCTGGGCGGATTCGCGCCCGCCTCGGCGAGGTCGAGGCCCGCGAGACGGCGATCGAGTATCGCTTCGCGATTCACGATCCATGGTCGCGCAAGCTTTTCATCGCGCTTTGCCGCCGCTATGGGCTGCGCCCCTTCCGCGAGGCCCGCATGAAGCGACAGTCCGTCATGATCAAGGCGCCGAAGAGTTTCGTCGAAGCGACGCTCTATCCCGAATTTCAGCAATTGAATGCGGCGCTGACGGCGTATCTCCTTGGTATCACGGACCGTCTGATCCGCGAGGAAGTGCACGCAGACACGCGCGACGCAGACGAAGAAAAGGCGCCGCAGCAGATCAAGTGATCGCGGCGGCGCCTGAACGTATCGGCCAGAACGAACGGTCGGCGTTACTTCTTGACCGGTGTCGCTGGCGCTGTCGGCTTGGCCGCAGTCGTGACCGCGCTACCGGCCGGCGTTGGGGCTTCCTCGATCGTGCGCACGACGCTCGATGTCGGGCGGTCGCTGACGATACCGGCCGGTCCCTTGAGCTGCGCCACGACTTTCGCATCATATTCCGGTTGCGACGCGATGCTGCCTTTCGCTTTCACATGGACGATCTTGTAGCCATTCGCCTTGAGCTGGGTCAGCAGTTCCGGAATGGAGTTCGCCGTGCTTTTCTGGAAATCGTGCATCAGCAGGATGCCCTTGCCGCGCTTGGCCAGACGCGAGATCACGGTGGGCACGAGCTTTTCCGAATTCTTGGTGAACTTGAAGTCGAACGAATCGATGTCGGTCGACCAGATGCCGAGGCCGCGCTCGCCGGAATACTTCACCAGTTCGACGGGATGTTTGAGGCTGGGGAACCGGACGAAGGCAGACGTCTGATCGCCGACAGCGCGGCGAACGGCGCTGATGCCCATCTCGATCTCTTCTTTACCCTTGTCCACCGGCATCTTGCCGAGGTCCTTCGGGTGCGACCAGGTATGTGTGCCGATCGTATGCCCCTTGGCCGCCACTTCCTTGAGGATTTGCGGGTAATACGTGGCGTGCTTGCCGATGGCGAAAAAGATCGCCTTTGTGCAGTGCTGCTCGAGGGCCGCCAGAACCGAAGTCGTCGTGCCCTCCCACGGGCCGTCGTCGAAAGTGAGCACGATTTCGCCGTTGCGCAGGAAATCATGCGAGGTGAAATGCTCGCTGCCGAAGCCGGGCCCGCCGGTCGTATCGATCTCGACGACCCGGCCGACACCGATCGCGTTCGGATTGGCACAAGCCTGTCCAGCGGCCGACTGAGCGCCGGCAGGCTGTGCCAGTCCGGCAACGACAATCGCGGCGACTAAAATCGAGTTGCGTGTCCGAACCATCTCTCTCTCCGAGCTGCAATCGTTCCTGGCAAAGGATGCGAGACTTATGCCAAACGGTAAATTCACTTCTATAGGATGACGACAAGGGGCGTCGGTTGACAATAGCTTCGCGCAATCTGAGTTCCCTTTTTGGCGAGGTGTGTCGCTGCGGCCGCAACTTTTACTGGATCTGGCGAACAAGCCACGCCAACTCTGTCGGCTTACCTGTTGCACACCAGGGTAATCTTGCTCCCGCGATAGGCGGCTGCGGCCTTCTGGCGCTCGCACGGATCGGGCTCGAGGCTGGCCGCCAGAGGCGCGTCGCGGCGAATCTTGTCCCAGAGGTACTTGTAGCCTTCGACGGTGAAATGCTCGCCATCCCGCGTGCGCAGCTTCGGCGCGCAAATTCTCTGATCGCGCAGGCTGACGTATTGGATGGCCGTCTGCGACAGCCTCTCCTTCAGATAGCTATCCAGCGCCTCGGCGCGCTTATCCCAGGACTTGCCGAGAACGCACGGCGGGCCGATCCAGACCAGTTTCTTCTCGCTGCCGACGGCCGTCTCGACGATGCGCTCGATGCTTTTGCTCAGGTGATCCACGGGATCGGCGGCGTCGTTGAGCCCGAGGCTCATCAGGCCGACGGCTTGATCCGGGACGTGCCGCAATTGTTCTGCGATATCGCCGCGCCGGAGGCTGAAGCTGCGCTTGGCGACGCTTTTCAGGCCGATGGTCGATGCAATACCCTGACCGATGCTGTCACCGAGGACAACGGCCTCGGCGGCGACGGATGGCGCTTCCCAAGCAATGACACCCAAAGCGCCCAAGGCGCCCATACCCGAGACGAAGACCCGCCTCCGCGTCGTTCGCAAATTCACAGCCCCTCCATCCAATCTGTTCCGGCCCCAATGCAAACGGCACAAAAAAACAACCGCAAGTATACCGTTGCAAACGGATTGCAGAACTCTTTCGGCAAGCCCGAGCGTTCGATGGCGCCAAGGCGATGTCAGGAAGCCACAGTGGTGCCGGGAGGCTGGAGCCATCATGTACTCGGTTTGAGCCTGCCACACGTATCTTTGGCTGTTTCTTTGGCTTGACGCATCGCACAACCCGATGGACATTCGTGGGACATCGAACGGTCACAGGTACCGCGCGTTTCAGCTCGTCATACGGGCAAATCGGGCCGCTCGATGCAGCGGGAGGGCACTCGATGCCACGCAGTATGTCGAATTGCTTTTTTGCAATCGTCCTTGCAGGTCTGGCTTTTGTCGCGCCAGCCGATCGCGCACGGGCAGAAGACACGGTTGATCTCCTCCTTGTGCTTGCGGCTGACATCTCCCGCAGTGTCGATGCCGCAAAATTCAAACTGCAACGGGATGGTTATGCCGCGGCACTGACCAACCCACGAGTGGTCGGAGCCATTCGTTCGGCCCCATCAGGACGGATCGCCATCTGTTACGTCGAATGGTCGGGTGCCGACGCGCAGGCCATCATTGTTGACTGGACGGCGATTGGAACGGAGAGCGAAGCGCAGGCGTTCGCCGACAAAATGCTCGCGGCACCGCGCCGCTTCATGGAGCGGACGGCGATCGGTGCTGCCATCGGGTTCTCGGTGCAGCAGTTCACTCGAAGCCCGTTCAAGGCATCGCGGCGCGTGATCGATGTCTCGGGCGACGGCACCAACAACATCGGCCGCGGCGTCAACGAGGCGCGTGATGAGGCACTGGCACAAGGCATCACGATCAACGGCCTCGCAATCCTGAGCGACGTGCCGCTGCCGTTCAATCCGCAACACACCCATCCCCCCGGCGGATTGCTCAAATACTACGAGGACAACGTGATCGGCGGGCCTGGCGCCTTTGCATTGGCCGCGGACACGCACGAGGCATTTCCCGCATCGGTTTTAAGTAAACTCATCAAGGAGATCGCGCTCGGGCCCCATCGTCCCGTGATAGAGTAGGTTGCCATCGAGCAGGCATCGAACCAATTCAGCTTCCCGTGTGCAGGCTTTGCTGGGATGGGGCCGTTCATCGAGAGTTAACCTCGATCCCGGCAATTGGCAGACATCGTCGCGGGTTAATATGTCGTTCAGTCTTTGAAATTACTTTGGTCTCCAAGGAAGCGCGCATGGCTATGGTCAGGCTCTTTCTCAGTGGTGATGTTGCAACCTGGCGTGTGGAGAATTTCGATGCAGACCTTTAACCGGTTCATCAAGTGCGAGTCGGGCGCAACGGCGATCGAGTACGGCCTCATCGCCTCGCTCATCGGCGTCGTCATCATTGCCGCCGTGACCACGGTCGGCACCGACGTCAAAACCACCTTCGAGAAGATCTCGTCTGGCCTCCAACGCTAATCAACTGTCGCGTCGAGTTGCCGGGTCTAGGTTGGCAACCGTCCTGCAGAGCACTGCGGGGCGGTTTGGCGCGTTTTTGCAGCTGTCGCGCGACGAACACGGCAGAATATACGAGGACGCCCCGCAATGACGATCATGCCTTCCAAAGAAGAGGAGCGGGAATAGGAACGTCGGCGCTGGCTGAGTCCGTGTTCGTGCCGCCGCCGGTGCCCGCAGGTATCAGGCCTGCAGGTATCAGGCCTTGACAGATGCGCCGACCAGGATCGACTGTCTTCCCGTGCGTCGCCTGGAGCTTCCGATGAAGACACTTGCCCCTTCGTTGCCACCGATCCGCGAGGATGCCGTCGAGGAAATTCCGGTCCTCGATCTCGGCGCCTTCCACAAGCACGAGCTTGGCGCCAAGGAGCGTCTGGCAGCCGAATTGCGTCACGTCTTCGAAAATGTCGGCTTCTACTACGTCATCAACCATGGCGTGCCGCAATCGCTGATCGACGATGCATTTGTCGCTGCCAAGCGGTTCCACGAACAGCCGCTCGAGAAGAAGCTCGAGATCAAGCTCAACGAGTACAACATCGGCTACCTGCCGATGCGGGGCGGCATCACGCGGCACTCGGCCCTCAACGCCAACAACAAGCCGAACGTCAATGAGGCCTTCTTCTCGGCGCGCGACTTGCCCGCCGATCACCCTGATGTGATGGCCGGCAAGCCCTACCGTTGCCTCAACAAGTGGCCGAGCGAGCTACCCGGTTTTCGCGAGGCCTGCACCGCCTATTCCGGCGCACTGGAGAAACTGGCTCTGAGCCTCGTTCCGCTCTATGCGCTGGCCCTCGACTTGCCGGCAACCTATTTCAACGACGCGTTCGCAAATCCGATGTTCAAGCTCAGGATGTCGCACTACCCGCCGCAAGACCCTTCGGCCGAAAACGAGTTCGGCCTCGCCCCGCATACCGATACGAGCTTCATGACGCTGCTGGCGCCGAACCAGGTGCGCGGGCTGTCGATCCGTGCCCCCAATGGGCGCTGGATCGATGCGCCGCCGATCCAAGGGGCGTTCCTGATCAATGGTGGCGACATGCTGCGACGCTGGACGAATGACCGCTTTCTTGCGACCCCGCATCGTGTGCTCAACCGGTCGGGGGTCGAGCGTTATGCGATACCGTTCTTCTTCGACTGCTGGGCCGAGCACGTCATGGAATGCTTGCCGAGTTGCACGGGGCCCGGCAACCCGCCGAAATACGAGCCCATCACTTATGTCGAATACATGAAATGGTTCCGCAACTTGAACTACGCGGGAGTTGTGGCGAAGGATTCGCAAGGCACCCAGCTCGCCGCCAGTTGAGCGACTGCGCCCGCTCAATCCGTCTTCAGAAGACCCAACCGTTCGAGCGTCTTGCGCTCCTGCGCGATGTATTCGCCGACAAACTGCGCATAGCGCTCAGGGTCCATGTATCGGGGCGTCATGTCGTACTTCGTCAGGACCTCGATAACGCTTGGAGTCTCGAGCGCCTTCTTGAAGGCGTCGTGAAGCTTGGCTGTGATGGCGGGAGTTATGCCTTTTGGCCCGGCGATGCCAAACGGACTGTCGAATGTGCGGCCGAGCCCGAGATCGTGCAGCGTCGGCGCGTCCGGCCAACGAGCGCTGCGGTTCTCGGTCCAGATCGCAAGCAGGCGCATCGCGCCGGACGAGACATGTGGCGACCACACGCTCGAGTCGACCTGCAGCATCACGTGACCGCCAAGCACCGCCGCGCTCGCCTCGGCACTGCCCTTGAACGGCACGTGCGTCAGCTGGATACCCGCAAGCGCCGCCACCTCCTCCATGCCGATGTGCTGCGACGTGCGCGCGCCGGGCGTTCCAAAAGTGACCTTACCAGGGTTGGCCTTGGCGTACGCAACGAGATCGGCCCAGGATTTCAGCGGTCCGTCCGCTAATGCCGCTATGCCGAGCGTAAAACCACTGACGTGCATCACGTAGGTGAAATCCTTCAACGGATCCCAGGTGGTCTTCTGCATCATCGGCAGGCGGTGCACCGTCACCGCGATCTGGGACAGCGTATAGCCGTCGGGCTTCGCTGTCGCCGCCATAGTTGCCGGGCCCAGAGTGCCCGAGGCACCAGCCTTGTTGTCGCAAATGATGGGTTGGCCAAGCTCCCGGCCGGCCACATCTGCCATCGCGCGCAAGACGATGTCGGCGGGTCCGCCGGCCGGCCACGGCACGATCAGCGTGATCGGCCGGTTCGGAAAATCCGACGCCTGCGCCACAGCCACGGATGGGGCGAGCGTTGTACCGGCCATCGCCGCGCCGCCTGCGAGTACGTCACGCCGACGCATGTGAACGCTCCTTCGATTGGTGCGCGCGGCACCGGTCACCTATCGCGAGGTATCATGACGGCGGTTTTATGGGCTGACAAGAAACGGCCGCAGGTCGAAAGCAATTGTCCGGCGTGACGCTTGTTGCAACCGCGTGCGATGCTCTGCGGACCAAACCGGAGCGTGGGAGAGGATTGATGGCGGATGCGACGCAGAACCTTGCAATTCTTGACGACCGGCTCGACCGGCTCATCAACATCGATCTCGGTCAGCGCGGCGTCGAGCACCTCTATGCGGCGGCGCGCTCCCGCAGCGGAGCCTCAATCGTCGGAGCGGCGGCCGAGCGGTTCGATAAACTGACGCCCGGCGACACGGTGATCATGACGAGCGGCTCGGTCACGCGCTCGTGGCTCTCGCCGCATATTGGCGAGAACGATGGGCCAGCAGGGCTTGCCGCGATTGCCCGCGCACTGTCGCTCGCCAAACGCGCCAACCTTGTGGTGCTCGCAGAGGAGACCCTGCTGGCGCCCATCGGATCGATCATGATGGCGGCAGGGTTGACGATTTTGCCGCTGGAGCAGGCGAGGGTCGCCAGCGGCGAGGGCAGCCTTGCCGCCGTCACACTGCAACCGTTCACGACCGATGCCGTGGCCGCCCCTGCCGCCGCCGCCCGGTTGCTCGACGATCTCCAACCGGCTCTGTTGTTCTCGACCGAACGTATCGGGCGCAACGCCGACGGCGTCTATTGCAACATGCGCGGGCGCGACAACGGGGTCGGCCGGGCGCGCATCGACCATCTGTTCGACGAGGCGCTGCGTCGAGGCATTACGACGGTCGCGGTCGGCGATGGCGGCAACGAGATCGGTATGGGGCTGATCGGCGAGGCTGTCCGCGCTCACGTCAAATTCGGCGATAAGCGGTCCGATGGCGGCGCGGGTATCGGCGCGATCACCGGCGCGGACGTGCTGGTGACGGCCGCTGTATCGAACTGGGGCTGCTACGCCATCGCAGCGGCGTTCGCCGCCCGACGCCGGGACGCCCGGCTCCTGCATACGCCCGCGAGAGAGGCCGTGCTCCTCAATCGCGGTGTCGAGGTCGGCCTCATCAATTCCGTCGATGGCATCATCGACGCGAATGTCGACGCAATCGCCCTGTCGACCCACGTCGCTGTGACCGAGTTGATCACGGCCATCGTCGCGACTGCATTGCGCTGAACGCAACGAGGCGCGGAAACCATGGGGGTGGAGGCATGATTTTCATGAGCCTGGTCAAAGGCAGCGGGCATCGATCGGTCAACCCCATATCGCGGCATCGCTGTGGTCGGGCTGTCCAGGACAAACTAATTCGACAGCATGAATGTCGGCATCTATGCTGCGGTCGTGATTTGATCCATCGGTGGGCATCTTGGAGATAACCGTACTTGCCAAGGTCCAATGGAGCTGCTCCGGCAACTGCAAGTCTGCCCCCGATGCTGCCGCTATATTGACGGAATTGGCGCATGGAAAGGATCGACTGATGGACCCCAAGCTCAACGGCAAGTCTGTGCTCGTCACTGGCGCTTCGCGCGGGATCGGGCATGCGACCGCGGTCGCGCTGGCAGTCCACGGCTTTGCCCTCTACCTCGCGGCTGAAGGAACCCACGAAGAACTGGCGGCAACCGTCGCTGCTTGTAAGTCAGCAGGCGCGCCTGATGCCGACTTTGGCATTTTCGACCTCGGCGTTGAGGGGCAAGCCGAAGCGATGGTCACAGCAGCGCTGCAGCGGTTCGCGCGTGTCGATGTACTCGTCAACAACGCCGGCATCCGGTGCCGCAAGCCGTTCGGAAGCTTCACGCGCAAGGATTTCGCCGACGTGATCGGCGTCAATCTCGCAGCCGCCTTTTTCGCCAGTCAGTCCGTGCTGCCAGCCATGCGTCGCCAGGGTGGCGGGCGGATCATCCACGTGGCCAGCCAGATGGGCAGCGTCGCCAGCGAGGAGAATGCCCTTTATGGTCCATCGAAGGCGGCCCTGATCCAGTTGACCCGCAATATGGCGCTCGATCTGGCAAAGGACGGCATCCACGTGAACTCTGTCAGTCCTGGGCCGATAGCCACCCAATACAACCTCGACAGCTACGGTCGCCAGCCCGGCAAGATGGAGGCGATGACGTCGCGCGTGCCCGTCGGGCGCTTCGGCCGGCCCGAGGAAATAGCGGAAGTGATCGTGTTTCTCGCCACTATGAAGGGAGGCTTCATCCAAGGGCACGACCTTGTCGCCGATGGCGGATACATCATCCATTGATTGCAAGAAAGGGCGCGTAAGCCGATGGCGCCCGCCGCTGGGCAAAGTCGCCCGACACCGCATAGGATCGCGGGCAAAGCCTTGCCAAGCCGGAGGAGCCCCATGACCGAGCGTGCCAATCAGCGCATCGCCTGCTTCAACGGTAAGTTGACTGCATGCCGCACCCGTTCAAGGACCGCGCCGCGCACTACCGCGACGGCATTGGCGTGATCCGTCTCCAGGTGCTCTACGACAGGGTTTGCGCAAATCTGAGCCAGTGCTCCTGCGCGTCGAGTTCGACAATGAATTTCTTAGCTGACATGATCGGACTACCCTGTCGGTTAACCACGACAAGGGAAGAGTCACTGTTCGCCGCGATTGCTCATCAGTCAAATGAGTCAGGGCAAGACACTCGTCGCAACACGGGAGACCGGCCGCTCCATGTCCGCATACGCAAACCTGCTCGCCCCCCTCGATCTTGGCTTCACGACACTTTCCTCGCGCGTGATCATGGGGTCCATGCACACGCGTCTCGAGACGCTGGACCGGCCGGCGGAACGCGTCGCGCGGTTCTATGCGGATCGGGCGAAGGGCGGCGCCGCACTGATCATCACCGGCGGTTTCTCGCCCAATGCCGAGGGGGTGCTGGAGCCCAAAGGGCCGGTGCTCGACCGGAGCGATCAACTGCATGAGCATCGACCCGTGACCGAGGCGGTGCATCAGGCCGGCGGCAGAATCGCGCTGCAGATCCTGCATGCCGGCCGTTACGCGACGCACGGTATCTCCGTCGCGCCGTCGACACTGGCTTCGCCGATCAATCCGAAGGCGCCGCGGCGGCTAACCGAGGCCGATATCGAGCGCACGGTCGAGGACTACGCCACGTGTGCCGCCCTTGCCCGCGAGGCCGGCTACGACGGCGTCGAGGTGATGGGCAGCGAAGGCTACCTGATCAACGAGTTCACGGCGCCACGCACCAACGACCGCAGTGACGACTGGGGCGGCAGTCTGATCAACCGCTTGCGGTTTCCCGTCGAGATCCTGAAGCGGGTGCGTGCCCGCGTCGGTCCAGACTTCATCGTCATCTACCGCATCTCGTCGATTGATCTGGTCGAGGGCGGCCTGACCTCCAGCGAAATCGTGGCGCAGGCAAAGGCCTCCGCCGCGTCCGGCGCGACGATCCTCAACCAGGGCATCGGCTGGCACGAGGCGCGCGTACCGACGATCGCCCAGAAGGTGCCGCGCGCGATGTGGACATTCGCCGCGCGCCGCCTGAAGGAGGCGGTCGACATCCCCGTGATCGCTTCGAACCGCATTTCGACGCCGGACGTGGCGGAACGCATCCTGGCCTCCGGCGAGGCCGATCTCGTGTCGATGGCGCGGCCATGGCTCGCCGATCCTGAATTCGTGTCGAAGGCACGCTCCGGTCGCGCGCGCGAGATCAACGTCTGCATCGCCTGCAACCAAGCGTGCCTGGATTACATCTTCTCGGGCAAAGTCGCGAGCTGCCTCGTCAACCCGAAGGCCGGCCGCGAGCTGGAGTTCGATCAACCTGCGCCCGTCGCGAAAAAGCGGATCGCGATCGTGGGCGCTGGCCCCGCCGGCCTCGCCTGCGCTACGTCTGCCGCCGAGCGCGGGCATCAAGTAACCGTGTTCGAGGCGGCAGCGCGAATCGGCGGCCAGCTCAATCTCGCCCGCAACGTGCCGGGCAAGGAGGAGTTCGACGAAACGATCCGCTATTGGCGCAATCTGCTCGAGAAGCACGCCGTCACGGTGAAAACCGGCACCCGGCCAACAATGGACGATCTCACGGTTTTCGATGAGATCGTGATCGCAACGGGCGTCACGCCGCGCGCGCCGGAAATTCCGGGCATCGGCCACGCCAAATGCGTCTCCTACATCGAGATCCTGAACGGCAAAGCTTCGGCCGGCAAACGCGTCGCGATCATAGGCGCCGGCGGGATTGGCTTCGACGTCGCCGAGTTCCTCTCGTCGCCGCCGCAGGACCAGGCCATGGACCCGCGCCATTTCGTGGCCGAGTGGGGCATAGACGCAGCGAACACCGATCGCGGCGGCCTCGCCAAGCCGGAGAACGTGGCACCGCTGCGCGAGATCGTGATGCTGCAGCGAAAGCCCGGCCGCATGGGGCGTGGCCTCGGCGTCTCGACCGGGTGGATCCTGCGCCTGATGCTGGCGAAGCGGAAGGTGAGCCAAGTGACGGGCGTCACGTACCGCCGGATCGACGACGCCGGGCTGCATATCACGGTCGGTACCGAGGACAAGGTCATCCCCGCTGACACGATCGTCGTCTGTGCTGGCCAGGACAGCAACCGCTTGCTTTACGACGATCTTGCCGCGCGCGGCCTGAAAGTGCACTTGATCGGCGGCGCCTCGACGGCGGCCGAACTCGACGCCATGCGCGCTATCGACGAGGGCACGCGGCTGGCCTATCGGTTTTGAGCGGGTGAGCTGGGCGCAGTCCTGGCCGCAGTTGCTCAAATGTATAAGCCAAAGGATGCGCGTGCGACCCTGATAACTGGCGCGGTGCATGCTGACCGGCCTCTGACACTGGTGTGGCGCAACGGCCACCAGACCGAACCTCCTCGGCTATGCGGTCCTGTTGGGAACGCCGGTGTTGGGGCTAATTTCCAAGTTCGATCATGGCAGCGTCGTTTTGTCGGCGGCTCCGTGCCTTGACTTTCCACGCGTTGCACATGCTTGGTTGGGCCGTCAACTGGCGCGATTCGAACTCGTAGCAAACGTGCGGCGTGCCGGTGCAATTCTAACCAAGTGAAACAAGTGAAACGAGTGGTGGGTTCAATCACCCGTAACTCACGCTGTCTGTCCCGGCTCTTACCAACGGCGCCCATGCACATCAGCTATCCGGCACTATTCTTTCTCGGCATCATGCACATCGCCGGCGCGGCCGCCGTGCCGTACTTGTGGATGAATGGCGCTTCTGGCCCCGAGATCGCTTTCCACCTGCTGGCCTACCCGATCGGGGGCCTTGGCATCACCGCGCTCTATCATCGGGCCTGGGCGCACAACGCTGTGAAATATGCCCGGCCAGTCGAGTATCTGCTGGCGCTGGGCTCGGTCCTTGTGCTGCAGATGCCGGCCAAGCAGTGGATCTCGTCGCACATCAAGCATCATGACCACACCGACCATGAAGAAGATCCCTACAACATCCAACTGGGCTTCTGGTGGGCTCACATGGAATGGATCATCCTGGCACCGCTGCCACCGGTCGAACTGCCGGAGCGCCTGCGCGATAATCCTGTGATCGAATGGCAGGACAAGTACTATTGGCCGCTGTTCGGCCTGTTGAACCTCGTCCTGCCGGTCCTCATTTCGATGGCTGTCGGGGGCCCCTGGTGGGGTGGCCTGCTGATCTCGGGTCTGCGGCTCGTGCTGACCAGCCACATCGTCTACTCGGTGAATTCGGTCTGCCACAAATGGGGTACGCGCAAGTTCACGCACGATGTCTCGGCGCGCGATGTGTGGTGGTTCCCATTCGCTTTGGGCGAGCAGTACCACAACTATCACCATGCCTTCCCGAAGGACTACCGGCACGGCATCCGCCGCTTCGATTTTGATCCGACGAAGTGGTTCATCCAGGGCTTGGCCAAGGTCGGGCTCGCCCGCAACTTGTTCCAGATGCCGGACAAGCGTATCCGGCAGGCTATGGAAAGCGTTCGGCCGAAAGAAGAGATCCAGTCTGGCCGGAATGTCGTTGTCCCGGCGGAATAAGCGCTGGCAAACGTCACCGATCGAGTAGGGGGGGCTCGCTGCGCGCTCGGGCAAGCTGGAAGGTGCGTTGAACCCGTTTTTCGAGAAGACGTTCTGGCAAAACCACGAGGAGGGCATTGCCTTCCTCTACGGCTGGCAGGTCCGGCACCAGGTCACCAAAAACGCGGCGCTCGGCATCGAGGGCTACGGCCGCATTCCGGACGTTGGCGGCGGCGCAGCGGCGAGCTTCCAGGAGCATCGCATCGGCCGGTTTGATCCTGCACAGTGACCTCGGCTGCACGCTGACCTCGGCGGCATGGCGCCAGCTGTTGCAGGCCGTGCCCACGCCGGCGCACACGGCGCGGCCGCAGAGTCCCAAGGCGCCGCAAGGAGAGCTGGAACTGGGCATCCTGTGCGGGATGACCGATGCGACGCCGGGCTTCGCCGGCAAAGCCAACTTCCACGTGAAGTTTTGAGGTCGGTGCTTGGCCAGCCGGGCACCACGTAAGGGTGTCAGGCTGAAGCCAGGCCCACTATAGCGCTAGGTACCGCGCCTTGATGGCGTCGTCGGCTTTCAACGCCTCGATCGTGTCGCGGTAGACGACCTCGCCCTTGTCGATCACCGTCGCGTGGCTGGCGATGCCGAGGCAGAAATGCATGTTCTGCTCGGCCAGCAGCACGGTGACGCCGAGTTCGCGGAGCTTGCGCAACAGCGCGCCGATCTGCTGCACGATGACCGGCGCCAGGCCTTCGCTCGGCTCGTCCAGCAGCAGCCCGGTCGGGTTGCCCATCAGAGTCCGCCCGATCGTCAGCATCTGCTGCTCGCCGCCCGACAGGCGTCCGGCCATGCGCTCCTTCAACGGCACCAGCAACGGCAACATCTCGTAGATGCGCGCGAGCGTCCAGTAGTCCTCGCCCTTCGGCCCCTTCTTGGCCGCGATCAGCAGGTTGTCCTCGACCGTGTGCTCCGGGAACACCTGGCGATCCTCGGGCACGTAACCGATGCCGGCGCGGGCGATCAGATGCGGCTTCTTCTTCTGCATCTCGGTGCCGAGAACCTTGACCTTGCCGGTCTTCGGCGGTGCAAGCCCGCAGATCGCCTTCAACGTCGTCGACTTGCCGGCGCCGTTACGGCCGAGCAGCGCCATCGTCTGCCCCTCGGTCACGGCGATCGAGAGGCGGAACAGGATCTGGCTGGTGCCGTAGAACACGTCGATGTTCTCGGCCTCGAAGATGATGCGGTTGCTCATGACTAGTGTCCCGTTCGCAAAGTTCGTCACCATTCGCAGCACCCTCGATCGAACTTCGCGAACGATGAGGACACTAGCGTCGTCATAAACATAGTGTGGCGTAACGTTCGGAAGTCCGCATGCTGCGCCAGCCATAACTTGGATGCGCACTTCCGAACCGCCACACTAGTGCGCCTCGAACTCGGTGCCGAGATAGGCCTTGATGACTTCCGGATGGCGACGGATCTCGTCGGGCGTGCCTTCCGCCAGCACGCGGCCATATGAGAGCACGCGTACCGTCTGCGCGATCTTGAAGACGATGCTCATGTCGTGCTCGATGAAGATGAGCGTCATCTTCTCGCGCTCCCACAGGCCTTTGACCTTGTCGATCATGGCCCAGCGCTCTTCGGGACCCATGCCCGCGGTCGGCTCGTCGAGCAGCAGCACACGCGGCTCGAGCACCAGCGCCAACGCGATATCGAGCAGCTTCTGATCGCCGTGCGAGAGGTTGCGCGACAGCGTGTTGGCCTTGGGCTGCAGACCCGTCATCTCCATGATCTGCTGCGCCCGCTCCTCGGTCTCCTGCAGCGGAAAGCGCCGGCTCAGCATGGCGTGTTGTCCGCGATGCGCCTGCACCGCGCCGAGGATCGCCTCACGCACCGTCAACGTCGGGAAGATGCGCGCGATCTGGAAGGCACGGCCGATGCCGCGGCGCACGATCTCGGGTGGCGAGAGGCCGGCGATATCGACGCCGTCGAGCAGGATCCGGCCCTTGTCCGGCTTGAAAGCGCCTGTGATCAGGTTGAAGAACGTTGTCTTGCCGGCGCCGTTCGGGCCGATGACGGCAGTCAGCGAGCCCTTCGGGAAATGCAGGCTGACGTCGTTGGTCGCGGTGACGCCGCCGAAGGACTTGGAAAGGTGCTCGATCTTCAGCATGGCTTATTCCCCCGGTGCGCGCGCTGGCGCAGCGGCGGGCGCGGCGGCTGTCGCTGCCGTGGCTGCCGATCGCGCCGAGGCCGACGCCTGCCCATCGCGGCGATCAACGGTCCAGTCCTTGATGAAGTCGAGCAGGCCCTTTCGCAGGCCAAGCGCAAACAGCAGGATGATCGAACCGAGCACCAGGCCATAGTGGCTGGTGAGCTTGGTCACGACGTCGTTGAGCAGCAGCAGCATGATGGCGCCGACGAGGGGCCCCAGGAACACAGTGATGCCGCCGAGCATGATCATGAAGATCGCTTCGCCCGAGATCGTCCAGTAGGCGAAGTCCGGGAACGCGCCCGAGACGAACAGGCTCATGATGATGCCGCCGACTGCTCCGAACCCGCCGGCAATGACGAAGGCCAGCAGCCGCATGCGAAACACATCGATGCCGAGGAAGACGGCGCGGCTGGCGTTGTCGCGGATGATGCGCAGCGTATAGCCGAACGGCGATTGCACGAGATGGTACATCGCCAGCAGGCACGCGATCATAAGGCCGGCGCTGAACAGATAGAGATGGTAGTGGTTATCGAGCCGGATGCCGAGGAACGGCGGGCGCGGAATGCCGCCTGTCAGGCCTTGGTCGCCACCCGTGATCGGCGTCCAGGCGATGATCAGGCTGTGCAACAGCATCTGGAACGCAAGCGTCAGGAACGCGAAGTAGGTTTCGTTCAGTCGCACGCAAATCGCGCCGACCACCGCGCCGACCAGCATGCTGAGCAGAATAGTCAGCGCGAACGCGCCTGGAATCGTGACGTACGGGAAGTTCTGCATGATCAGGCCGAAGCTGTAGCAGCCGAGGCCGAAAAAGAGGCCGTGCCCGAAGCTCTCCATGCCGCCGTAGCCGACGAGGATGTTCAGCGACGTGGCGAAGATGGCGAATGCCGCCAGACGCACCATGAAGTCGGTGAGGCCCTTGCTCGGGAAGATGCTCGGCAGCGCTGCGAGAATGGCAAACGCAACGAGTGCGAACAGGCAATCGCGAAGGAGTGACGGTTTCAGCATGGCTCAGCCCTCGTCCTTGCCGAAGAGGCCGCTCGGCTTGACGACAAGCACAATAGCCATCAACAGGAACATCAAGCCCTCGGTGAAGAGCGGGAAGCCGATCGTGCCGAAGCTGCGCACCAGACCGATCAGCAGGGAACCGACCAGGGCGCCCGCGACCGAGCCCATGCCGCCGATGACCGTGACGATGAAGCTTTCTATGACGACCGACGTGCCCATGCCCGAGACCAGCGAGCGGACCGGCGCCGCCAACCCACCCGCAAGACCAGCGAGCAGGCCACCGATAACGAACACGCTGGCGTAGATCAGGCTGGTGTTGAGGCCGAGCGCCGACACCATGTTCGGGTTGACCGCCGCTGCACGCACGATCTTGCCGTAGCGCGTCTTGGTGATGACGAGGCCGAGGATCGCGCCGATGATCAGCGTCGCGACGATCAGGAAAAGATAGAACACCGGCACGACTCCGCCAGCGAACAGGATGGGCAGCGTCTGGAAGGTTTCCGGCATGCCGAACGACAGGAAGCTCGCGCCCCAGACGATCTTGACCACATCGTCCAATATGAGAATGACGCCGTAGCAGACGAGCAGCTGCATGAGCACCTGCGAGCCGTAGACCCGGCTCATCAGCAGCCGTTCGAACAGCAGGCCGAAGATCGCGACGCCGATGCCGCCGGCCAGGACCGCGACCAGGTAATTGCCGGTCAGCTGGTAGGCCGTGTAGGCGAAGTAGGCGCCCAGCATGTAGAACGAGCCGTGCGCGAAGTTCACCACCTTGAGCACGCCAAAGATCAGCGATACGCCGGCAGCAACGAGGAACAACAGGAGCCCGATGATCAGGCCGCTCGTCGTCTGGGTGACGATGCACGAGGCCGATGTCAGGCAGTTGGCGAGAGCAGCAAGGTCCAAAGTTCCACCTAGATTGCGGAGGGATGGGAAACGCAAGGCGTGCAAGCGAACTCAAGCAGCGGACCGGCAGCCCACTTCTTGACCGAGTGGCTGATGACTACTCCGCGGCAGTTTTCTTTTCGCCTCTGAGAATACCGACGTGCCGTCGCAGGCACTCGATTTGCTCTCTGGCGTAATCGGCGTCTCGTTCGCGAATGTCGGCGTCGTCGAGATAGTGTGAGGCGGTATGCCAAGCGTCCATCGCTTCCCGTGAAGCACCGTCGTGCAACTCTCGCGAGATCTGCCGGAATTCGACGTCGCTGACTTTTCCGCTGATCACATCCTCGATCAACTGGCAGATTTGATCGTCGGCCTTGTTCATGTCTGTCCTCCGCTCCACAAAACGCGCGGATCGATAACGATGTGCTTCTCCATATCCGGCGCCACGTGAACGTGCAGCAAGGAGCGCTGATTGCGCCCTCCGGAAATCGGAGCATAGTCTAGCCGAAATACAGGCCGTTTCCGGAACCTGATTTGAAAGGCCCGGCCATTCCGTGCCAAAAACCGCGGCTGGGGCCATCGAACTCAGGTCCGAACATTTGTTTGAATCCGCCGACAATTTGCCTGTTGCCGGACCTGGTTGCTGACAGACGCAATACGCGCAAGTCAGCAACCAGTTCACGGCCCAGAGCCGCCGGATCAGATGTACTTCATCTTTTTCTTCCACTCGGTCTCGAGCTCGGTGATGAGCTTCCATTCGACCGACTGCACGTCTGGCACAAACGGATCAGCGGAGATCGTCTGACCCCAGCCGGTCGCGTAGTTGACGAGCGTGTTGTCCTCGGCGCGCATGGTCAGCTTGCCGCCGACGCCGAACGGGCTGTCGATGGTCATGCCGGTGATCGCCTCGGCGAGCTTTTTCGCGTCCGTGCTGTTCGTCTTCTTCATGGCTTCGATGACGAACTTGGCGCCGGTCGCATTCTCCCACGACCAGTTCAACGGGAATTCCTTAAACTTTTCGCGATAGGCGGCGGAGAAATCGGCGTTCTCCTTAGTGGGTGGGAACGTCGCGAGATAGCGGCTGCCGGAGTGGATGCCCTTCGGCAGGTTCTTTACCGCTGTCAGGATCGAATAGTCGGCGATGTTGATCGCGAACACTTGCATCTGGGCGAACAGGTTGTAGATGTTCGACTGGTCGATGAAGGCCGTCAGATCGCCACCCCAAAGGCAGCTGTAGATGGCCTGCGGCTTGGTTTGCAGGATCTTCGTCAGCTGCTCGGTGAAGTCGGGCTGGAACAGCTTCGGCCAGGTTTCGCCGACGACCTCGACGTCCTTCTTGAAGTGCTTCAGGTATTCGAAGAACAACAGGCTGGAATCGCGGCCATAGGCGTAGTCCGGCGAGCAACCCATCCATTTGGTGAGCTTTTTCTCCTCGGATACCTTCGCGGCGTAGAAGCCGCCGGCGATCGAGTCGTGTATGCCCTGGCGCGCCGAGCGGAAGGCGTTCCACGAGCGGATCTTTGGGTCTGCAGTGAGCGACGATGTCTCGGCATTCATGTGGATCGTGAGCACGCCAAGATCCTTCGCCACCTCTTGAATGGCGAAAGCTGCGCCTGAGCTGTCCGCATCGAACAGGACCTCGCAACCGTCGCTGTTGACGAACTCACGCGCTATGCGCGCCGATTCCTCGGGCTTGCCCTTGCTGTCGCGGACGATCAGCTCGATCATCCGCCCGCCGAGACCGCCGGCAGCGTTGAACTTGTCGATCTCCATCAGCGCGCCCTTGCTGGACGCCGATCCGAGGACCGCGCCGCGGCCCGACTGGATCGTGACCATGCCAGCCTTGATCGGCTTGTTTTGAGCGCGCGAAACGAAGGGGAACCCGGCGAC
>JANLQP010000273.1:0-57325 GCA_031367895.1 Hyphomicrobiales bacterium
CTTGATTGCAGAAATCGTTTTGACCTTGGCCAAGCCGTCAGCCGGCCGGATCACGAGATCGGCGGGTGAACCGGAGGACACGCGGTCGATGTCCGGGGCTCGCGCCAGTCGTGCGAGTCGCTCCTTCAACTCTTGCTTCATCGCAGTCGATCCTTTCCAGAATGGCCGTGGCGATCACACGGAGATTGGCAATCCCGACGGCGCCGGGTGCTGCGCCCTGGACATGGGCTCCAGTGATGACGAGCGTTCTGCCGTCGATATCGACCGAGCCCATGATGTGGATCGTGCCAGAGGGCGTGCTCACCGCGATCGTCACCATGTCGCCTGCCGATAGTCCGGGCTCGATCTCGATCCGAGTGATTTCGTCGGGCGACCACGGCATGAGGCAAGGTACGCTTTCGGCGTATGTACAGCAAGTGGGGCTGGAGAATACCACTCACCCAGCGCTGGGCTCGGCCTTGCGCATCGCCACCACGTTGCCGGCGGCGGATGGATCGCAGAACTTGGCCCACGCCTCCATCAGTTCGCGGCGCCGCTCCAGGGCATCGCCCCGGCGTTAGGCGCGCTCCACCTTGTCGCCCGTGATGTGGGCAAGCGCCGCCTCGGAAAGCTCGTTGGGATACGACGTGGCTTCGCTCGCCCAATCCTTGAAGCTCGACCGGAAGCCGTGAACGGTCGCGGCGATCTTCATGCGCCGAAGCACGGCCGACAGGCTCATGTCGGACAGCGGCGAGCCAGCCTTCATGCCGGGGAAGACGAAGGCGTCCTTCGGCAACTTGGCGACCGTCTCGATGATCGCGGCGGCGCGCACCACAAGCGGCACCCGGTGCTCGCGCCCGGCCTTCATGCGCTCGGGCGGCACGGTCCAGAGCTTCGCTTTGAATGCGGCTGCCTCCTCCGCCAACGGCATTGATCTTAGTGGATAAATATTGTGACTTGGCGCTCTATCCCACAGCTTGTCCCACAACGATGGCGGGGCCTTGAATCGCCCTGGTTCATCGAGCAGAACGCGAGCCCTGCAAACCGATGGACCCGACATGCGCCTCAAGTCCGAGCTCTGGGTCAAAGCCTACATCCGCCGCTGTTCGGGTGCGGGTTCGCCGGCCGTCGTCGTCCGTCGCGGCGACACCGATGCCGGCGTCATTCTGATCCGGATCGCGCGGCTGGACGGTAGCGGCGATCTCTACGGGCCCGCGCCCTCAGGCTACGTCGCGGACGAGGGTTCGGGCGGGCGCGACCGCAGCTTCGTGGTGCTGGCGAGCAAGGCGCCCGATGCGGACATCGACAAGCGCGTTGCCTCCGAGATCCGCCTCGATTCCGACCTGTGGCTCATCGAGGTGGAGGACCGGGCGGGGCGCGCATTCCTCGATGGCTGGCTGGCGAAGCCCTGAACCGGCTATGTGAACCTGAGACTCGGTAAACGTGGCAAGTCGGCCACATCAACAGCCGAGAATGTGGCCGTTAAGACCGCGTTAACACTTTCAGTACTCAAATAGGGTCAAGTCATTCAGGTGATTTGCCAGACTTTGGCTCGGCTGATCATCCCTACACCGCTCAGGAGCCGGCCATGGCCACAATCCTCGAGTTTCGTGCGTTGCCGTCTGAACAGCCTGTGAAACTCCGTCGCCGTCGCCGCTACCGGCGCTCGGCCGAGATTGTGATCTTTCCAGGTGTTCGTTACGAGCGCTGGGCGGACGCTCCGGAAGCGGCGAGCAATGGCTCGCAGGCTCAGGTCAAGCGCGACCGTCTGCAACTCGTCGACTGACGAACACTGCCGGCGGGTACGGCCGCCGCGCTGATCCGCTTCAGCCGCGCGTCAAGCCGCACTGCGCCCGCTGCAGATAGGCTTCGGTCTCGGCCTGATAGGCGCGGCCCCTGAGCGGCGCACGTAGAACGATCAATCCTTCGGCCTGGCTCACTTGCACCTGCGAGGCGCTGGCCTCGACGCTGCGCCCGAAGTTGAAGAAGCCGAGCACCTTCTCGGCTGGCGGGATGATCTGGAAGTTGACCTCTGAACGGCGGAAATCGGCGGCAGGCACGACATAGAAATTATCGCCCTGCATGCTGTAAATGCCGAGCGACCAGCCCTTGTCCGGCAGCGTCGCCGAGACGTTCACGGGACCGTTGGCGACGTCGAACCGGCAGACCGCGAGCCGCAGATCCGGCCCGACGAACGGCACGATCTGGTTTTCAGCGGTCGCCTTGTCCAGCACGATCATACGATTGACCGGCAGTTTGTCGGCGAGCCGCTTGACGCCGCTCGCGGTCGCGAACTGCGGCAACACCAGCGTCGAGATGATGTGGATGATGCCGCCGCAGACGAGGCCCAGTAGTCCCGTCTGCCAACTCAGCCGACGCATCCAGGTGGGAATTACCGGCATGCGATCCTCCGGATGGCGGGCAGTTCTTGCGCGCGCACGTCACCGGCAGCGCCGCCTGCGCCGACCGTGCGTGGTTCCTCGAGCGTGAATAGCAGCGTGATGCGGCCGGCGCCTCCAGTCGGCAGCCAATTGCCGGGCCGTGCGCTGCGGGCAAGCCGGATGTCGAGGCGGCCATTGGCGCTGCGCATGACGTTGGCGCTGTTGAACGAATAGCGTTCAGCAGCGTTCGGGATCAGTTTTCCGGCTTCGTCGAAGACCGCAATGCTCCAGAAGGCCGCGCTCGGTTCATCGCCTTCGACGACATAATCGCAGGAGGAATAGAGCGCCTGTCCGTCGGCGTCGGTGCCGGCCTGATAGATTTGCGCGAGCGACGACGACACCGGCAGCATGCCGCGGCGCAGGAAGTGGGCGCGCGTGTAGGGATCGGCGTCGGCGCGGCCGGCGGATTTCCAGGCGACCCAGGCTCCGGAGCGGAGCGTGGTCAGACGCGAGCCCTTCTCGATCATGTACCAGGACGAACCGAGGCCGCCGACGACCGCGAGGCCGACGAAGAGGATGACGTTGCCGATCACGAGAGGTTCCTTGTCATCGCAGTCCCCGTTGGTTTCCCCGGCGAGGTGTGCGTGCGCAATGTCACTGCTGGCGGACTGTGGCTTGCCGGGCAGCGGCTCCGCCGGCGGGCATCGAACTTCGTGGCGGATTGTCCAGCGGCTGGCCATCAGCTCGCCGTCCGCGACCGGCTGGCGCTGCGGGCGAGGGTGGTGATGCTGCAGCCGGCGGCGCGCCACCCGGTTGTCCAGCGGCAGGTTGTGGTGCAAGCGAAGGTTGACCAAGCGGAGGTTGGCCGAGTGTGGGTGTGGCTGGCGTTGCGGGCAGCTCCTCGGGAATCCCGGCTGCCACGCGGAGCGATTGCGCCACCTTCTTCAGGGCGTCGCGCGCCTGCGTCGACATCATGCTGCTTGGCCGGCGTGAACCCGTCTGCTCCTGCGCCGCGGCGACCACCGGTTGCGAGCGCTTCAGTTCGTCGAGCCGCTGCTTTTCGGCGACCTGCGTGCCGTGCAACGGCAGGCCGGGAATCTGCGGGATGTTCATGTTCTGGTGGCCGACCGACATGAACGCGTGCCAAGCCGTCGCCGGGATGCTGCCGCCCGTCACGTTGCCCATCGGGCGGAAATCGTCGTTGCCGATCCACACGCCCGTGACAAGTGCGCCGCTGAAGCCGACGAACCACGCGTCACGGTAGCTCGACGACGTGCCGGTCTTGCCGGCGGTGTAGGTGAAGTCGAGCGCGGCTTTCTTGCCGGTGCCCTCGGTCACGACCATCTGCAGCATCTGGTTCATGTATTCGGCGTGACGGCGCTGGATGACCTGCGGCGCTTCCGCCTCGTCGGTGTCGCGATTGTAGATCGTCTCGCCGCGTGAGTTCACAATATCGAGGATGGCATAGGGCTTGGCGAGCTTGCCGCCGTTGGCGAACGTTGCGAAGGCGCCGGTGTGCTGCAACGGCGATATGCCGCTGTCGCCGAGTGCCATCGAGCACGTTTTTTTCACGCCGACGACACCGAGACGCTGCGTCATCTCGACGACGCGGTCGCGGTCGTACTTGAGCGAGAGGTCGACGGCGGTCGTATTCAGCGATTTCGCGAAGGCGTAGCCGGCAGGCATGCTGCCGCCGCCACCGTGGCTGCCGTCATAGTTCTTCGGCGACCAGTTTCCGCAGCTGACGGGCTGGTCGCGCACCGTCGACTTCGGCGTCAGGCCGCCGCGTTCGACGGCGTTGGCGTAGACGTAGATCTTGAACGACGAGCCCGGCTGACGCCGCGCATGCGTGGCGCGGTTGAACTGGCTCTCGCCATAGTCGATGCCGCCGACGACGGCGCGCACCGCGCCATCTGGCTCCATGACGACCATCGCACCCGATTTCGCATTTTGCGCCCGGCCGTATTGACGGATGGTCGTCAGCAGTGCCTGCTCGGCCGCCTGCTGCATCGTGAGATCGATCGATGTGCGTGCCGTCAGCACGAAATGGCCGCGACCCTCGGCAACCTTCTGGATCTCCTCGAACGCCCAGTCGAGGTACCAGTCGGGGCTGTTTGCGAGCCGCGTCTCGACCGGTACCGCTGGATTGAGGCGCGCCGCATGCACCTGGCCGGCTGTCATGAAGCCGGCATCGACGAGGTTCGAGAGCACGTCGTTGGCGCGCGCACGGGATGCCGGCAGGTCGACGTGCGGGGCATACCTCGTCGGCGCTTTGAACAGGCCGGCCAGCATCGCGGCCTCGGCGAGGTTCACCTCGCGGACGGACTTGCCGAAATAAAACTGGGCCGCAGCCTCGAGACCGAAGGCACCGCCGCCCATGTAGGCGCGATCGAAGTAGAGCTTGAGGATATCGCGCTTGGTAAACCGCGCCTCGAGCCAGAACGAGAGAAACAGCTCCTTGATCTTGCGGGTCAGCGAGCGTTCCGAGGACAGGAACAGGTTCTTCGCCAGCTGCTGCGTCAACGTCGAGCCGCCCTGCACCGTCTCGCCGGCGTTGAGGTTGGTCAAGAGAGCGCGCGCGGTACCGATCACGTCGACGCCGAAATGGTCGAAGAAGCGGCGGTCTTCGGTCGCAAGTGTCGCCTTGACCATGTGGTCGGGGACCTCCTCGAGCGGCACGGAGTCGTTGTGCAGGATGCCACGGCGGCCGATCTCCTTGCCATGGCGGTCGAGGAACTTGACGCTGTATTTGCCGGTGCCGAGCACCTTCGATTCGTCGAACTCGGTGAACGCCGGGATCGCCAGCGCAAACATGACGACCAGTCCGCCAGCGCCGAGCGTCAATGCCTCGGACAGGCATTCGTTGACGCCGCGCTTCCAGCCCGAGAGACGGAATTGCGCGAAAAAGCTGGACGCAGCGTTGTAGCGGTCCTGGATGTCTTCCCATGTGCCGGCGAGGCTCGAGTCGAGCCAAGAGTCGAACACGCCGAGGCGGGCCTTGAGACCGTCGCCTTTCTTCGATCTTGCGAACCAATCGATCACGCCGTGCGTTCCTTCACCAGTTTCGCGCCGTGCCGTTCGAGTGCCGTGCCGTTCGAGTATCGTGGTCGTGCCCGTAGCGCGATCAAGGCCCGGCGCTCATCGTCACCGCAATTCGGCCATGTCGGGCATGCCGTTATGGCGCCGCGACGTGTCCCTCGCGCTTTCACCCCTCAACGTACGCCGCGATCCGGAGTTGCCGAATCGAGCAGACGATTGAATTGTGGTTATTTATCATCCCCGAGTGGGGTGGCGCGAGAGGTCAGTTTGCCCTTTTGGCGTTGATAAGCAAAGAGCGCCCTTGCTTATGAGCGTCTAGTGTCCGGTTCGCGAAGTTCGTGACCACTTGCAGCAAGCTCTGCCCGAACATCGCGAACGATAAAGACCCTTGAATAATCAATGGCTTAGTGTGGCGTCGTGTTCGGAGGTTCGCGCGTTGAGGTTGCAACACGGCGGACGCGAACTTCCGAACCGCCACACTTGGGAGGAGAACGCGGTTGGACCACCCCGACGAACCATTCTGGCGAGGACGGCGCCTCGAAGACTTTTCCGAGGCACAGTGGGAGCAGCTCTGTGACGGCTGCGGCCGATGCTGCCTCAACAAGATCGAGGATGAGGACACGGGCGAGATCCATCTGACCCGGCTCGCCTGTGGTCTCCTGAATATAAGTACTTGCCGCTGCTCGGATTATCCGAACCGGCAGGCGAAGATGCCGGACTGCGTCCAGATCGACCCGGAGAAGGTGCGTTCCCTTTCCTGGCTCCCCGCCACGTGTGGCTACCGCCTCGTCGGCGAGGGCCGGGATCTCTACTGGTGGCACCCGCTGGTGTCGGGCTCAGCCGAAACCGTTCATCAGGCCGGCATCTCGGTGCGCGGCTTCGCCCGCAGCGAAAAGGGTGTCAAGATCGAGGCCTATTGGCGTTACATCATCCGCGATTTCGAGGCGTAAGCGTCAATGGGGTCAGACCCATGGCTCTGACCCCGATTCTCAAACCTCGATCCTCAACTGGACTCAGCCCTCTTCCTCGCCCTCGGGCGCTCCGCCGATGATGCCGGTGACGTCGCCGCCCTCGTCCTCTTCGGTCTCGAGGAACGTTTCTTCGCCGCCAGCGGCTGCGGGCTCCTCGGTACCCTCGACTTCGACCAGCGCGTCCTCGGCCTCGGCCTCCGGTGCGTCGCCCGTCAGCACCGGCGGGACAAATTCAGGCTTCTTTGCCGGGGCCCGGCGTTCGCCCGCCATCGTCGGCGCCACGACGACGGGCACATAAGTGGAACTGCACATCGGGCAGGTAATCGGGTCGCGGTTGAGGTCGTAGAACCGGGCACCGCACGACCCGTTCTGGCAGGTCCGTTTGGTCCCGCGATCGGCTTTGGTTGCCATGTCGTCCTCGTGGGTCAGGGGAATTTTGGCGCGAGCGTATGGCACGGGCTGCGGCGGCTGTCAAAGCAAACCGGGAGGTCGGCAGTTGTGCAATTGTGCAGCCTGGGCATCAGGTTGATCGCATCGTGTAGCCGAGCCGCTGGTCGCTTGCGGTATCGGCCGCATCGCGCTCGCCGGCTGGTCCAAAGCCGCCGCCGCCGGGTGTTGCCAGCCGCACGATCTGGCCTTTGGTCAGCACGACGTTGCGGCGGTGGTCGATGATCTTGCCGTCGATCGTCAGTTCGCCGGGTGCGCCGGCTTCGCCGCCGCCGGTGCCGGGGGCTGGGAACTTGCATCGCTCAGCCATGAAGATCATGCCGACGGGCGTGTCGGACAGCACCTCGAACGTGATTTCCTGGCCGAGACCGCCGCGCTGCCGGCCTTTGCCGCCGCTGTCCGGACGCAGTTGCTTTTTCTCGATCAGCAGCGGCGCGTTGCGCTCGATCAGCTCGACCGGCACGTTCGAGACGTTGCTCGGCCAGGCGTAGGTGCTCTGCCCGTCGTTGCCGCCGGTCGCGCCCATGCCGCCATTGAAGAACAGCACGTTGGCGTAGGTCTTGCCGTTGGCGCGCACGCCGGTCTGAATCAGGCTCCAGAGCGGTGAGCCGGAAGCCGCGATCGCCTGGTCCCCGAGCACGGGTTGCAGCGCACCGAACACGGCAAGCGGGATGTAGTGCCCGGTCGCCATGCGGCCGCCGACGGCCGCGGGATAGCGCGGATTGACGAGAGAACCCTCGGGCGCAGTCACCTTGATGCAGCGGAAGATGCCCTCGTTGTTCGGCAGGTTGGGCAGCAGCGCACATTTCAAGGCGTAGGCGGTCATTGCGTAGGTGTAGGTGAGCGGGCAGTTGATGGCCCGATCGACCTGGGCGCTGGTGCCGGCAAAATCGACCTCGATCCGGTCGCCAAGGACGTGCAGAACCGCCTTGTACAGGAACGGCTGCTCGAGCCCATCGGTCTGGAACGCGTAGGGGTAGGCGCCATCCGGAAGTGCCCGGATCGCGGCACGCATCGCGCGCTCGGAACGAGACAGGATCTCATCGGTGAAGCCTTCGAGGTCGGCGAGGCCGTATTCGTCCATCAGTTCGCCAAGGCGCCGTTCCAGCAGATCGAGCCCGGTGATCTGCGCCCACAGATCGCCTTCGGTCTGGTCGGGCGTGCGCACCTGCGCGCGTAAGAGGCGGATGAACGTCTGGTCCATGACGCCAGCGGTCATCAACTTCATGACAGGGATGTGGAAGCCTTCCTCGAAGATCTCGCGCGCTTCGGCCGAGCGCACCTTGCCGCCGATGTCGGGTGCGTGTGCGGTCGAGGCGGCGAAGGCGGCGATCCGGCCATTGCGGAAAATCGGCTTGGCAACAGTGATATCGTTGAGATGCCCGGTGGCGATCCACGGCGTATTGGTGACAAGGACGTCGCCGGGGCCAATGTTCTCCGGGCCGATCTGCTTGATGAACTCTTTCACGGTCACCGGCAACGTGCCGATGAACGAGGGGATGCTCTCGGTGTTCTGGACGAGGCTTTGCCCCTTGGCGTCGGTCAGCACCAGGGCGAAATCATTGGATTCGTTCACCAGCGTCGAGAACGAGGTGCGCCGCAGCGCCTTCGCCGCCTCGTCGACGGCCGAAATCATGCGGCGCCAAAGGATCTCGAGTGAAACCGCATCGAAGCGCTGATTGCTGGCGGGCATGGGGATCCTGGGGCTGTCAAACGGCGGGCTGACGGTGGCGCGGTACCCGCCCACGGTACTGGCCAGGGTGGTTCGACTTCAGAGATGTGTCAATAACGCCCCCGAAACCACAGATGCACGTCACCGATGGCTTGCGGGGTATCACCGTATTGACCAAATTCTCGGGTAGATTCGTAGTTCGCAGGCACTCGCACAGAAGTCCGGGCACGATGAGCTTCCGATCAGGATTGACGGTCGTGTTGAGCCTTGGCGCCTTCGCTGGGAGCTGGATGCACACGTCATTCGCGCAGTCTGTGGCTCAGCCGGTGCCATCGGCAAACGCCAATCCAGCGGTCTCCGCACCCTCGCCAGCGCAAACCAGCGGCTTGGCCGTGCCCCGCTTCGTCAGCTTGAAATCCGACCGCGTGCACGTCCGCCAGGGGCCGAGCACCGACCACAAAGTGCTCTGGGTCTACCAACGCGCCGGGTTGCCGGTGGAAGTCCTGCAGGAGTTCGAAGGCTGGCGGCAAGTCCGTGACGCCGACGGCGTCGTCGGCTGGGTGCTGCAAACGCTGATCTCGGGCCGGCGCACGGCGTTGGTGCTGCCATGGGAGCTGAAGGCCTCGGAACAGAAGAACACCGCCGTGCCGCAGACGCCCTTGCTCGCCGACGAGAAGGACAACGCCCGGCCGGTTGCCAGCATCGAGGCCGGCGTGATCGCCAACATCCGATCCTGCAGCGGACGCTGGTGCTATGTCTCGGTCGGCGATTTTCGCGGTTACATTCAACAAAAAAAGCTTTGGGGCGTCTACGAGGGTGAAGCCGTAAAGTAGTCTGATTGTCCGGCTACCCGTGCCAGCAACTGGCACCCGAAAATGCTTCGCGGGCACGCCACATGAGCTTGGCTTGTCGCGGATCCATAATTCGGGCATGAAGTTTACGTTTTGGCCGTAAGTGTGTGGGGACGTTGCCATGAGAACCGTGTCCGGGTGCGCGCTTCTGTGGCTTGCTCTGCTCATCGCCAATCTCGGGCTTCTGTCAGCTTGGCAATCCAACGCTATCGCACAAGGCGCCAGGCAACCGTCGAGCCAACCAAAATCGCAGCCTTCGCAATCGCAACCTTCGCCCGCCGCAGCGCCGGTCCAGGAGCCGCCGATGCAGGTCAACGTCGTGCGGCTGGCAGAGCCCGGCTGCGATCCCGATTGTCCCGAGTGGATCTCGGCCATCGGACGGATCGACGCGACGACGCCGGGCAAGTTCCGCAAAGTACTGACGAAGCTCGGCAATCGAAAACTGCCGATCCTCATCGATTCAGGCGGCGGTACGGTCGAGGCCGGCTATAGCGTCGGGCGCATGATCAGGGCCAAGGGGCTCGATGTCGTCGTCACGAAAACCGAGTTCACGCCCTGCACGCTTGTGGCTCCGGAGTGCATCAAGCTCAAGGCGCGCGGCGTTGTCCTCGGCCGGCCGGTGGCCAAGATCTCGAAGTGCGCCTCGTCGTGCGCCTTTGTCCTGGCGGGTGGCGTGCGCCGTTATGTCGGCCCCGGGACCTTCGTCGGCCTGCACGAGCTGAGATCGATCTCGTATCTGGTGCAGCGCCAGTATCTCGTCGAGCGCCGCATCCAGTATGGCGTGCCGGTCGAGGTCCGCCGGACACTGGTGAAGGAGCAGACGACCGCGAAGACGGAAGGGCCGACCGGGGAAAAGGTCTACGACAGGGTAAAGAGCTACTTTGTCGAGATGGGTATCTCGGAAGCGGTGATGCCGCTGCTGCGCTCGGCACCACACACGAGTATCCGGCTGCTGAAAGTGCCCGAGTTGCAAGCGATCGGACTTGCCACCGACTTCAGCAATGGCGAGCAGCTTCTGATGCCGGCGAAGGATGCCATACCGTCCATGCTGCCGCCGATCACATCGGCCGGTGTTCCAGCTGCGCCCGGAAATGGATTGCCCGGAATTGGCGTTGCCAACTGCTCGCGTTCGCCTGGGATCGTGATGCCCTGCGTCGCCGGTTCGGTGCCGTCGGCACCGTCTCCGACGGCGAGGTTTGCAGCACCGGCAAAGCCCGTCGAAGCGCTACCTGCTGTGGTGGCTGAACCCGCGGCGGCGCCTCCGCCCCATGCACCCGTTGTGACCGTGACGGCTCCGGCCCCGCCGCTCGCGCTGGCGCCGGCTGTGCCTTTGCTCGTAGCGCCCGCACTACCGCAGCCATTACCGACGGGGCCTGCTGCCGCGCGAGCCCCCGAAGCAGCTGCGGCTGTAGAGGCAAGCGCTGAACCAGCGACACCGGCTGAAGCTCCGCAAGAAACGCCTCCGGCGAAGGCAGCAGCGGTTGCTAAGCCGAAGCCCAAGCCGGCAGCAAAACCGCGCCCGCAGCAAGCCGAGCGGTCCGACCCGTTCCGGTCGAATTGAGCCCGGTCCGGAGCGGCTCTTGATCGCTGGAGGCAAACCATGGTCTGATCTCGCTGACCGGATCAGATCATGGAGAATGGCGCATGCTTGCAGTCGCCCGATCGGAAGCCCGCATCAAGCACGTGAAGGTCGCCGGTGGCGTCGGTGAGCGGCATGGCTACATCGGCGAGCCCGGCCAGCTGACACAGGCGGCGCAGGCATTCCTGGTTGTGCGGCCATTCGCCGGCGCGCGAATCGAGCCGCATTTCCACGATGTCGACCAGTTCCAGATCATTGTCGATGGCGACGGCAAGATCGGAAAGAAGTCGGTGCGGCCCGTCACCTTCCAATACGCGGATGCGTTCACGCCTTACGGCCCGATCGTCGCCAACGACCACCTGTCGTTCTTCACGCTGCGTAACATTTCGAGCGGCGGCTTCTGGGAGATGCCCGGCAATAAGCAGAACATGCCGGGGCGCGCCGGGCGCAACATCGAGGGCGTGTTCGATCTGGAGGCGGGCGTTCCTTCGTCCGGCACAATCACGCGCGAGACCCTGATGCCGCGCCAAACCGACGGCGTCGCAGCGGTTGGCATCAGGCTCGGCGCCAACGCGCGGACGGAAGGACTGCCTGCGGCCGGCAAGGGCCAGTTCTATCTCGTCTGCGGCGGCGCGATCGCGGTCGACGGCAAGGTGCTGGCCGAGCGTTCCGTGGTGCGCGTCGAGCCCGATGATCCAGCGCTTCAGTTGCAAGCCGGTGACGATGGCGCGCTGGTGCTGGCGCTGCAGTTTGCGGCGCCATCCGAGCGACCCGGCACCGATCCGGCCAAGCTCGCCTCACGCTCGGAGACGGGCTACGTGAACCTGCGGTCGCAGGTGAGTTGAGATCGTAGGGTGCATCTGCGCGCGGTTGCGTCCAAGCAGAGCTTGGCGCCGCCAGATCTTTTGCGCGTCGGTTGGCCTCGTGCCGTAGGCGCGCCTCCGAGACGACGTCCCGCGGGGATCACGTCATGTGGAGGCGTGCTCCGCCACGACGCCGTCGCGCCCTAGCTGCCTCTAGTTCCCCTTGAAGGTCGCAATCATCGCCCGTCGCATCTGCTCGAGATTGATCGGCGGATGCGCCGGATCCGGCTTTGCCCGGCGTGCGGCTGCGGTCCGTTTGACGCTTACGCGGGGCTTCTTCGCGCCTGTCACCACTTTTGGTCGGCCGGCGGCTTGTGGTGGTATCGCCGTCGCCTTCGAAGCCACAGGCTGGGTCAGCGTGCCGGTCCACGCGCCCTCGCCGGTCAACGCCTCGTTGCCGCGCTCTGTACGGTTGTCCTCGCCGCGCGAAGGCCCATCCAGCGGCTCGCCAGCAACCGACGGCGGCGCTGCCAAGAGCAAGAAAAGGCTCAATACCCCGCACGCAGCCGGGTACGGCGCATATCCAGTGAAAACCATGACACAACCTCTGCTACATCGTGCGGGTCCATCCGTGATCGTGTTCGATCAGCGATGGTGCCGGTCACGCGACTGAAGGAGGCCGGGCTAGCACATAACTGTTTCAACGTGGAATGCCGCCAAAATTGAGGCGCCGAGTTGCACCACAAACCCATTCGTCCTGTGGAAACAATCCGTTGGCACGTTGGCATCGACTGGGGCCAAAGTTACGGCATGGCTTTTCGGAGGCGCTTCATGGCGGCTTCGTGCAGCCGCGGATCGCCGGCGGCGATGACCCTGCCGCCACCTTCCGCGCGCGCACCGTCCCAGGTCGTGATTCGCCCGCCCGCTTGCTCGATGATCGGGATCAGCGCCATGACGTCGTGGGGCTTGAGGCCACATTCGACGACAAGATCGATGTGACCAGCGGCGAGCAGACAATAGGCGTAGCAGTCGCCGCCGTAGCGCGTGAGCCGCGCCCGCTCTTTCAATGTCAGAAACGCTGCCCACTCGTTCTTCGCCATGAGATCCGGGCTGGTCGTGCCGAGCATCGCATCCTCGAGGTGCGGGCAGGCGCGTGTCTTGATCCGTTTCACGCGCCCGTCCGGCTGCCGCCAGTGGCTGGCGGCCCCCGCCGCCCATATCCGCTCGCCGGTAAACGGTTGATCCATCATGCCGAGGACAGCGCAGCCCTCGTGCGCAAGGCCAATCAAAGTGCCCCACATCGGCGTTCCCGTGATGAACGCCTTGGTGCCGTCGATCGGATCGATGACCCAGGTGTAGCCACCATCGCCAAGCCCGCCGCCATACTCCTCGCCGAGGATCGCGTGTTCCGGATGTGTTTCAGCTAGTCGCCGGCGGATAACGCGCTCGGCTGCCTTGTCGGCGACCGTCACCGGATCGAAGCCGCCGGCACCGGCCTTGTTTTCGACGTCGATCGGTTTGCGGAAATAGGGCCGGATCGAGCTGCCGGAAAGGTCAGCCAAATCATGCGCGGTGGCGAGAAAGGGCTTCAGCGCACGCACACTTGGGGGAGAACTGGCTGGACACATACGGTCTCATTTCTGCATTCAGGCAAGGATGGATCGAGGCGTGTCACCCTACGACAGCGATTGGGCTCAGATAACACATTAAATTCCGTGCCTTGGCAACACCCAGTGGCCGGCAGGACGCTATGTATCTAAAGCGCAACTAAAGTCCGACATCTGTCTGTAAAGCCAACTGCCGTTCTTGCCGCGGTGAGCGAATAACCCCATATATCGTTGAACCGAGGGAGCTTGCTTCCGTCGGTTGACCTGAAGTGCCGAGGCCTGCCTCGCATTTGAGGGCGTTTCCTCCCTAGACTTGGGCCGCTCATCGAGACGGCCCACTTTTTTTGTCTAAGGCGTTATGCAGAACATGCATGCCGGCGTCGCACTGACGGCTGCGGCAAACTGGATGGACCAGTAAAATTTATATAAATCAATATGTTAGTTTATGTTTCCCGGTCGCAAGTTGAACGTCGAGGCTTTTTTGCTCCTGCACTGCACAATTTTGATCCTTGAAATTGGTGCGGTGCACATCTAACTTCGTGTTGTGGCGCCGGTTGAGCTTGCTCGCCGGTTTCACAGCCCTCCTTTGGGCGTTTCCTCCCTAGACTTGGGCCGTTCGATAACTCGAACGGCCCCTTTTCTTTTCTACTCGGTTCTGCGCAGTGCACGCGATGATCGTCGCGGGGACGCGTTATTTGGCGCGAACCAAGGGTGCACATGCGTCTACTCGGCCGCGGCACGGCCGCCAAGCAGATTGGGCAACTCGATCATCATCCGCCCCATCACGCCGCCGAGCTCCGAGCGCAGCCGTCCGAACGACCGGTTCCGCTCAAAGGTCGTCTCATCCATATACAGTGCCCGGTTGATCTCGATCTGCAACGCGTGGAAACCGCGGGCCGGGCGGCCATAATGCTCGGTGATGAAGCCACCGGCGTAGGGCCGGTTGATGTGCACGGCAAATCCGGCCTCGGTCAGCCGATCCCGCAGGAACCGCGTCAGCTTGGCGTCACAGGCGACGCCGAACCGGTCGCCGAGCACGACGTCCGGGCGTTGTGTATGTGGTTGGCCCGCCGACGCGGACGGCATCGAATGGCAGTCGATCAGAAATGCCATACCGAAGCGGCGGCGCGCGTCATCCAGCAACGCTGAGAGATTCGCATGAAACGGCTTGTACAGGTGGTCGATGCGTTCGAGCGCGGCGGCGATGGGGATTTTCTTCCGGTAGATTTCTTCGCCGTCGGCAACGATGCGGGCGATGGTGCCGAGGCCGCCGACAACCCGCACTGATTGCGTGTTCGCGAATGGCGGCAGCGGCTCGTCGAAAAGCTCCGGATCGAGCTCATAGGGTTCGCGATTGACGTCGATGTAGGCGCGCGGGAAACGGGCTGCGATCAGCGGTGCCCCGAACGCGGCGACATCGGCAAACAACTCTTCGACGAAGCAGTCCTCGGATTTGCGCAGTGTGTGCGGGTCCAGGCGGGACGACGCCAGAAACTGCTTCGGATAGATCCGGCCCGAGTGCGGCGAGCAGAACACGAACGGTGCCCGTGCGGCGCGCGGCCCTGAAATCGTGAACGGCGGCTGCAATTCCGCGGCGATGGCCTCTCGTTCACGTTCCGGCATCGATCAATCCTGGTTGACCTCGTCTCGGCCGCGGGCCATGTGCCCGAATCGCCTCAATCAATGAAGACGATTGTGCCCGTCCATTGTCCACCTGTCCACGCGATCATTGTTCCGCGTGGTCTGCTGCATCGGCTATATGCGGGTGGGTGCGCATCATTGTCATGCAAAAAACATTCAGACACGCCTGTTCATGGTCTGTTTACCTAATTCGCGACAGAATCGACAGACATCCTGAACTGAACGCATACTGTGTCCGGAGCTTGCATCGCGCATAGAGACCGGAGTCACCGGACTATGGGCGCTCACGTCCATCAACCGCCACGCCAAACAACAGAAGACCTCAAGATGACGGCGAAGGTTCCTGCACTTTCTCTTCAGCGCATTCTCCTGGCTGAGGACGACGAATCGATGCGCGGTTTCCTGGAGCGCGCCTTATCGAAGGCGGGCTACACGGTCATCTCGTGCGCCAATGGCGCCGATGCCTACGACCGGCTGAAGCAGGAGCCGTTCTCGCTGCTGCTGACCGACATCGTCATGCCGCGCATGGACGGGATCGAGCTCGCCCGCCGAGCCGCCGAGATCGACCCCGAGTTGAAGATCATGTTCATCACCGGCTTCGCGGCCGTGACGCTGAACAACGAGCTGAAGACGCCGAAGGATGCGCGCGTGCTCTCGAAGCCGTTCCACCTCAAGGACCTGGTGGCGGAAGTCGGCAAGCTGCTCACCAGTTGAATTCACAGGGTTCGTACCAAGCCCACGCCTTTTTGAATTGGTCCAGTTCTGTTAGGAAATGCGGCTCCGCTCCGCGAGGCCGCTCCATGCAGCAAGACATCACGCGCACCCGACCAACTGCTGCACCGACGACCCACCCGGAGGTCGCGCACGGCCGCATCGGCGTGCTGCTGCTCAATCTCGGCACACCCGATGCCACCGATTTCTGGTCGATGCGCAGGTATCTCAACGAATTCCTCTCCGATCGCCGCGTCATCGAGGAGCCACGCTGGAAATGGTGGCCGATCCTGAACCTGATCATTCTCAACGTGCGTCCGGGACCGAAAGGACGCGACTACGCCAAGATCTGGAACAAGGAGCGCAACGAGGGCCCGCTGAAGACCATCACGCGGGGGCAGGCGGAGAAGCTCGCGACCGCGTTGCAGGCCGAACCACGCATCATCGTCGACTGGGCGATGCGCTATGCGAACCCGTCGACCGATTCAGTTATCCGCGGCCTCGTTGCCAAGGGCTGCGACCGGATTCTGCTGGTGCCGCTTTATCCGCAGTATGCGGCCGCGACCACAGCCACGGCAGCCGATCAGGCGTTTCGCACACTGATGCAGCTCCGCTGGCAGCCGGCTGTCCGGGTGGCGCCGGCATGGCATGACGATCCGGCCTATATCGATGCGGTCGCCGCCTCGATAAAGCAGCATTTGGATCAGCTTCCATTCGAGCCGGAGAAGATCATCGCCACGTTCCACGGCATGCCTGAGAAGTACCTGATGGCGGGCGATCCCTATCACTGCCACTGCATGAAGACGTCGCGTCTCGTGCGTGAGCGGTTGGGGGTTGCCGGAGATCGCTGGGTGACCTCGTTCCAGTCGCGCTTTGGCAGTGATCCCTGGCTCAAGCCCTACACCGATGAAACCATTGCGGCGCTGGCCAAGGCCGGTACGCGCCGGATTGCGGTGGTGGCGCCGGGATTTTCGGCGGATTGCCTGGAGACGCTGGAGGAACTCGACGTCGAGAATCGCGGGATCTTCTTGGCGCACGGCGGTAAGGAGTTCGCCTACATTCCCGCGCTCAACGATAGTGCGGAAGGCCTAAGCGTGATCGAGGCCGTCGTCCGCCGCGAGCTGATGGGCTGGATCTGATGCAAGATGTAACGTCCTGCCTGATTATCGTGCCCCCCCGACGGCGCGGACCCTCAGTGGAGGGAGGTTCCACAAAGAGAGTTGTCGACGTGTCGGAGCATCGCGACAAAGGGCCCCGACATCGAGGAGTATCGCCGGGCTGCGTCAAGGCGCTGGCCAATCTTGGCGACATGGCCTTCGTCGCAAAGGAGTGTCGTCGGGCAGATGTCGCGATGCGGAGGATTTCATCAAGGAAATCAAGCGCTCGATGAGCCTATCGCCATGCGCTCTGCTGGTAAGTCCGCGCTATTTATCCCGCCGCGAGGTGCCGAGGCCCATCTTCTTGGCCAGCTGCGAGCGGGCGGCCGCGTAGTTCGGGGCGACCATCGGGTAGTTCGGCGGCAGGTCCCACTTGGCGCGGTACTGGTCCGGCGAGAGTTTGTACTGGGTACGCAAGTGCCGCTTCAGGGATTTGAACTTCTTCCCGTCCTCGAGGCAGATGATGAAGTCGTCCGTGATGGACTTCTTCACCGGTACAGCCGGCCGCAACTCGCTCCGCTCCTGAGCCTCGCCGACGGCGCCACCAGAGGCGCGAGCCAAGGCCAAATGCACGTCCCCGATCAGGCCCGGAAGATCGGCAGCCGTGACCGTGTTGTTACTGACGTAAGCCGAGACGATCTCGGCAGTCAGGCCAACCAGATCCTTGGGGGCAGGTTCATCCATGGCGGTACCTTTGGGAGCGCTTCGGGCTCATTCTGCGACGATCAGCGTTTGTGTCGCAAGTACTTATACCTACCCGAATTCTCTCTTCATTTCAATCTTTTGATAGACTTCGATGACGCTTTTAGCCCAATTTTTCTTTGAGACCACCCTACCGAACAGTATTGCCTATGCCTATATTTGACTTGGCGAGCAGGATTAACTGTTGCAGCTGCGCCCCTATGCATGCGCGAAACTTTGCCGCACCGCAGAAAATCTCTTTCTCGTCAGCGTTCATCATATGATTCGTTGCCGTCACTGGCGTGGTATGCTTAATAAGAGGTGTCCCGGCCACCTGCCACCGCAGCGTTTGGCTGGCTTTGCGGCACCCATCCGAAGTGTTCGTCAACAGGCTCGAAACGTCGCGTTGACCCCGTCGCTGGGCGCCGCATGCTTGATCGCGTGTTGCCCGGATACCGCCCGAATGCGGACGTCCGCGCGCCCGAATCAGGACGCGTTAGTTGCGTGTGGAGGTGTTACTCATGCACGGTTTCTTGAAGTCCCCGAAGGCCATCGCAGCCCCGGTCGCCCGGCGCAAGCCGCTGTCATCAATCCATCACGGTGTCGAGATCGTCGACGACTATGCCTGGCTCCGAGCGGAGAACTGGCAGGACGTCATGCGCGATCCGGCGCTGCTCGACCCGGAGGTCCGTGCGCATCTCGACGCCGAGAACGCCTATACCGACGCGCAGCTCGCCGACACGCGCGGCTTGCAGGAAGTCCTGTTTGGCGAAATGAAGGGCCGCATCAAGGAGGACGACAGCTCCGTTCCGGCACCGGATGGTCCGTTCGAGTATCTCACCAGTTACGTCAGCGGCGGCCAGTACCCACGCATCATGCGCCGGCCGCGCGGCAAGGCATCGGAGACGGTCATTCTCGATGGCAATCGAGAGGGCGACGGCAAGCCCTATTGGTCGCTCGGCGATACCGCGCACAGCCCCGACCACAAGCTGATGGCGTATGCCGTCGACGACAAGGGCTCGGAACTGTTCACCATCCGCTTCCGCGACATGGCGACAGGCAATGATCTCCCCGACGAGATCACGGATACGCGCGGCGGCTTTGTTTGGGCGGCCGACAGTCGTACGTTGTTCTATGTCCGGCTCGATGCCAATCACCGCCCACTCATCGTCTACCGGCACACGGTCGGCACAGCCGAGGCGCAAGATGTTCTGGTCTACGAGGAGAAAGACCCGGGGTTCTACGTCAGCGTTGCCGAAACGCAGTCCGGCCGATTCCTGCAGGTGGTCGCCTTTGATCACCAGACCACCGAGGTCTATCTGATCGATACCGACCGGCCGCACGATCCGCCGAGGCTCGTCGCGCCGCGCCGGCACGAGCACGAGTACGCCGTCGCGCATCACGGCGACCGGTTGATCATCACCACCAACTCGAGCGGTGCCGACGATTTCCGCATCTGCTCGGCCCCGATCGATCAGCCAGGCGAGGCCAACTGGCGGGAAATCCTACCCCACAAGCCCGGCCGCTTCATCATCGAGACGGTCGTTTTCCGCGACCATCTCGTGCGGCTGGAACGCGAGGAAAGCCTGCCGCGTATCGTCATCCGCCGCTTGCGGGACGGCGCCGAGCACTCGATCGCCTTTGCCGAGGAGGCCTATTCGCTGGGTCTGACGGCCGGCTACGAGTTCGACACGACCAGCGTGCGATTCTCGTACTCGTCGATGACCACATCGGCGCAAGTCTACGATTACGAGATGGAGAGCCGCGAGCGCACGTTGCGCAAGTCGCAGGAGATCCCGAGCGGCCACGACCCGGCCGACTACGTGACGCGGCGCATCTTCGCGCCCACCAAGGACGGCGAACTGGTGCCGGTCTCCGTGCTCTACCGCAAGGGTACGACACTCGACGGCTCGGCGCCGCTGTTCCTCTATGGCTACGGCTCCTACGGTATCCCGATCCCGGCGAGCTTTTCGACCAACCGGTTGTCGCTGGTTGACCGCGGCTTCGTCTATGCCATCGCCCACATCCGCGGCGGCAAGGACAAGGGCTCGCACTGGTATACCGACGGCAAGCTCGACAAAAAGATGAACACGTTCACGGACTTCATCGCGGCCGGTGAGTACTTGGTGAAACTCGGCTTCACGCGGCGCGGCCAGATCGTCGCCAACGGTGGCTCAGCCGGTGGCATGCTGATGGGCGTGGTCGCCAACATGGCGCCGGAGCTGTTCCTCGGCGTCATCGCCGACGTGCCGTTCGTCGACGTCCTGAACACCATGCTCGACGAGACGCTGCCGCTGACGCCGCCGGAATGGCCCGAGTGGGGTAATCCGATCACCTCGGCTGCCGACTTCCGGCAGATTCTCAGCTACAGCCCGTACGAGAACGTCAGCGCGAAGCACTACCCGCACATCTTTGCGTATGGCGGCCTCACGGACCCGCGCGTCACCTATTGGGAGCCGGCGAAGTGGGTGGCGAAACTCCGCCACAAGAATAGGAGTGGCAAGCTCGTCATGCTGCGCACCAACATGGAGGCAGGCCATGGTGGCGCATCCGGCCGCTTCGAGGCCTTGAAGGAGATCGCCGCCGACTTCGCTTTCTCGCTCAAGATCGCGGGGCTGGAGGGCACGGAGGTCTGAGGTCTGCTGCTACTGCCCGCAGCCCAAGAACGGCGCCGGCCAGCATGTCCCAACCGGACGTGTGGCCGATGCCCGTGAGCCGCTCGACCGCCTCTGGCAATGCGGCAACGTCATGTGCCAGCAACGAGTCGATCACGGCATGCATCGCGGCGCTGGGGAGCCCTTCGCCGGCCACCTCTAGAAACACCCGGCTCAATGGGCTTGTTCTGCCCACAGGGGTTTTGGCAACGAAACCGGCGAGTGCCTCAACCCTGCCGCGCTGGCCGGTTGCGTGGAGCGCGATCAGCATCCCGGCCATGACATCGTCACCGGATGGCGTCAGGCCGGGTCCTAGGCCGATCAGCCTGTGCACAGCAGCGCGTGCGGCTGCATCGTGTGATGTGCGGCTGTTTGGTGGTGCGGCCAGCCAATGGGAAATCGTCGCGGTTCTGTTCAGCGCAGCCCGCAGCATCGCGCCGTTAAGGCTGGATGGGCCTGCCGGCTCCCAGTCCGCGAACGCGACGCGCGCCAGCCCATCAGACGGAACGCGGCCGGCAACGACGTCGTCCAGCGCCTGTAGCGACGCCTGCAGCGTTGCGGCCGTCCAGTCCAAGGGCCACGGCGGGTGTTTCCAGACGTCGGCCGTCATAGCGTCGATGATCGGGCCAGCCGCCACGTGCATCGCGCCGCGGACGATCTCCACACTTTGCCCGACCGCAAAGCCCTTGCTTGCCCAGCTCCCCCGCAAGGCATCGCTGCAAATGGCGTTGATGGGGCCGTCGCCCATTCCGGCCGCGCAAATGCACATGAACCGGCCGCCGAACAGATCGACCGTGACGCTGTTCTCGTAGATGGCGACGATGCGCCCGCTGCTGTTGCCGAGGAACGTTGCCGCAGCGCATACCCCGACTGTCGCCAGGTGGATGCGCTCGCGCGATTGCGGTGTCATAACCTCAACCGCCCCCCACGCCGATCAGGGCCAGTGCACGACGGGTTGCTGCCGCGTTGGATGCTGCAACCTCGATGCCGGCCGCCTTCAGCTTGGCCACCTGTCGCGTGTAGTTTTGCGGGTCAGCATCCGTGCCGGTGACGGAAGCGACGATTGCCGGCTTGCGCGGTAGCCCCAGGACGACCGCGGCCAGCTGCGCTGCCGGGTCGGCATGCGCGCCGAAACCCAGCACCACGTCGATGAGGATCACGGCGACATCGGAGCGGGCTGCCGCTTCGCGCAAGGGTTGATCGCGTACTGCCGGCTCCAGCATCGGGTGCGGGCGGCCGCGCGTGAATTCGTCGTCGCCGAGATCGATCAGCTTGTGGCCGCCAGCTGCAAGCTTGGCCACGCCCGTGATCGGCGCG
Organism: Hyphomicrobiales bacterium; assembly: GCA_031367895.1. GTDB lineage: Bacteria > Pseudomonadota > Alphaproteobacteria > Rhizobiales > Hyphomicrobiaceae. Next base: position 21,491 of record JANLQP010000273.1, read on the forward strand.
TTCGACGTAACCGTCACGCCCTGCTGCCGTGCAATCACTTGTCCTTCGGCGCACAACGTGCCGCCGGAGAAAAGCCCGCACAGAACGGCGCCTTTTGGGGCGGCAGTTGGTTGCCCGGCAATGTTCGCCACCTGCCCGCCACCTGCGAGCCGTGCTGCCGCCTCTAGTGTGGTCGCCGCCTGTGCATTGCGTGGCAGCTTCAGGTCTCCCGACCCGAGGAAGCAGATCGTGAACGGCTTCGTTACCCGTCCGACGCGCTCCAGTACGGCCTGCGCCACCGCCTCGGCCGGCGGCTTCGAAATCAGTACGATATGCTTGGTCGCCGGGTCCGCCTCCAGCAGGTCGATCGCCATCAAGGTCGTGATGCCACCGACCTCGGCCTTGAGATCGCGCCCGCCGGTGCCGATGGCGTGACTGATGCCGCGGCCAGCGCGCGCGATGAGGCACGAGACCTCCTGAATGCCAGTCCCCGACGCGCCGATGATGCCGATATCGCCCCGCGGCACAGCGTTGGCGAAGCCGAGCGGCAGGCCGGCGATGATCGCGGTGCCGCAATCGGGCCCCATCAGCAGCAGGCCGCGTTCGCGCGCTTCGCGTTTCAGCGCGACCTCGTCGGCCAGCGCCACGTTATCGGAGAAAATCATCACGTTGAGGCCGCGATCGAGCGCCTTGCGCGCCTCGGCCGCTGCAAAGTCGCCCGGCACCGAGATCAGCGCCAGATTGGCATCCGGCATGGTTTCGAGGCCGGACCGCAGCGTGCGCGGTTGCCATGCGTTGCCGCCGTCGCCAATGCCGCTACTTGCCCGGCGGGCCTCCAGCAACTGCCTCGCCCGCGCGATAGCCCCTGTCGCGGCCGCCTCGGTCTTCGCGCGCACGGCCACGATCAGATCGCCCGGTCCGGCCGCCTCGCCGGCCGCCGCAAGCACGCCCGCCTCGCGCAAAATCTCGCGGTTGGCCGGTGTGCCGATCATCAGGCCGGCATCCTCCACGTCAGGCATCGCCGTCAGTTCGCGCGCCAGCCGCATCAAGGCGACAGAGTCGAGATAGGTGCCGCGCCGGACCTCGTTGCGAACAATCGTCATGCGCGGACTCCAGCAGGTTGCGCGGGCTGTGTCGGGCTGGCCAGCAGCAGGCGCTGATGCGCCAGCCGCTCGATCTCACCGAGATTGTGACTGACGATGATGACCCGGCGGCCGGCCTGCGTCTCCGCCCGGATGAGCGCCTCGACGGCCCGCGCCGAGCCATCGTCCAACGATGCGGTCGGCTCGTCGAGCAGCAACGCTTCGGGTTCGTCGGCGATGGCGCGGATCAGCGCCAGACGCAAGCGTTCGCCCGTCGAGAGCTCCGATATCGGCTGGTCGAGGTGGCGTGGCTCGAGGCCAAGCGCGGCCGACAGCGCCGCCACGCGCGGCGTTTCCGGCAAATGTTCGCGCGCGGTGTCGGCCCACCAGCCGGGCTCGGCCGACACGTAGCGCACCTTGGCGCGCCACTGGTCGGCCGGCATTTCAAGGCGTTCCTTGCCGTTGAGATAGACGTAGCCGTCCGCCGGATCGAGGTCGGCGATCGCCCGCAACAGGCGCGATTTGCCGATGCCGGACGGCCCCTCAACGGCCAGGCATTCGCCTGCCGGCACCGAGAAAGTCAGCGGCGGCATCGATCCGATTTTCAGTTGCTCGACGCGTAGCATATGGTGAGGGCCCGGCCGGAGGTGATCCAGCCGTGTGTCTAGCCGGAAGGCATGGCGGGCGCCAAGCGATTGTGCGGTTCGAGCGTTTTCGAGCGTTATGACTTCCGGTTGGCCAGCGTTATGTGGCGGGCGTAAGGTCGTCGCATACATCCCCCAAGGAGCCACCCATGCCGACGCTTCCGCTGTTCCCGACGACGATTGCCGGCAGCCTGCCGAAACCGGCTTGGCTGGCTGAGCCCGAAAAGCTCTGGCCCAAGTGGCTGGCCGAGGGCGCAGCACTCACGGCTGCCAAACAGGATGCAGCTCTTGTGTGGCTGAAGACGCAGGAGGACGCAGGCATCGATATCGTCTCGGATGGCGAGCAGTTCCGTATCCATTTCGTGCACGGCTTCCTGGAGCACCTCTCCGGCATCGACTGGGCGAAGAAGACCCCGATGGGCATCCGCAACAACCGCTACACGGTCGAGGTGCCGACGGTCACCGGTCCGATCGCGCGGAAAGCCTCCGTCCACCGCGACGACGTGACGTTCACGCGCGCGCATACCAAGCACGCGCTCAAATTCACGCTGCCGGGTCCGATGACGATCTGCGATACCATCGCCGATGGCCACTACGGCCGCCGCGCCGACATGGCGATGGCGTTCGCCAAGGTGTTGAACGAAGAGGCCCGCGAAATCGAGGCCGCCGGCGTCGACGTCATCCAGTTCGACGAGCCGGCCTTCAACGTCTTCATGGACGAGGTCGTGGATTGGGGCATTCCGGCGCTGGAGGCGGCAGCTGCCGGCCTGAAGTGCAAGACGGCCGTACACATCTGCTACGGGTACGGTATCGAAGCCAACGTCAAGTGGAAGGAGACGCTCGGCTCCGAGTGGCGACAATACGAAGCGATTTTCCCGGCCCTGAACCGCTCGAAGATCAACCAGGTCTCGCTCGAAGCGCAGGGCTCGAAAGTGCCGTTGTCGCTGATCAAGCATCTTTCGCAAAAGGAGATCCTGGTCGGCTGCATCGACGTCGCCTCGAAGACGGTAGAGACGCCGGAACAAGTGGCCGCGACGTTGAAGGAAGCGATGCAATATGCGGACGCTGAGCGCATCCAGGCGTGCACCAACTGCGGTCTGGCGCCGTTCCCGCGGACCGTCGCCGAAGGCAAACTGCAGGCGCTCGGGGCTGGCGCAAAGTTGATGCGCAAGGGAGCGTAGCGGCGTCAGGACCTCCGCAAATCGAGGGTCAAAAAGATGCTGTTCGGGTCCGACTTGTAGCCGCCAAACGGCGGGCACTCGCGGAAGCCGTGCTGGCGATAGAGTGCAACGGCCGGTCGAAAATAATCCCATGAGCCGGTCTCAAGGCTCAAGCGCATGAGCCCGTCGGCCTGAGCTGCCGCGACGATGTGCTGGAGCATCCGGCTAGCGACGCCTTTCCGGCGGGCGGCTTGCGCCGTATGCATGGACTTTACCTCACCGTGCTCGGCCGACAGTCGTTTCAGTGCGCCAACCGCGAGCAGCGTGTCGGCGTCCCAAGCGCTCCAGAACCTGATGTCGGGTGATTGCAGCCCGGTAAGGTCGAGAGCATGCGCACTGCCCAATGCTGTCGCTGCCCGCGCACTTTCCAAATGGTGCCGCAAAAGGTCGATGACGCGCTGATCACTTAGTCCGCCAAGTGAAATCTGCATTATTAGTTACCCCAGTTACCCCACGTATGACCCGCCGTTGATGTCGAGCACGGCGCCGGAGACGTAGGACGCGGCCGGCGACAGCAGCATCATGATCATCCAGCCGATCTCCTCGGGCCGGCCCCGGCGGCCGGTGGGCAATGTCTTGGGATCAACGGTATTGCCAGTCGTCATCGGGGTATCGATCGGACCCGGGGCGACGCCATTGATCAGCACGCCCTTGCCGACCGCATTGCGCGAAAGCCAGCGGATGACGACGTGAACGGCGCCCTTCGAGGCGGAGTAGTCGATCGGCGTCGACAATGACGTTCCACCGGTGCGTCCCGCGACAGAACCGATCATGACGATCGAGCCGCCGCCGCGCGGGGCCATATGTTCGATCAGCGCCATGCCGAGATCGACCGGCACGCGCACGTTGACGTCCATGGTCTGGTGAAAGCGCTCGCGTGGCGACGCTGCCTTGTGTAACGGCGTGCGGCCGAGGATGCCGGCGCAATGGGCCATGGCGTCGATCGGTCCTTTGGCGATCAGCTTGTCGATGAAGCCCTCGTCCGTCAGGTCGCCTTCCAGCGTCGTCACCTTGGCGCCCATTGCTTTGATCTCGGCGGCGACCTCGGCCAGCGACGCGCGATCCGTGAGGAGGAGGCTGGCGCCGAGTTCGGCTGCGACTTTCGCGGTCGCGTGGCCAATGCCGCTCGCGGCACCGGTGACGGCGACCGTCTTGCCCTCGAACGAGAGTGCCTTTGGCAGTATCAAGGTCTGCTTTGCACGCGCTGGTGACTTCGCCATTTGATGACTTCCTTCCCGGGGGCTGATGTCCCTATAGTTCCGGACGCCCGCTACAATTTGTCAATTGGCGTCATCGCCGAGTGCCGGCAGCGCTGGGGGACGGTCGATGCCGAACGAAGAACGGACGACGGAAACGGCGGAGAGCCGCGCGCGCCGGGCAGCGCCTGCCCGGCCGCCCTACCTCTCCGAATTCGTGCCAAAGCTCGTCTCGGCCTTGCGCGAGGGGTATTCGTTCGAGGCGTTCGGCCGTGACGCGCTTGCCGGCCTCACCGTCGCTATTTTGGCATTGCCACTGTCGATGGCAATCGCCATCGGCACCGGCATGACGCCGGATCGCGGCCTCGTCACATCGGTCATTGCCGGGCTCTTCATCTCGTTGCTCGGCGGCAGCCGCTATCAGGTCGGCGGCCCGGCGGCAGCCTTCATCGTCATCAATGCCGCTGTCATCACGCGGCATGGCGTGCCCGGCCTGATGACGGCGACATTCCTCGCCGGCCTTATTTTGATCGTGGCGGCGCTGCTCCGTCTCGGCGCTTTCATCAAGTATGTGCCGGGTCCGGTGATCCTCGGTTTCACGTCGGCGATTGGCTTCATCATCGCCGTCGGGCAGCTGAAGGACCTGCTCGGGCTGCAGGGAACGGTGCCCGCCGATATCGTGCACAAGATTCCGGCGCTGTGGGACGCGAGCGCGACGTTCAGCCTGCCGTCGCTTGCCGTCGGCCTCGGCACCTTGGCGGTGATCAGCGCGTTCAAGGCTTGGCGTCCGAGCTATCCCGGCCTGCTTTTTGCGGTGATCGGAGCCTCATTCGCGGCTTGGGCGCTAGGCCTGCCCGTCGAGACGATCGGCTCGCGCTTTGGCGGCATACCGTCAGGCTTGCCGATGCCCGCCGTGCCAGATTTGACTTGGCCAACGGTCGTTGCGGTGCTGCCGTCGGCGTTCACCATAGCCTTCCTTATCGGCGTCGAGTCGCTGCTTTCGGCCGTTGCGGCCGACGCCAAGACCGGCGAGCGGCACCGCTCCAACGTCGAGGTGCTGGCGCAAGGCGTTGCCAATGTCGCTTCGCCCCTGTTCGGCGGTATGCCGGCGACCGGCGTCATCGCGCGCACCGCGACCAACATTTCGGCCGGCGGCCGTACGCCGGTGTCGGGCATTCTGCATGCCGTCTTCGTGCTGCTCTTCATGCTGCTGTTGGCGCCGCTCGCCTACCATCTGGCGTTGCCGTGCCTCGCCGCCGTACTGCTCAACGTCTCGTGGCGGCTGATGGATTTCAGCGAGGTCTCCCACTTCCTCCAGCGCGCGCCTTTCGATGACCGGCTCATCCTGATCGCGACCTTGGCGTTGACCATTCTCGTCGATCTCAACGTCGCGATCGCGGTCGGCGTCGTGCTGGCGTCAATCCTATTCATGCACCGCATGGCCGAGATCTCCGGCAACGGTTTTGCCAGCGCGAGCCGGGAACCAGAGCATGAGGACACTGTCCGGAGCGCCCCACAGAGGGTGGAACCGCTGCCCAACGGCGTGCAGATCTTCTACCTCCGCGGACCGCTGTTTTTCGGTGGCGCTGCGGCGCTCACCGACGCCGTTCGCGAATTGCCGGCTTTTCCGCGCGTGTTGATACTGCGCATGCGCGATGTGCCGCTGATCGATTCGACGGCCCTCTCGGCGCTGGAAGATGTGGCGGTACTCTGCAACCGTCAGCAATGCCGGATCGTCATTGCCGGCCTGCAGCAGCAACCGCGGCAGGCCATGCATCGCATCGGGTTCTTGCGCAGCAATCGGGTGATCCTCGCCTCGAACGGCTTCATGGCAATAGAAAAGGCGAAAGCGCTGCTGGAAAAATAGGCGGACTACCGAGGTGTCGTGCATCAACCCGCGAGTGCCGCTGCGGAGGTCGGCGGCATGTTTGGTCGAGGCGAACGGGTAAGTTGACGCGAGCGGGTAACAAGTGATGCCGATAGCCCTTTTTCCTTAGCCGTCAGGGTGCTATCAACCCGCGCATGACCGACACAGCTCTCATACGCAACTTTTCCATCATCGCCCACATCGACCACGGCAAGTCGACCTTGTCCGACCGGCTGATCCAGCTTTGCGGCAACGTCACCGACCGTGAGATGCAGGACCAGATCCTCGATTCCATGGATATCGAACGCGAGCGCGGCATCACCATCAAGGCTCAGACGGTTCGCCTCGATTACAAGGCCAAGGATGGAAAAACCTATCAGCTCAACCTGATGGACACGCCCGGTCACGTCGATTTCGCCTATGAGGTCTCGCGCTCGCTTGCCGCCTGCGAGGGCGCCGTCCTGGTCGTGGACGCCTCCCAAGGTGTCGAGGCGCAGACGCTGGCCAATGTTTACCAGGCACTCGACAACAACCTCGAGATCCTGCCCGTCCTGAACAAAATCGATCTGCCCTCGGCGGACGCGGACCGCGTCAAGCAGCAGATCGAGGACGTGATCGGCATCGATGCCTCGGGCGCCATTGGTGTCTCGGCGAAGACCGGGCTCAATGTCGCGGCCGTGCTGGAGGCGATCGTCGAAAAGCTGCCGGCGCCGACGGGCGACCGTAACGCGCCCCTCAAGGCGCTTCTGATCGACAGCTGGTATGACGCCTACCTCGGCGTCGTCGTGCTGGTGCGCGTCAAGGAAGGCGTGCTGAAGAAAGGCCAGAAGGTCCGTCTGATGGCCGCGGACGCCAACTATCAGATCGAGCGGGTCGGTATCTTCCGCCCGAAGCAGGAGATGTTGCCGGAACTCGGACCGGGCGAGGTCGGCTTCTTCACGGCCGCCATCAAGCAGGTGGCCGACACCCGGGTCGGCGACACGGTGATCGACGAGAAGAACATGACGGCGGAGGCGCTGCCCGGCTTCAAGCGGGCGCAGCCGGTGGTGTTCTGCGGTCTGTTCCCGGTCGATGCTGCGGATTTCGAGGATCTGCGCGAGGCGGTCGGGCGGCTGCGCCTCAACGACGCCAGCTTCTCGTTCGAGACCGAAAGCAGCGCGGCGCTTGGCTTCGGCTTCCGCTGCGGCTTCCTCGGCCTGCTGCATCTCGAGATCATCACCGAGCGGCTGCAGCGCGAGTTCAACCTCGACCTGATCACGACGGCGCCGTCGGTGATCTACCACATGCACATGAACGACGGGACGACGATCGAGATGCACAACCCGGCCGACATGCCGGAGGTGGTCAAGATCAAGCACATCGAGGAGCCGTGGATCGAGGCGACGATCCTGGTGCCGGACGATTACCTCGGCGCCGTTCTGAAGCTTTGCCAGGATCGCCGCGGCCGGCAGAAGAACCTGACTTACGTCGGCTCGCGCGCCATGCTCGTGTACGAGCTGCCGCTGAACGAAGTGGTGTTCGATTTTTACGACCGGCTGAAGTCGGTGTCGCGGGGCTATGCCTCGTTCGACTACCACATCAAGGGCTACGAGGAGGGCGACCTCGTCAAGCTGTCGATCCTGGTCAACAGCGAGCCGGTCGATGCGCTGTCGATCGTCGTACATCGCGCCCGCGCCGAGATGCGTGGCCGCGCCATGTGCGAGAAGCTGAAGGAGCTGATCCGGCCGCATCTGTTCCAGATCCCGATCCAGGCGGCGATCGGCGCCAAGGTGATCGCGCGCGAGACGATCCGGGCGCTGCGCAAGGACGTGATCGCCAAGTGCTACGGTGGCGATATCTCGCGCAAGCGCAAGCTGCTCGACAAGCAGAAGAAGGGCAAGAAGAAGATGCGCGAGTTCGGCCAGGTCGAGATCCCGCAGGAAGCGTTCATCGCCGCGCTCAAGATGGATGAGAACTGAGGGTCGGCGAACATTGGGGATTTTGATTTTCTTATTTCTAGTCGGCGCATTCCCTTTTTCCACGCCCGCTTGGGAAGCTGACGGCTACCGGTCTGGCATGCGGTTTTCGGAGGCGGCCACACACCCCTCGCTTCGCCTGCGGCGTTTCGCACTGGGATAGAGCCGGCGCCATCGTTGATCGGTGTTTCCCTGCGACCACCGGCTGATAAATATCTCCAGCATGTCGGCCAGTATGAACCAAGCCTCCTGTGATGCCTTGCCTCTGGATGGTGGTGACTTTCCAAGGGGCGATGGGCTCGTGCTGCCAGTCGATCCGACAGCGCATGCGGCTCAGCCCAAGGTCAGGACGAAGCGGCCGCGGCCAACCTTCGAGGATGGTTCGCTCACACGCGTCTTCAAGTTTCCATCGAAGACCTATCCGAGAAGCACGTACTATGTGACGGGCACCGAGATCATCATCCGGATCAAGAAAGCCCGGAAAAAGTGGAAGCTTGTCATCCCGAAGAAGCGCGTCGTTTCGTACCGGACGAACCGATGGTTTGCGACGCCACGCTGGGTCGAGATCGAGCTGACCTTCACACAAGCCTCGAGACTGGGCTTTGTAGCACCACGTTCGCCGTCCAAGCGATCCACTGGGGACACTGCCGAGGAGCATGCGGCTCATCAGTCCCTCGCCGAAGGTGGTGGCACCGTCGCGGGAGACGTTACCTCAGGCGTCGAACCTGAAATCACTCTTGCCGACGACGCCATTCTTGAGCTCGAACCCGATAGTGACGCGCCGACACTCTTGGTGAGCACCAAAGCCACAGCTGCGGAGACGCAAGCCGTCTATGCCTCGGTCACTGAAAGCGATTGCGCCGATACTGAAGACATCGCGCCAGAGGTCCAACCAGAATGCACTCGAGCAGGCGAAGGTATCCTTGGTTTTACCGAGGACGTCGACGAGCCGGAAAGTCTGAGATGCACCGCAGGAATACCTGGGGACTTCCATGTTGCCAGTCAGGCCAGCGACGATGGTGTTTTCACGTCAACGGCCGGATACGCATCAGCCTGCGCTGCCGATAGCGGATCGGGCCTCCACCATCTGGCAGCGACCTCAAGCGTAGCCTGCCCGGAGCCGCCGCTGAGCCCCATCGGAAGGCCCGTCCTTTCAATCGGATCTGATCATCCCGGCGGCCGGCGGATAACCGCATTATCCGCATTCCCGGAGATCCACCGCGAAAGCGAAAAGCCAGCGCGAAAGATCAACGTTTCTTTCCTATTGACGTTGATGCTCATGGCGGCGGGTTCCTCCGTGGCTTGGGTCACGCTCAGCGACTTTTCAGCCAAGGGGACCATTGGCGGCTCTCACTCTGTGCGGTTTGAGCCGGCGACCTCCAGCACGCAGGACATCGTGACCGGCTCCATCGACAAGGTCGCTGCGCCCCACACGCCGGAGCTCGACCCGCACACGAACTCTGAAATCCACGCCTTATCTGCCCCCGCGAAGACCGAACAGCTTGAACTCAGCGCGCCGAAGGTTCCCACCGCTGCTTTCGAGCCCACCGACAGTCGGCAGGAGTCGACAAATGCGGTAGCGCTGATGAAGCACGAAAATGAACCAGTACCGCAAGGGAGGGCAACCGCCGGACAGGCCGCGTCAGCCCTTCCATCGACCATGGTGTATTCGCCGACCCAACCACTGGACCTGGCCGTCGCAAACCAACAATGTCGCGAGTTGGCTGGCGCCGCCCGGTCGATCGAAATTCACTTCGACTATGCCAGCGCGAGCCTCCATCACGCGTCACTATCATCGCTCGACGACTTTGCGCGGAGGCTACGATCGTGTGCGTCCGGCAAGGTGACGATCGAGGGCCACTCCGATTCCGATGGCGATGCAGATCGGAACAAAGCGGTCTCGGTTCGCCGGGCCCAGTCGGTGCGGGAGCATTTGGTCAATGCCGGTGCGAGGTCGGATCAGCTCGCGATCATTGGATTCGGCAAGTCGCGACCTTCCGTTCCCAACGACTCGAGTGCAAACAAGTACAAAAACAGGCGCGCGGTGCTCGTTGTAGAATTGTCACGCTGAGGCCTGCCCTAGAACCCGCATCCCTTTGCGCCCGGCCTCGACGCCAGCCGCCCCTGTTCAACCAGATCGTGCGCGTCGGACACATGGCCTCCTCACTACAGAAATGGCGATGCGTGATACGAAGTCGTGTCGCAATCTAATCCAAGTCATGGCCGCTCTCGCTGTTCTGGAGCCCGGAATTCGTAGGTCGTCACTTGGTGTGAGCTGATGGCAAGCAATGTGCGTGTGACCATCAATTGCTGTTTCGGATCGCATGACGCCACAATGAGAGCGATATACCCCTGTCTGACCTGGTTCAGAATGTCGAATTGAGGTGAGGACGGCGCACGCCGATCGCTTGATGATTCGATCGAGGTTGACAGGACAAGCTTGCAAATGGGCTCCGATGTCGTGACGACCCCTTGGCCGTCCATTGGACATGTCCACTCATGCATCTCGTTGAACACTATAACGGACCGTTCGAGCTGGTCGCCGACAGCGAACGCAAAAGGCGCAAAGCGAGCCACCGCTGACGCCAGGGCAATAAGGCAAAGCTGCTCAAACCTCAGCCCGGCCTCGATGATGGCGACCACGGATTTCCACAGTGGCTCTCGGTCATCGAAGTGGGTAACGGCAAGCCGGTAGTGATCAGAAATCTGCGGCATCATCCAGGTTTTTCCTATCGTCCAGCCCCGAGCGTCCGTGCCGCGGCCGGCCCGCGGGGGACGGGGCCACAGGACCTGCGTGACCGCAATGGGTCGCGACGCGCCTTTGCTCGCAACAAATGTCGTGCCCGACAAGGGAACCAGGGAAGAGCCGCACGATGCTCGAACTCTCGTGCCACAATTGCGATACCTCCGGCACTCACTCAGAATGTCATCATGGATGACCGTCGCAAGAACGCTTTGCGCAAGATCAATCAGGCCGTCGCAGCACACTTTTTCAAAATGTGACGGCGTGGACGGCGGCAGCGATGGCGATGACAGCATTGCGATTTCGAACAGCGATAGCTGACCAGTGCGGGGTGTCGGGAGGTGCAATTGCCATGCTAGAATTGGACGAACACCTGCAAGACCAAGAACAGCCCACGCGGAAGGATGTCATGCCGGCAGCGCAAACGCGAACGACAATTCTTGTTGTCGACGACGAGGCGACCGTGCGCGCGTTGCTGCGCGAGTGCTTTGAGCTCGAAGGCTATCGGGTTCTGGAAGCGAAGGATGGCAGCGAGCTCATGGCTCGCCTTGGCGAAGCGCCAATCGACCTCATAACGCTCGATCTCAATCTCGGCGGCGAGAACGGCTTTGATCTGGCCCGACAGATCCGTGCATCACGCAACGTTCCCATCATCATGATCACGGGCAAAGGCGATACGATCGACCGGATCGTCGGGCTCGAGCTTGGTGCCGATGACTACATCGCCAAGCCGTTTCATGTGCGGGAAGTGCTGGCGCGGGTGCGGGCAGTCTTGCGGCGCTACGAAGGCGCGACGACTGCCGTGTTGCCGAATGCGCCGGTGCCGGCAGGCGGACCCCGCTTCGCGTTCGACGACTGGGTTTTGGATGTCGGCAGGCGGGAATTGCGTGCGACCAACGGCGAGGCACGCGAGCTGACGACGGCCGAGTTCAACCTGCTGCTCCTGTTTGCCGAGCGACCAGCCCGGGTGCTGTCGCGCGACAATATTATGGACCACTTGAAGGGGCACGAGTGGTCGCCGTTCGATCGCTCGATTGACAGCCTGATCGTGCGGCTCAGGAAAAAGATCGAGCGCGATCCCGAGACCCCTCGGCTGATCAAGACCGTGCGCGGTGTCGGTTACGCATTCGCGGTCGACGTCCGCAAGCTCTAAATCTGGGTTGCTTACGGTTCCTTCGATCGTGCCGGTGATGTGAGCTTTGGCATTGGGTTCCGCAAACCGTTAATTGTCGAGGACATCACGCACGGCGCGGGCCAGATCGATACGTGTATACGGCTTGCGCAGCACCTTGGCAGTGGCATGGTCTGGATCGCGTGTGCCGGCGACCTGCTCGGCGAAACCCGAGGCCAGCAACACCTTGAGCGTGGGACGATTGGCCCGAACCCAGCGAGCAAGGTCATAGCCCGAGACGCCGCCCGGCATGATGATATCGCTGAAGACAAGCTGCACGATGGCCTTATCCGATTGCAGGAGCTCGATCGCTACGGCACCGCTCTCGGCCTCGATGACACCGTAGCCCAGCTGCTCCAGGCGAGCCCTCGTGACCTCGCGCACGTCCGGCCTGTCCTCCACCAGGAGCACGGCTTCTCCCTTGCCGGCGACCGGGCCGTCACTGCGTTCGGATCCATCGGCCTTTCGATCCTCCACGACACGTGGCAGATAGATGTTGATCGTCGTGCCGAGGCCGACCTCGCTGCAGATGGTGACGGTGCCACCGGATTGCTGCACGAATCCATAGATGGAGCTGAGCCCCAGGCCCGTGCCTTTGCCGGGCGCCTTGGTGGTGTAGAATGGTTCGAACGCGTGGGCGATAACCTCTGGCGGCATGCCTGCTCCGGTATCCGACACGGAGATGCGGACGTAGTCGCCGGCCGACAGTTTAAGCTCTCTGCCGATCTCACCGTCGCCGACCGAGCATGCGGCCGTCTCGACGACAATCGTACCGCCGTTCGGCATGGCATCGCGCGCGTTGATGGCGAGATTGAGCACGGCATTCTCGATCTCGCTCGGGTCGACCCGGACGGCCCATAAGCGCGGCGCCAGGTTGGTTTTCAAAGTAACCTGCTCGCCGATCGAGCGGCCGACGAGTTCAGTCATTCCGGATATCTGCGCGTTCAGATCGAGCACCGTTGGCTCCAGCTGCCGGCGGCGGGCGAACGTCAACAGCCGCCCAGTCAAACGTGCCCCCATCGCCGCGGCCTGCTGCGAGCGCCGAAGCAGCTCCAATTCCTTGTCACCCTTGAGCCGCATTTCGAGCAACTCCTGATTGCCGGAGATGACCGTCAGCAGGTTGTTGAAATCGTGGGCGACGCCGCCGGCGAGCTGGCCGAACGCTTCCATGCGCTGCGCCCGCGACAAGGCGGCTTGCGCCTGTTCGCGCCGTTGGATCTCGTCGCGCAGCTCCCGCGTGCGCTCGGCAACGCTGGTCTCGAGCCGCTGCGCCGTAAGCTTGGTCTGCGTCACGTCGCGCAGGATGGCGGTGAAGACAGGGCCGGTCGGCAAGTCCAGCCTGGAAATCGATGCCTCGGCCGGGAACTCCGTACCGTCCTTGCGCACGCCAAAGATCGCGGCGCGCTCGCCCATCTTGCGCGAGGTCTGCACACCTTGGCGGAAGGCCGTGAGGTGCCGTGCGTGGGTGCTGTGCAATCTGCGTGGAATGAGCAGGTCGAGCGGCTTGCCGATGACCTCGGCAGAAGAAAAGCCGAAGATCTTCTCGGCGCCTTGATTAAACAGGGTGATGCGCTGCTGCTCGTCGATGGAGATGATGGCATCAGCGGCAATCGACAGAATGGCGGCTAGCCGCGCCTCGGATTGCCGCACCGCATTCTCGGCCAATTGGTGTTCGGTTATGTCGCGTATGATGCCGATGACACGGACAGGTTTTCCATCCTGGAACTCGGTCTTGCCCCGCGAAGCGACGTGGCGAATACCACCGTCACCGGACCTGACGACGCGATATTCCGCGACATAGGCACCATCGCCGGTCGGGTCGAGGGCGCGGCGCAGGGCGTCCTGCTTGGCCACGCGATCATCGGGATGAATGAGTGCGTCCACCGCACTCATCGTCAACCGTGCGCCTTTCGGCAGGCCCCAACTCGAAACACCGGCCTCGTCCCAGTCGATGATGTCAGTCCCAAGATCCCAGGACCAGGATCCAAGCTGCGCGGCGTCAAGCGCGAGTTGGGCGCGCGCCTCGATCTCGAACAAATTGGTCGATACGAGGCCCCGGTAGAGAAACCACGCGCCAATGACTTTGTAGATGTGGCCGAGCACGTTGAAGAGACCGTTGATGTCTGTGTAGATCGTGAGAAACAGCTCGGCCATCGCGGTTACGATCGTCGCGGCCAGCAAGGCCACGGGATTGAAACGCGCAATAGCGCCGCTTGGAACCCTCGGCTCGCCGGCCAATCGGTAGTAGCCAATCGCCGCGATCAGACTGAGGGTAATGATCACGTATTCGACGCAGATCTTGAAAGTCGTCAATCCTTGGCCAGGAATGAACGTTTGTGGCACCCAATGTGGTCGATAGAGGAAGACCCAGGTGGTGAGCGCCACTCCGCCGCACATGCCCCCGATCCAGCGCGACAAATGACCTGACGGCAGCAAGCGCTCCCAGCTCAGGAACGCAGCCGCCAGGAGCGCACCGGCAGCCAGTAGGCGTGCTGCAAGCCAGAAATTGATGGACTTGCCCGGGCTCGACGGTGTCACCAGTGGCGGCATCCCGAGGTCGCTCTGCGTGTGCAGGAAGTCGAGCATGGCAACGCCGAGGAAGGCCACGCCCAGCAAAACCATGTTTCGATTCCGCCGATGATCGTGCCCTCCATAGGCGGTGACGAACACCAGAACGCATACGATGATCGAGCAGGTCTCAAGGAACGCGTGCAGCGTTACATAGCTCGCGAGCCGCAGCTCTCGGCCCGGCGACCAAATTTGCCCGATGACGACCACAAAGGCGGCCAACGCAACGAGGACGCCGCTGACTCGGACGTATGGGTGTCGAAGGAGTTCAAGGTTCAGCCGGTCGTTGAGCAGGACTGGGGCGTGCCTATCGCCTCCGCCGTTTTCGCTCGACATGATTTACGTTCCATGGACGGTGCAGCGATGCGTCACCCGTGGCCCAGTAAATCAGACACGCGGTGTCGACGATGCGGGTGGTCAGTCTACCACTGCGACGGCAAGGGTTGCACGTATCGTCGCACGGTGCGTTCGAATTGCCTGGAAACGGATCGAAGCCAAGCGTGCGCGTTCTGACGATCCGCAAACATTACGGCGGCCGGCGCAACGACATGATGTAGGCAATGATCGACTGCAGCTCGGTGCGCGTGAGCGATACGCCGGGCATGTCCGGATGCGGAATGATGATCGCGCCCGCAATCCGCTCCGGTGTCGTCCGTGGAGAGTTGGCAATGAAGCGGAAGCTTGGGACGACCAAATGGGTCACATCGACGCCTTCAGGATCAGTCGCATGGCAATTGGAACACAGTCGCCGACCGAGATCCAACCCCTTCACCGGATCGCCAGGCAGGCCTTGTGCAAAGGCTGCAACGGTCACAAGCCAAACTGCAATTACTCCCGATATCGCGTGTCGCTTCATGTTTCGCTCCAACCGACCAAAGTTCCTTTGTCCATGTTGGATGGCACAGGGAACTCAGCTATGATTTCGATCAAACGCATCGAGCTGTAATCCCTGCAATTGGCCCCCTTGAGCAGCTTGGACATGCCGGCGAACAGCTATCGATCGCGTTGACTGATCCATGACTGAACCATGGCCGCAATCAGGACCGCGGGTATGGCGAGCAGCAGGATCGCGGCCAGTGTGACGGCTGCACCGATCCAAATGAACATGATCGCAGCCAACACAAGCCAAGCGAGACCTATGGCAGCTGACCCCAGCAGCCAAGCCCTCCAACCGGTGACGATCGTTGTCTGGCCGTTGCGACTGATGACGATCATGCGCGCTCCCAATCGTGAAATGCAAAACTCTCAAGGCCGGAAAGATGCGGCAGTCGCAGTTTACTCTCGAATTCCGCCATGGCCGGCCGGCGCGCTTGGAGACGATCGTCGACCGCTTTCACGCTCGTTGCAGGGCAGGTCATCCTCTATGCGCGACTGCGTGGCGGCAGTTGATGGTCTGCCTTGAAGTAATTGCGCGCGTGAGCAACGATCTCGCCATCGGTCAGATGATCGACTGTTTCGACGCCCGCTATTTTCACTTTCAGCAAGGGCATGTGGTGCGCGATATGCTTGACGAGTTCGGTCTTCGCGTTTGCAGGCCCCAGGATGAGAACCGCTCCTGCATCGGCAATCGCGTCCGACACGTGCTGCAGATAGCCATGATCTTCGGACGCGTGACCGGAGCCGATACTGTTGGCTTTGTGGTGAAGCTGGTGAGGCGGATCATGGGGATGCAGCACCCGTTGATCGACGTCCGCGATGTCGAAATGAAAGACGCGGGCTTGGTGGTGGTCGATCCAGACGACCGCGTGATAGTGGTTCGTCATGATGGCTCCGTTCAAGATCAACAACAGAGGTTGACCTGTATCTCGACAACCTGGTGCCGGGCTTGATCCTGATCAAGGCGCACTCGGTCGTGGCCGCGAGATGCTGCCGGAGGTCGCGGCGAAATCGCGTTTCACCGCCGATCGCTTGATCGTTACAGCGGTTGGTCGTCGGCGTCACCGAGGATGTCGACCGGGTTGCCCTTTGGACCAGATCTTCGGGGAGGCAGCGGCGCCAGGTGTCCGTCGAGATTGGCCAGGCGATCGGCGGCGAGAACGCCGGCTCTTCCATCATTCGTCGGAATCATCAAGCGCTCGCCGGCCAGCCGCGGCATGCGCGCCAGCATCTCCGCCGCTTCGCACAATTCCTCAAGCTCGAACACGCGCAGCGATCCGGCCCGTCGCAGCGCCGCGTCCGAGCCGGCCGGGGCGCCGGCCCGGTGGGGCATCATGCGGCCGACGCCACGTCAACATCGCTTGATCGCCGTCAAGGCTCGCGCCCGGCGAAATCGCGATGCTCACGCATCTCGATTCCATCACCGCCTTTTCGTGGGGACCTCCCGTGACCGACATCCGCATTTCGTCCAGCGATCAGTCTCGTGCGCTGTGGACATCGACGATCGCCTTCACCGTATGCTTTGCCGTCTGGACAATCTTCTCGATCATTGGCATTCAGATCAAAGCCGATCTCGGTTTGACCGAGACGCAATTCGGCCTCCTGGTCGGCACGCCGATTCTCACGGGGTCGCTCATTCGTCTTCTGCTTGGTGTGTGGACCGACCAGTACGGCGGACGCGTGGTGTACACCCTCGTCATGGCGTCGGCGGCACTTGCAACTTGGGCACTGACGTTTGCCTACGATTATCCGACGTTCTTGCTGGCGGGCCTCGGCGTCGGCATTGCGGGCGGATCCTTCGCGGTCGGCATTGCCTATGTTTCGAAGTGGTATCCGACAGAGAAGCAGGGCACGGCGCTCGGTATCTTTGGCGCTGGCAATATCGGCGCTGCCGTGACGAAGTTCCTGGCGCCATTCATTATGGTTGCCTACGGCTGGAAAATGGTGGCGCAACTGTGGGCGCTCGCATTGGCCGTCATGGCAGTCGTGTTCTGGCTGACCGCGAAGGACGACCCGCAGCTGAAGGCGCGGCGCAAAGCTGGTCTCCAGCCCGAGCCGTTGTCAACGATGCTCGAACCGCTGCGAAACATTCAGGTGTGGCGCTTCGCGCTTTACTATTTCTTCGTGTTCGGCGCGTTCGTCGCACTGGCGCTGTGGTTACCGCGATACCTGATGAGCGTCTATGGCCTCGATATCAAGATGGCCGGACTCATCGGTGCCTTCTATTCCGTGCCGGCGAGCCTCTTCCGGATCTATGGCGGCCATCTCTCGGACACATATGGCGCGCGTCGCGTGATGTATTGGACGTTCGGCGTCTCGGTCGTGGTTTGCTTCCTGCTCTCGTACCCGCCGACGGACTATGTCGTGCAAGGCATCAAGGGACCGATGCGCTTCCATATGGAAACCGGCCTCGTCGCTTTCACGACACTCGTGTTTGTCCTTGGCTTCTTCATGAGTCTCGGCAAGGCGGCCGTTTTCAAGCACATCCCGGTCTATTATCCGAAGCACATCGGCGCGGTCGGCGGCGTTGTGGGGCTGGTCGGTGGTCTCGGCGGTTTTGTTCTGCCGATCCTGTTCGGGGTGCTCAACGACCTGACCGGGGTCTGGCAGAGTTGCTTCATGGCGCTGTTTGCCATCTCGTCTGGCGCACTGGTCTGGATGCATCTGGCCATCCGCCAGATGGAGCGCGAGGTCAGCGGCGAGGAACTGGCGCGCTTGCCGCAATTGCCCGAGATGAAGGACATCCATAATCCGGAGCACGCGGGAGCCCTGGCTGGGGCCGTCCTCACGGATTGGCGGCCGGAGAACCGGGAATTCTGGGATCAGAACGGTCGTGCCATTGCGCGCCGCAACCTCATGATCTCGATTCCGGCGCTCCTGCTCTCGTTTGCGGTGTGGATGGTGTGGTCCGTCGTCGTTGCCAAGCTGCCGGCGGTCGGTTTCACCTACACGACGGATCAGCTTTTCTGGCTGGCGGCGCTGCCTGGCCTCTCCGGCGCGACGCTGCGGATCTTCTATTCGTTCATGGTGCCGATCTTTGGTGGCCGGCTGTGGACCACACTTACGACGTGGTCATTGATCGTGCCCGCAGTCGGTATCGGCTGGGCTGTACAAAATCCAGCCACACCGTACTGGATCTTCCTCGGCTTGGCGCTGCTGTGCGGCTTCGGTGGCGGCAACTTCGCCTCCTCCATGTCGAACATCTCGTTCTTCTATCCGAAGGCCGAGAAGGGCAATGCACTCGCCCTCAATGCGGGTCTCGGCAATCTCGGCGTCAGCGTTGTCCAGTTCGTTGTGCCGCTCATCATTACGGCCGGCGTCTTCGGCTGGCTCGGCGGCGATCCGGTAATGGTCAAAGAAGGTGACCGCGAGGTGCCGATGTGGCTGCAGAACGCCGGCTACATCTGGGTCCCATTCATCATCATGAGTGCGTTCGCCACCTGGTTCGGCATGAACGACATTGCCGCGGCTAAGGCGTCGTTTGCCGAGCAATCGGTGATCTTTCAGCGCAAACACACCTGGGTCATGTGCTGGCTTTACACGGGCACATTCGGGTCGTTCATCGGCTATTCCGCCGGCTTCCCGCTTCTCGCCAAGACCCAGTTCCCCGAAGTCAATGCACTGGCTTACGCCTTCCTCGGACCATTGGTCGGCGCAGTCTCGCGCTCGTTGACGGGGTGGGTCTCCGACAGGTGGGGCGGCGGCCGGGTCACCTTCTGGGTCTTCATTGGCATGGCAATCGGCGTCCTCGGCGTCCTCTATAGTCTCAGCCTCAAGAGTTGGCCCGGCTTCTTCGTCTCATTCCTGTTTCTGTTCTTTGTGAGTGGCATCGGTAACGCCTCCACATTCCAGATGATCCCGGCGATTTGCGCTAAGGAGATGGATAGACTGATGCCTGACACCGACGCGGCGGCGCAGACGCGACAGGGCGACAAAGAAAGCGCGGCGATCATCGGTTTCACCTCCGCGATCGCGGCGTTCGGCGCCTTTTTCATCCCCAAGGCTTACGGCACGTCGATCTCCTTCACTGGTACGCCGCGGGCGGCGCTTTGGGGTTTCTTCGTCTTCTATCTCGCGTGTATCGCGATCACGTGGTGGGTGTACACGCGCCCGGCCGGCCTGCTGCATGACATCGAACGCCGAGGCCGTTCTAGCTCTGTCACGCAAGCAGCCGATTAGACGATTGAATCGTTAGAGGAGGATCGCGTCATGATGCACGACGATTGGATGAGTTGGAGTTCGAGCGGAATGTGGATCGTCGATCTCCTTTTGATCACTTTTATAGGTGGCCTTGTCGGGTTCTGGTTCGCACGGCTGCGTCAGAGCAAACCTCCGGCGCCGCCGCAGCGCACGCCGCTCGCCATTCTCGATGAACGCTTTGCCAAAGGCGAGATCGATCAATCCGAGTATGACGCAAGACGCAAGGTCTTGTCGCACTGAGAGCGCTACCGCCGCGTCCGCAAACCAAACGACCGTATTGGAGAATTGCCATGAGCCAATTCCTCGACCGTTTGACGTTCTTCAAGCGCATGAACGAGCCGTTTGCGAATGGTCATGGCATCACGACAGACGAGGACCGACGTTGGGAGGATGGGTATCGCAAGCGGTGGCAACACGACAAGATCGTCCGCTCGACGCATGGCGTCAACTGCACGGGATCGTGCTCGTGGAAGATCTATGTCAAGGGCGGCATCGTCACCTGGGAAACGCAACAGACGGACTATCCGCGCACAAGGCCGGATCTGCCGAACCACGAGCCGCGCGGCTGCTCGCGCGGCGCGTCCTACAGCTGGTATCTCTATTCCGGTAATCGCGTGAAGTATCCGCTCGTCCGGTCACGCCTGGTCAAACTATGGCGCGAGGCGCGGATCACCCGGACGCCCGTCGCGGCGTGGGCCTCTATCGTCGAGAATGCGGAAAAACGCTCGTCTTATGTGCGTAAGCGCGGCCTCGGCGGCTTCGTGCGCGCGACATGGGACGAAGTGACCGAGATCATTGCAGCGGCGAATGCATATACGACGAAGACCTATGGACCCGATCGCGTCTTCGGCTTCTCGCCGATCCCGGCGATGTCGATGGTGTCCTATGCCGCCGGGTCGCGCTACCTATCGCTGCTCGGTGGCGTCTGCTTGTCGTTCTATGACTGGTACTGCGATCTGCCGCCATCGAGCCCGCAGACTTGGGGCGAGCAGACGGACGTGCCGGAGTCGGCGGACTGGTACAACTCCGGCTTCCTCATCCTGTGGGGCTCGAACGTACCGCAAACGCGCACCCCCGACGCCCACTTCTACACCGAGGTCCGCTACAAGGGCGCAAAGAGTGTTGTAATCTGCCCCGATTATTCCGAAGCATCGAAGTTCGCGGACATGTGGCTCTCTGTGAAGCAGGGCACCGACGCGGCACTTGGACTTGCGATGGGACATGTGATCCTGAAGGAATTCCACGTTGATCGGCAGATTCCCTATTTCGAGGATTACATCCGCAAGTACACCGACATGCCGATGCTCGTGCGCCTCGTGCAGCAGGGCGCGCATCTGGTTCCTGACCGCCTCCTGCGGGCTGCCGATTTCGCAGACGCGCTTGGTCAAACAAACAATCCAGATTGGAAGACCGTTGCGTTCGATGAGGCGACTGGCAACGTTGTCGTTCCGAACGGCTCGGTTGGCTTCCGTTGGGGCGAGACGGGCAAGTGGAACCTCGAGGAGAAATCCGGCGGCGGGACCGGAACGCGATTGCGTCTTTCGCTGGCGGCGAGCAAGGACGACGTCGCGCGTGTCGCATTCCCATACTTCGGCAACATCGAGCATGACCATTTTGCCGGAACGACACATCCGAGCGTCCTGCCGCGCCATGTCCCGGTTAAGCGGCTGCAATTGAAAGACGGCGAGACGCCCGTTGCGTCGGTATACGATCTGTTCCTCGCCAATTACGGCATCGATCGCGGCTTCGGTGGAGCGCATACGGCGACGAGTTACGACGACCTTGAGCCCTACACACCGGCATGGGCCGAAGCGATCACCGGCGTGCCCCGCGGCCAGATCATCCAGGTCGCGCGCGAGTTTGCCCGCAATGCCGAAAAAACCAACGGCCGCTCGATGATCATCATCGGCGCCGCCATGAACCACTGGTATCACTCGGACATGAACTACCGCAGCGCGATCAACATGCTGGTGATGTGCGGGTGTGTCGGCCAATCCGGTGGCGGCTGGTCGCACTACGTTGGCCAGGAAAAGCTCCGGCCGCAGTCCGGTTGGCTGCCGCTCGCCTTTGCGCTCGATTGGGCACGGCCGCCGCGTCAGCAGAACTCGACGTCATGCTTCTACGCCCATACCGATCAATGGCGTTACGAATCCCTCGATGTGAATGAGATCCTCTCGCCAACCGCGCCGGCAGGCCCATGGGATGGTGCGCTGATCGACTACAACGTACGCGCCGAGCGCATGGGCTGGCTGCCGTCGGCACCTCAGCTCGAGACCAATCCGCTGGAGCTCGGCAAAGCGATCAAGAAATCGGGCAAGCCTGCCGGCGAATATGTCGCGCAAGCGCTTGCGTCCGATGAGCTGAAATTGAGCTGCCACGATCCAGACAAGCCTGTGAACTGGCCGCGCAACATGTTCGTGTGGCGCTCGAAACTGTTGGGTGCGTCAGGCAAGGGGCACGAATACTTTTTGAAACACCTGCTCGGCACGTCGCACGGCGTGATGGGCAAGGATCTCGGCGAAACCGGTGCCCGAAAACCGCGTGAGGTTGCATGGAGCGACGCGGCGCCGGAGGGTAAGCTCGATCTGCTCGTCACGCTGGACTTCCGCATGTCGACGACGTGTGTCTACTCCGACATCGTGCTGCCGACGGCGACCTGGTATGAGAAGAACGACCTGAATACCTCGGACATGCATCCGTTTATTCATCCTTTGACCAGCGCGGTCGATCCCGTCTGGGAAGCTCGTAGCGATTGGGAGATCTACAAAGCGATCGCAAAAAAATTCTCCGAGATCGCACCAGAGGTCCTGGGCGTCGAACAGGACGTCGTGTTGACACCGATCATGCATGATACCGCTGGCGAGATGGCGCAGCCGTTCGATGTGAAGGATTGGAAACGCGGCGAGTGTGCGCCGGTTCCCGGCAAGACGATGTCGAATGTGACGCTCGTCGAGCGGGACTACCCGAACCTCTACAAGCGCTTCACGTCGCTTGGACCGTTGATGGAAAAGCTCGGCAACGGCGGCAAGGGCCTCGCCTGGAAGACCGAGCATGAGGTCGAGTTCCTGAAGCGTTTGAACGGCATCGTGACCGAGGACGGTCCGACAAAGGGCCTCGCGCGCATCGACAGTGATATCGACGCGGCTGAAGTCATCCTGTCGCTTGCCCCCGAGACCAACGGTGAGGTGGCGGTCAAGGCGTGGGAGTCGCTCGGCAAGGCGACAGGGCGCGACCACACGCATCTGGCACGGCCCAAGGAGGACGAAAAGATCAGGTTCCGCGACGTCGTCGCACAACCGCGGAAGATCATCTCGTCGCCGATCTGGTCGGGCCTCGAGTCCGAGAAAGTCTGCTATACGGCGGGCTACACCAACGTGCACGAGCTGATTCCGTGGCGCACGCTGACCGGGCGCCAGCAGCTCTACCAGGACCACCTGTGGATGCGCGCGTTTGGCGAGGCGCTTTGCGTTTATCGCCCGCCGATTGATACCCGCACGGTCAAGCCGGTCATCGACAGCAAACCCAACGGCGAGAAGCAGATCGTTCTCAATTTCATTACGCCGCATCAGAAGTGGGGCATCCACTCCACCTACACCGACAACTTGCTGATGCTGACGTTGTCGCGTGGCGGCCCGGTCGTTTGGCTCAGCGAGAAAGACGCGGTCAAGGCCGGTATCGTCGATAACGACTGGGTCGAAGCCTACAACTCGAACGGTGCGCTGGTTGCGCGTGCCGTCGTGTCGCAGCGCATCAAAGAGGGCACGCTCTTCATGTACCACGCGCAGGAGAAGATCGTGAACGTGCCCGGCTCCGAGATGACGGGGCAGCGCGGCGGCATTCATAACTCAGTCACACGGGCGATCATCAAGCCCACGCATATGATCGGCGGCTACGCCCAGCAGAGCTATGGGTTCAACTACTACGGCACCGTCGGCACCAACCGTGACGAGTTCGTCGTTTTGCGCAAGCTCGGCAAAGTCGACTGGCTGGAAGGGGGCGCAAAATGATGGATCGCACGGTGGAACTGCGACGCCCAATCGACAACGGTGATGATTGGGTCTGCCAGCTGACGCCCTTGATCACGGTCAAGGCTGGCCTCTGACGAGCCGGCCATAGTTGCAATGATGGCAACCTCCGGAGGCTGACCGATGAAGATCCGCGCGCAGATCGCGATGGTGATGAATCTCGACAAGTGCATCGGCTGCCATACGTGCTCGGTGACCTGCAAGAACGTGTGGACCAACCGCGAGGGGATGGAATACGCGTGGTTCAACAATGTCGAGACCAAACCCGGTATCGGCTATCCGAAGGACTGGGAAAACCAGAAGCGTTGGAAAGGCGGCTGGACGCGGAAGCGCAATGGCAAGATCGAGCCGCGCATCGGCTCGAAATGGCGCATTCTCGCGAACATTTTCGCCAATCCGGACCTGCCCGAGATCGACGACTACTACGAGCCGTTCACGTTCGACTACGAACATCTGCAGAAGGCCCCTGAGCTAGAGGCCTTCCCGACCGCCCGTCCGCGTTCGCTGATCACGGGCCAGCGAATGGAGAAAATCGAGTGGGGACCGAACTGGGAGGAGATTCTCGGCGGAGAGTTCGCGAAGCGGTCGGCCGACGTGAACTTCGAGGGGGTGGAGAAGGAGATCTACGGGCAGTTCGAAAACACGTTCATGATGTACCTGCCACGTCTCTGCGAGCATTGCCTCAACCCGGCTTGCGTGGCGGCATGCCCCTCGGGTGCCATCTATAAGCGCGAGGAAGATGGCATTGTGCTGATTGACCTGGACAAGTGCCGGGGCTGGCGCATGTGCGTGTCGGGCTGCCCTTACAAGAAGATCTACTACAACTGGTCGAGCGGCAAATCCGAGAAATGTATCTTCTGTTACCCGCGCATCGAGGCTGGGCAGCCGACGGTGTGTTCGGAAACGTGCGTCGGCCGTATCCGCTATCTCGGCGTCGTGCTGTATGACGCAGACCGGATCGAAGAGGCCGCGAGCGTCAAGGAAGAACAGGCGCTTTACGAGGCTCAGCTCTCGGTATTCATGGACCCCAACAACCCCGACGTCATCGCACAGGCGCGTGCCGACGGCATTCCGGAAAACTGGCTGATTGCGGCACGCGTTTCACCGATTTGGAAGATGGCGATGGAATGGCGCGTCGCCTTCCCGCTGCATCCCGAATATCGAACCATGCCGATGGTCTGGTATGTGCCGCCACTCTCGCCGATCCAGTCGGCGGCGGAAGCCGGCAAGATGGGCTCGGATGGCGCAATGCCGGACGTGCGCAGCTTGAGAATCCCGCTCAGGTACCTCGCCAATCTTTTGACAGCTGGGAACGAGGAGCCGGTGGCACTGGCGCTGGAGCGAATGCTCGCGATGCGCGCCTACATGCGCGCAAAGACGATCGACGGTGTCATCGACGAGAAGATCGCACGCCGCGTCGGCCTGACCGGACAGCAGATCGAGGACATGTATCACATCATGGCCATCGCCAACTACGAGGACCGGTTCGTCATTCCGACCGGGCATCGGGAAGTGACGGAGGACGCCTATGAGCTGCAAGGCTCGTGCGGCTTCTCGTTCGGGAATGGTTGCTCGGATGGGCGCACTGAAACGGGCCTTTTCGGCAACCAGAAGAAGACGCGCACCCCGACGGAGTTCATTTCATGAAAACGACGCTCAAGATTCTGTCGGCACTCCTCTCGTACCCGACCGCCGAGCTGCAGGCGGCGATCCCCGAACTAAAAATTGCGCTTGACTGCGACGCGCTTCTGCCGTCGCGCAACCGCGATCGTCTCGATCGGATCATGGAAGAGCTGGCAACAGGCGATCTCTACGACCACCAGGAGCGCTATGTCCTCCTGTTCGATCGGACGCGCTCGCTGTCGCTGCATCTCTTCGAGCACGTGCATGGTGAAAGCCGTGACCGGGGGCAGGCCATGGTCGATTTGACAGCGCACTACGCGCAACACGGATTTGCAATCTCGGCTGCTGAGTTGCCGGACTACATTCCCCTGTTTCTCGAGTTCCTGTCAGTGGCGCCCGCCGGCGAGGCCCAGGGACTGATCGGCGAGACGGCCCACGTTCTCGAAGTGCTGCGTCAACGCTTGAAGAAGCGGAAATCTGCGTACTCGTCGGTTTTTTCGGCAATTCTAGTGCTGGCCGACGTGCGCATTGCCGACGCGATTGCGACGGCCGTGGCTTCAGAGGCGCAAGACGATCCCAATGATCTGGTCGCACTCGACAAGGCATGGATGGACGAAGAGGTGACGTTCGGTCCGACAGCGCTGGCTTGTGGCAAAGACGATCTTGCGGCGAAGCTTCGAGCAGGGTGCCGGCCCGCACCCGACATGCCGCCGCATCGGGCGCCACAGCGGCCGGTCGTGACAACCAATGCAACATCACGCCGGTGAGGAGACACGGAGATGTCGTCGACCCTCAATCACATCGCCTTCGGCTGGTATCCCTATATCTGCCTGACGGTGTTCCTGCTCGGCAGCTTGCTCCGTTATGATCGGGAGCCCTACACATGGCGCAGCGGGTCCTCGCAGCTGCTGCGGCGGCGGCAGTTGACATGGGGCTCGAACCTGTTTCATGTCGGAATTCTCATCATCTTCCTTGGCCATCTCGGAGGGCTGCTGACGCCGATCCGCGTCTTTGACACGATCGGCATCTCGCACGGCGCCAAGCAGATTCTGGCAATCGTCGTCGGCGGGCTCGCCGGCTTGATGTGCCTCGCCGGCATTGCCTTGCTGACGCATCGCCGGCTGTTTGATCCCCGAATCCGCGCAACGTCGTCGTTCGGTGATATTGCGATCCTGTTGCTGCTGTTTGCGCAATTGCTGCTCGGGCTTGCAACGATCCCGATCTCCCTCGGTCATCTCGACGGTCACGAGATGGTGAGATTCATGAGCTGGGCACAAGGTATCCTGACCCTCGATCCGGTTGCCTCTGTTTTCGTGATGAATGCGCATTGGATCTTCAAGCTCCATTTGATGCTCGGCATGACGATCTTCCTGGTCTTTCCATTCACCCGTCTTGTCCACGTCTGGAGCGCACCCGTCTGGTACCTCGGACGTCGTGGTTATCAAGTTGTCCGAAGCTCGCAACCCGCATCAAAACGAGCCGAACGCAAAACGAACGCACCGATCACCGCCAAGCGTAACCACACGCAGGCGACAGTCGCGACCGCGCCTCAAGCAGTGGAGTGAATCATGTCCTGCGCCAATCACAGCACATTAGCGAATGTCCCAAGGCCCATCGTCACGGTGAATGGAACAGTCATTCCGCATGACATGATCGCGCAAGAAGTGCAGCATCACGCTGCCCCGACGCCGATCGCAGCCTGGACCACAGCGGCGCGGGCTCTGGTCGTCCGGGAGTTATTGTTGCAACGCGCGGCAGAGCTCGGCGTTGCCGTAGAGCCCAGCTGCGATACCGAAGGCCGCCGGGAAACCGACGAGGAAGCGCTGGTACGCGCCCTGATCGAACGGGAGGTTCACGTGCCCGAGGCCGATGTGGCCACGTGCAGGCGGATCTATGGCAAGAACCTCGATCAATTCCGTGCGGCAGACATACTGGAGCCCGCGCACATTCTGATCGCGGCAAACAGAAGCAATCCGGCGGACTATCAACATGCTGCTGCGCGCGCCAACGAGGTCCACGCCGCGCTTCGCGCAGGGCTGATCACGTTCGCTGAAGCAGCGAAGACATACTCAGATTGTCCGTCGCATGCACAAGGCGGCGGGCTCGGTCAAATCACGCGCGGTGACACAACGCCTGAGTTCGAGGCTGCATTGTTCGATCTGCAGGAAGGGCAACTGTGCCAAGCACCGGTTGCGACACGTTACGGGTTCCACATCATCCGGCTCGAGCGCAAGATCGAGGGCCACGTTGTCCCATTCGACGCCGTGAAGGATGGCATCGCTTGCCGGCTGACAGAACGCGCCTGGCACGTAGCCTCGGCGCAATACCTGGCTCGCCTCGCGGGAACGGCTGAAATAGGCGGGATCACGTTACCGACACCGGCGGACCTGCGCGTCAGTTGAGGCCGATCTTCCGCCCCGTCAGCGTATCGTCGCGAATCGCTTGGGCTCGCTCTTGGAAACGGCTGGGTTGCGTCAAATCAAGGAGCGTGTCCACGCGGTGTGTTTTTCTGCACCGGAAACAGCAGGAGGACGGGTCTCAATGTACAAGCATATTCTCATCGCGACGGACGGATCTGAGTTGGCGCAGAAGGCAGTCGGGCAGGGTCTTGCCCTGGCGCGGGCACTCGACGCCAAAGTGTTGGCAATCACTGTCACCGAGCCGTGGGCGTCCGTTGTCTCCGGCGAGATGACATTCGCGTTTCCAGTCGACGAATACGAGAAGAACGCAGCCGCGAATGCTTCGACGGTTCTCGCAAGCGCAACCGACATTGCGCGAAAGGTTGGCGTCACCTGCGAAACGTTGCACGTCAAAGATCGCTATCCCGCCGACGGTATTGTCGAGACTGCAAAAGCCCATGGCTGCGACCTGATCATCATGGCGTCGCATGGCCGGCGCGGGGTCTCGCGCATGCTGCTCGGCAGCGAGGCCAACAAGGTCGTGGCGCTGAGCACCATGCCAGTCTTGATCTGTCGATAAACCGGCAGGTCATGAGTCATCAGGAGAGTAAAATGACGACAAACATCGGCACCGTCGATCGGACGGTTCGCATCTTCGTCGGCTTGGCGCTCATCGGCCTGGCTCTCGGCTGGTTCGGAGCCCAGTATCAATCGATTTGGGCTTGGATCGGCGTCATCCCGCTGGCGACGGGACTGATGGGCTCGTGCCCGGCCTATTCGCTCCTCGGCGTCTCGACCTGCAAGTCCTGATGACTCCGACAGGCGCGTCCGTGTCGACGTGGCGGGTTCGATCGATGGGAGGCAGGTGATGCGATTGCCCATGACTGAGCATGTTTGGCAGCAGGAGCAAACGCTGCATGCCATGATGGAGCGTCTCGGTGTCGATAGTGCGGTTGCTGCGCGGCGGGATGCTGGAAACGCCTATCGACGGGCTCGGATGAACTGCATCGTTTGCAGGAATGCGCGGGCGTGCCGGGCTTGGCTTGCTGAAAATGCGCTCGCGGACGAGGCATGCGAAGCCGATCCCATGCCCACCTGCCGCAACCGCGCCTTCTTCCTTGCGTGCCGCGGCATGTGACGCAGCGTTGCCGCCCAGGATGGTGTTGGACCTGAACGCCGGCGGTCACGGAACGACTTCTGAATGCCGACGCGGACCTAAGCGGTGGAAGCTCTGGCCCCTAAGAATACAAAATTGAATTGTGTCTTGCAGGACGGTCATCGTTCCGGCTTCGGGTCGCAACCTGCGTTTTTCTCACATTCGTAGCGCGACAGGTCATGCCTGATTGCGAGCACGCCGCCGGATGATTGCAAGCGCCTACACGTAGCGATGGTCGCAGCCTTCCCTATCTTGCGACCAATCACGTGCGCGTCTCCTCCACGGCGCGCGCCGCCATGACCAGCTGCGGCAGAGGTTTGCCAAGAATGCGCCGCGCGCCATCGACCAGCAGCCATGGCCGGTAATGGTTGCCATCTGCTGCATGCTCGTACTGGATGCCGCCAATATCAGCGCCGGTAGCCGCATCGTATAGCAGCCAGGCACACGCACCATCTCGTCGCATCTTCAGCCGGTTACGCATGGATCACCGATGCATCTTGCGCACGGTGATTGGCATACGTGGCAGGCATGGATGTTCCCTCGGGCTGGCGATTCCGGAGCCCAACCTCGACGATCCGCCCGCACGTGGCAAGTGGCGGCAAAGGCCGGCAGTCGCTTTGGAAGGAAATCGCCACAAAGCTGCACGCCAAGATCAGCGAAATCTCGGCGACGCCGCAAATGCGCGCGAAGATGTCGATCGTGTCGTGCGTGCATGGCGCTATTGATGAATGGAAACTGTCGCCGTTTTACGCGCAAACTTATCCCCCTTGGCCTGAACCGCGTCATTCTTGTCGCCATCCCGCCTCGTCGCACTTGTTTGCGGCGCCTTCGGATGCCCACTTCGCATCCGGCGCGTCACGTGCGGCCCAGGGCTGCGACGTCGTGCTTGCACGTCGTAGCTGGGTGGGAGCACGGACCGGGACGGCGTGTCGAAGCGCTGCCTGGAATCGGAATGGCTCGCCACGGCAAGAGCGCTCGCGCCGTGGATGAGCCCCGGACTCCCTGCCGAGCGCGGGGATGGAACTGTCCGGAGTCGTGGATGGGCCCACCCATCGCGGCAACGATTCCACCGGTTGCGTGCGGCAGGGCGGCCTTGCCGCATAAAACTGCAACAGGTTCCCAGGCGGTTACGCCGCCCTGCGCCTGGAATTGAGGCAAAACCTCGGGCGCTTGGCGCTGCGGGGGTAAGGGTGTTGAGGGCATGGATTGCCGGGATAGCCTCCACCCTGCTCGCGGTTTTGCCATCTTGTGGCTTTAGCAAAGAATGGCTGGGGGGGCGTCTGCTCGGGGAGATTTGGCATGCGTCCCATGACTGCGAGCGCGGCTCGCACTGATTGTGAGACTTTCGCGGCGCGCCGGCGCCGCCGGCTCAACGCGTTTCGCCCCGCCTTTCGCCTGGATATCGCGCGGCTGACGCTGGAGTGGCCGAAGGTCGAGGATCTGGCCGACAGTTTCCCGGCGCTGCTGTTCGCGCTGACGACCGGCTATGGCACGGCGTCGAGCCGCGAGGCGGCGTTCAAGTTGATCGATGCCGGGGCGCCGCTGAAGGACATCGCGGGCGTTCTTGGATTACCGTTGTGGCTG
Organism: Hyphomicrobiales bacterium; assembly: GCA_031367895.1. Lineage (GTDB taxonomy): Bacteria > Pseudomonadota > Alphaproteobacteria > Rhizobiales > Hyphomicrobiaceae. The sequence goes on from JANLQP010000273.1 coordinate 51,779, forward strand.
CGCCGCGTGCCAGGCGAGGCCTTGCTGCGGCCGTTGCCGCCGCTGCCAGCGGACCCGGATTTCACGGCAACCATGCTCAACCGCATGCCGGACGGGCCGGCAGACTGCGCACTGTGGCTCGAACGGTTCCTCGCCGCCTACTCGCTGGTCGGCCGAGATTTCGCGGTGTGGGTGGCGCGCGAACCGCGTCTGCTGCCGCCGGCAACCAATGATGAGTCCTGGCAATGGATGCTCGCGTGGGGTTGGACCAGCCGGACGCCGCGGTCGGCAGGTCATGCGCTGCTGCGGACAGCGTGGAACCCCGCGCTCAGCTGGAAACGGGCGCACGAAGAGATCGGGATCTGGCGCAAGCGCGTCGATCTTGTTGGCGCGCTCGCCGACCCCCATCGCGATCCGTGGTTCGCGGACGGACATGTGCTCGGCTACGAGTTCGTCGCGCTGACGACGGTCACGAGCATGCTCGCCGAGAGCCTTGCGATGGAGAACTGTCTCGACCAGTACGCGGCGCATCTGTCCTATGGGCGCATCCGCGTGTTCAGCGTGCGGCGCGAGGGACGGCCGGTCGCAGACGTCGAGTTGGCGCTGCGGTCCGACGAAACGACGATGCCGACGATCAGCCAAGTGCGGGGTGCGAGGAACCGGCGCGCATCGCCGTCGGTCTGGCAAGCCGTGCACGCCTGGCTCGGCGCCCAAACGTTCCGGCCGCTGGCCTCGGCGCCGACGCCGCAGGCTGCCAGCCGCGATGCGTTGAAATCGTTTTGGGCACCGTATGTGCGGGCAATCGAAGCGCAGGGCCTGCCGAACCGGCTGGTCACGCACCTTGCCGGCGCGGGCACGAAACGCAACACGCGGTCGCGATCGCAAAGCCTCGCGGTCGCGCTGCGCGAGGCGATTGCGCCGCCGCTTCCACGGCGGGTGCCGGCGGCGGAGTGAGCGATCAGTCGACGATGCGCGTTTCCAGTGTGGTGCCTCGCAATTGCCGACGAGAAATTGCGGCGAGCGTTGTGTCGGCAATCGCGAAACAAGCACGACACTGAACCGACGATTCTTCGAGGGTCTCCTATGTCTCGCAATTACCGAAAGCGGTCGCTGCAAATTAGTCGGCAATTGTGAGACGGGACACGAGCGTTTCGAGGCGATCGGCCTCGGACGCGGGCTTGTCCCAGCGAATGCGGGCGATGCGCGGAAAACGCATCGCGACGCCGGATTTGTGCCGGGTGGAGCGTTGCACCGCATCGAATGCAACTTCCAACACGAGTGACGGCGTGACCGCGCGGACCGGGCCGAACCGGTCAATGGTGTTGGCACGCACGAAGCGGTCGAGTTCGCGCAGTTCGTCGTCGGTGAAGCCCGAGTAGGCCTTGCCGACGGGCACGAGTTCGTCGCCGCCATCCGGCGATGTGCGCCAGGCGCCGAACGTGAAATCGGAATAGAACGACGAGCGCTTGCCCGAACCGCGTTGCGCGTACATCAGCACACAATCGGCCGCGAGCGGTGCGCGCTTCCATTTGTACCAGTGGCCTTTCGGCCGCCCGGCAAGATAGGCGCTATCGCGGCGCTTCAACATGAAGCCCTCGCTGCCGGCGTCGCGGGCCGTTGCGCGGAGCGATTCGAGTTCCGACTTGGTCGCGACGGTGACCAGTTCCGAAACGTCGGTGCGGGGCGGGCGGACACGCGCGTGCCAGGCTTCGAGGCGCTGGCGGCGCGCGACGAAGGCCAAGCCGCGCAGGTCATCCGCGCTGATCGTCAGGGCGTCATAGAAGCGGATGTGCGCGGGAAAATCGGTGAGCATGCGCCGGGTCACGGTTTTTCGGTTGAGGCGCTGCTGCAGATCGTTGAACGATTGCACGGCGCCGTCGCGAACGATCAACAGTTCGCCGTCGAGGACCGCGTCGAACGTGAAACCGCTGATGAGATCGGGAAAGCTGCGGCCGATGTCCTCGCCGGTGCGCGAGGAGAGCCGTACGTTGCCATTGGCGCCCGCGACCTGGACGCGGATGCCGTCCCATTTCCATTCGATGGCGAAGTCGGCGATGTCGAGGCGTTCCCAATCCTGGGGTTCCAACGGATGCGCCAGCATCATCGGACGGAACATTGGCGCGTTGCCGAAATCGGGGCGGTCGCCACGGCCTTCGAGCCAGGCGAAGAGCGCGAGATAGGGCGGTTCGAGGCCGTGCCAGACTTCCTCGATCTCGTCGACGGATTTAGCGCCGAGTTCAGCCAACGCCGTCTTCGCCAGGCGCGCTGAAACGCCAACACGCAACGCGCCGGTCAGCAGCTTCAGCAGCGCGAACCGGCCGGAGGCATCGAGACCGTCGAGCCAGGCCTCGAGGTGCTCGCCGAGCCGATCGCGATCGATGAGCGACAGCTCGGTGACGATGTCGGCGAGCCCTGGTGGCGCGACGTCTTGCACCGGATCGGGCCAGAGCAGCGCCACCGTTTCCGCGGTATCGCCGACGTAATCGCGCGACATGCGAAAGAGTTCCGGATCGAGGCGGCGAGCCATCATCTCGGTAATCAGCCGCCGCACCGGGAACGTGAATGGCAATCCATCGGTGAGGGCCGCCAGCGCGAAACCGCGGTCGGGATCGGGAACACTGCGGAAATAGTCGACCATCAGGCGCAGCTTGCCGTTACGCGCGGGCGTATAGACGAGGCGATCGAGCAGATCTGCGAAGCGTTTCATGGCGCGATCATTCCGCCTCGTCCTCCCGTCCGACGAGCGCCAGCGCGCGGGCGCGGCGGCCCATCAACCGCGCCTGATACACAACCGCGTCCTCGCGGCCGTGCGTCACCCAGATTTCGCCTGCGCCGGTCTCCTCGATGGTGGCAATCAGCTCCGGCCAATCGACGTGATCGGAGATGACGAGTGGCAATTCAACGCCGCGCTGGCGAGCCCGGCCGCGCACACGCATCCAGCCGGAGGCGAACGCGGTCAACGGATCGGCGAGGCGGCGCGACCAGCGATCGCCCAACGCGGAGGGTGGCGACAGCACGATCTCGCCGGCGAGACTTTGTTCGGCATCGGCGACGGCGCGTAGCGGCCCGAGCTCGATGCCGAGTTCGCGGTAAAGATTGCAGAGCCCGACGAGCGCGCCGTGCAGCCAGATCGGGCGGTCGTAGCCATGCGCCCGCAGCAGCGCGATCAAGCGCTGGCACTTGCCGAGGCCGTAGACGCCGACCTGATGCGTGCGCTCCGGGAATGCGGCGAGCGAGGCGAGCAGGCGGCCGATCTCGCGCGCATCCGGCTCGTGGCGGAAAACGGGAAGTCCAAACGTCGCCTCGGTGATGAAGAGATCGCAAGGCACGCACTCGAACGGCGCACACGTTGGATCGGCACGGCGCTTGTAGTCGCCGGAGACGACGGCGCGTTGGCCCTTGTAGTCGAGCACGACCTGCGCGGAGCCGAGGATGTGTCCGGCGGGCCGCAACGTCAGCGTCACGTCGCCGAGCTGCAGCGCTTCGCCATAGGCCAGCGCTTGCTGTGTCCCGCCAGCGCGGTCGCCGAGCCGGACGCGCATGATTGCGAGGGTTTCGGTGGTGGCGAGAACGGCCGCGTGCCCTGGACGCGCATGATCCGAATGGCCGTGCGTGATGACCGCGCGATCGACGGCGCCGTGCGGGTCGATATAGAATCCACCAGGCTCGCAGAAGAGGCCAGGCGCCTCGGGCCGGAGCCAGGCTTCGAACGGTCTTGGCTGTGGCAGTCGTTCCACCTCGGTGCCATCTCGCGAAACAGAGTGGGGCGATGCTGCACCCGACTCGGGTCGCTACTCACTTACTCACTTAGTCACTTACTCACTTAGTCGCTACTCGCACCCAGATCAGCCGCGGCCTTCATACGGCATGTTGGTCGCCTTGATCGTCATCTCGAATACGTTGGTGTCGAGCGGCAGGCTCGCCATATACCGGATCGCCGAACCGCAATGGACGACGTCGAACACCGGCTCCGGCATGACGTCACCGCGCGGTTGCGGCACGCCCGCTTTCATGCGTCCGCCCATGTTGGTGTCGGCATTGCCGATGTCGAGCTGGCCGGCGGCGATATTGAACGGGCGGCCGTCGAGGGCGATGCACTTCGTCAGGCCCGTGATCGCGTGCTTGGTCGCAGTGTAGGCGACCGACATCGGCCGCGGCGTGTGTGCCGAAATCGAACCGTTGTTGACGATGCGGCCGCCTTGCGGCTTCTGCTCCTTGAACATGCGGATCGCTTCCTGCGCGCACATGAAGCATGCGGTGAGATTGAGATCGACGACGCCTTTCCACTTCTCGAGCGGGATGTCCTCCATCGGTCCGGCGGGCAGGCCCATGCCGGCGTTGTTGAACAGGAAATCGAGGCGGCCGAACGCCTTCTTCGTCTCGGCGAACAGACGCTTGACGTGGTCCGGCTGTGTGACGTCGCTGGCGACGCCGGTCATTTTCCCGCCGCCGGATTTCGCCATGCCGACGGTCTTGTCGAGTTCGTCCTTGCGGCGGCCGGCGACGACGACGTCCCAACCGTCAGCCTGCAGTGCCAATGCTGCGGCGCGGCCGATGCCGGTGCCGCCACCGGTGATGATCGCAACCTTGTTTGCCATAGGACACTCCTTGTTGGTGTGCGTTGTGGATGGAATTGGGTGCTCCCGGCCGCTCCCAGGTTGCTCATGGTCAATCGATCACGGATGGGGGAATGGATCAAGCGGGATGGGTTGGGGTGCGCGCGGCCAGAAAAACTCAATTTTCGGTATCCCGGCCGAGATCTTGGCCGAAGGCCCGAGCGAGCCGTCGGGATCGTTAAACATCGCAACGATCCGGATCTCGCAACTGCCCTTGCAAGCTCGTCAGGGGAACCGTCTGTTAGCAGTTCGGTCAAGGAACTGATACCCGTTGTGCAGATTGTTTCACCTTTGCTTCGCCGCTGCCCGCGCCATCCGGCCGGCTCCCTGCAGGGGAGTCGGATGGCGCAAAGTAAAAGCGATACCGGCGCCTGGCTGGTCGATGACAGGTCGAACATTTTGCTCGCCGGTATAAGTTGAATTACAAGGGCAACGCGGCCGACCAACATCTGGCTGTTGATTGTCGCATTCGGGCATGTCGGTTTACGGGCAGCGCATCAAGTCCGTTTTCGATCGACCCTAACTGCGATGCGTAGCTTTACCCGCGCCCGGCCGGCGCCGCATGGGTGGCAATCCGGCCCTTGCGGCCAGACTGAAGCGGAATGCTGGATGCGGACACGTTGGGGATGTGGACAAGCGCTTGCCTCATTTGCGGATTGCCGGTATCACGCGACAGTCGTCGGAAGATGGCTGCTCGGGCTCTGCCATCCAGCGCGAGGCAGGTGGTCGGGACTGCATTGACCGTCCGAAGTCATGACGCCGAGCGCCTGCAATTCAAGCAAGGCCCCGTAGCTCAGCTGGATAGAGCACCAGATTCCTAATCTGGGGGTCGCAGGTTCAAATCCTGCCGGGGTCGCCAATGAAATCAAAGACTTAGACGATTTTGACCTTCAGCGCAATGCCCGCTGTCTCGCACCGGTCACGCAGCAGCGTGACCCATGGTGACACCCAT
>JANLQP010000276.1:0-16237 GCA_031367895.1 Hyphomicrobiales bacterium
TTGGTGAGGAGTCCGGGGCTTTTACCGAGATGCGTGCGCACTTATCGCGGTAGGCCAATCCGATTCCAGGCGGCGCTTCGACACGCCGTCCCGGTCCGTGCTCCCGCTCAGCCCTCGAAGTCCAAGCTCGACCTCGAAGCCCTGGGTCGCACGCGTCGCGCCGGATGCGCTAGTGAGCATCCGAAGGCGCCGCTAACAGACGTGCGACATGAGCGGGATGGCCCAAGCATGCAGCGATCCGGGCGAAGGGGGATAAGTCCGCCGGCCACACGTCGGGGTATGGTGAACGGCCCCACCCGCTTGCCGGCCGACGATCGTGTCGACAGCGCCGTGGTCGAGTGCCCTCGCATAGCGTGTGCAGAGCGCGTTGATCTTGATCCAGTCCTCGATCGATGGCGTGGCCATGTCGCGTCTCCCCGGTTGATCGGACGTGGTTGCGCGATCGAACCGCAGGCACGCCATGCGTTCAGAACAGCGCCCACAGGTCTTCCTTGCGCGCCAGATCTTTCGATGGGCCATCGAAGATCATGCGGCCGGCCTTGAGCACGATCGCGCGTGTCGCCAGCTCGAGCGTCGCTGGGATGTTCTGCTCGACGATCACGACCGTTGTGCCGGTCTGCCGATTAACCTTGGCGAGGCTCGCCATCACGTCCTTGACGATGATCGGCGCCAGGCCGGTCGAGGGCTCGTCCAGCAGCAGGATCGACGGCTTCGTCATCAAGGCCATTCCCAGCGCCAGGATCTGCTGCTGGCCGCCCGACAGCGAGCCCGCGATCTGGGCGCCGCGCTGCTCCAGGATCGGGAACAAGCTGTAGATCTCGGCGACGTTGGTGTCGGGATGATTGAGACCGGCGATGCTCAAGTTCTGGCGCACAGAGAGCTCACGGAAAACGTTGTGGCCTTGCGGCACGAAGCCGATACCGCGTCGCGTGTTGAGGAACACGGCACCGGGGATGATGCGATCGCCGCGATAAGTGACGCTACCCGTGGCACTCTCGACATCGCCGACACTGCACTTCAACAGGGTCGTCTTGCCGGCCCCGTTATGCCCGAAGATGGCGAGACACTCGCCTTCCTTCACGTCGAGCGAGATGTCCTTGAGAACCGGCAGACCGCCGTAGCTGACGTTCACGTCCTTGTAAGTCAGCATCTGCCTCAAACCCCGAAATAGAGATCGGTCAGCACTTTGCTGGCCAGGAGTTCGTCGACCGTGCCCGCCTGCAAGATGCGCCCGTACGACATGAACACACCCCGCGTGCACAGATCCTTGATGAACGTGACGTTGTGCTCGACGACGCAGACGGCGCGGCCAGCCGACGCCTCCTCTCGCACGATGCGCTGCATCGTCTCGTAGGCAGCACCCTCGACGCCAGCCATTGGCTCGTCGAGCAGCAACAATCCGCCGTCGTTCATCAGCGCACGGGCAAGGCCGATCAGCTTCTGATGCCCGAAGGGGAGATCCGGCACCAAGGCCTCGGCGGACCGTTCGAGATCCATGCGCTTGAGGATGCCGTGCGCACGCTCGCGTGCGGCTGCTTCGGCGCGGCGGACCTGCGCCCGGCCGAGCGTCAATTTCAGCATGGACTCGCCCGGATAATTGCGCGGCGCGATGAGCAGGTTCTCCATCACGGACATGGTCGTGAACAGCATCATGTTCTGCCATGTCCGCGCGATGCCTGTGCGTGCCCGCCGGTAAAGCGGCCGGCCGGCGATGTCGGTGCCGTTGAGATAGATCTTGCCGGCGTCGGGCTTGATCACGCCCGAGATCAGATTGAACAACGAAGTCTTGCCGGCGCCGTTCGGCCCGATCAGGCCCAGAATTTCCCCGGCATCGATGGTCAGATTGACGTTGTCGGCGACGACGATCCCGCCGAACGCCTTGCACACGCCCTCGAGACGCAGCGTCTGTGTCACTTGGACGTCCCCCCGCCGGTTTCGTACTGTGCAGCGCCTGCCGGTGCTTTCACTTTCTTCTTGCCGAAACCGCCGACCAGACCGGCTGGTCGCACGAACAAGAACAGCAGCACCAGCGATGTGAAGATGATGCCCTGTATTGGAGCCATCACGCTCGGCGGCAGGTTGAGGAACGTGATCGCCTGCGGAACCGCGATCAGCAGCATCGCGCCAACGACTGGTCCCCAGGTGGTGCCCATGCCGCCGAGCACGACCATGGTCAGGATCGCCGCCGACTGCAGTACCTCGTACTGATCCGGGCTCACATACTGGAAGTAAAACGCGTAAAGCCCGCCCGCGATGCCAGCGATCCCGCAACCGATCGCGAACACCACGACCTTGATGCTCATGGCGTTGCGCCCGAGCGCGGAGAAGGCCAGTTCCTCGTCGCGCATCGCGGTGATGGCGCGGCCATAGGGTCCGTTGATGATGCGCGAAATGAGCCAAACCGTTGCCAGCGCGCAGCTGGCGCAGATAGCGAGAAAGATCGGCGAGCGCATCGGTCCCGTGATCGTGCTCGGGATGTCGGCGAGACCGCCGGCGCCGCCGGTGAAGTCGAAGTTGCGCACCAGCTGCAGGATGCCGAGCTGGAAGCCGAGACTCGCGATCAGCAGATAGTCGCCGGAGATGCGCAGCGCCGAGAGCGCCAGCAGCACCGAGGCAACCACCGCAATCAGCCCGCCGGCAATCACACAGATGACCGCTGGCAAGCCGAAATGGATCGCGAACAACGACGCGCCGTAAGCGCCGAAGGCGTAGAAGATCGGATGCGCCACCGATGCGAGGCCGCCATACCCGATCACCAGGTTGTAGCTGGACGCGAGGATCACGAAGATCGAGATCTGGACGCCGATGTTGAGCAGGTATTCCAAGATATCTCCAGTCTCGAGGCTTGCCCCGTCTCGAGGCTTGCCCCGTCTCGAGGCTTGCCCCGTCTCGAGGCTTGCCCAGTCTCAAGGCTTGACCGTCACCGCGATCGGGCTAGCTGCCGCAACAACCGGCGCAGGTAGTGGCCGTGCCCGCCGTGGCAGGCGAATGCCGCGCGGGAACAGAATGATTGTCGCGAACAGGAAGATGTAGAGCAGCAATGCCTGCCAGCGGGCCGGGATCACCAGCACGGAGAAGCTCTGGATCAGCGCCAGCACCACCGCCGCCAGCGCGCCCATGAACACGCGCCCCATGCCGCCGAGCAGCGTCGCGATCGTCGCCGTCAGCACCAATTCCATCGGCGCATTCGGCGTGACGTTGCCACGCGAGCCGACCAGATACATGCCGGCCGCGATGAAGATGCCGGCGATCACCGCGACCGTGCGGTAAGCCTGCTTCGAGCTGATGCCGTAGAGCTCCGCGAGCTTGGCGTTGTCGGAAACGGCGATGATGAACTGGCCCTGCTTCGACCAGTTGAGATAGCCCCACAGGCCCAGCAGCATGACGACGGTGATCGAGACCGCCTGCAGGTCCCAATTGTTGATCGCGATGCCGCCGACGATGTGCACGCCGGACAGAATGCTCTTGAACAGGCTCTGCGGTTCGGTGCCGGCCAGCAACGCCAGCCAGTAGATGATGAATTCGGCCAGGATCAGCGTGAAGATGAAGAACGTGAGGTTGCCGGACTTGCGCGCCCGCAGCGTATCGAGGCCGAGCACCTCGGTCAGCACACCGGCGCCCGAAGCCGCGATGACGCCAGCCAGCAGCGCCACAGGCAGCGGCCATTCCAACGTGTTGACGACGAAGTACATGGCGTAGAACGCGAGGCCCATGAAGCCGGCCTGCGCGAAGTTCCACAACCCCGTAACCTTTTGCGTCAACGAGAATGCGACAGTCAGCAACACCGACGACAGCGAGGTGACGGCGCCAGTCCAGAAAATCTGGAGAAGCACGATCGGATCAGTCATGCGTAAGGCTCCGGTCCACCGTCAATCCTCGCGCCGAGGCTTGCATTGTCCGCGGCCGCCTCAGTCGAGCTTGGCGAGCGGCACGAACTTGCCCTTGTCGACGCTGAGCAGATACACAGGCTTCTTCACCCGGTGTCCGTCGATCACCGTCTTGCCCGACATCGGCGTGTCGAATTCCTTCACCGCCAGCAGCGCTTCGCGCATGGCCTCACCCGTGAACGGCATGTTCTTCTCGATCAGGTGCTTGTAGAGCCGCGCCACGACGATGACGCCATCGTAGTTGTACTGGTTGTACGGCAAACCGTTCGGCGTGCGCTTTTCCTCAGCCTTCCAACGGTCGAGCAGCTGCTGCACCTTCGGATTGTCCTCGAGGCCCGGCGCCAGCGATGTCACGATGAACCCCTCGGCTGCCGGCCCGAGCTGGTCGAGCAGTTTCGGGTTGTAGCCGGCCGCGTAGCTGGAAACACGCTGCTGCAGGCCGAGCTGGCGCATCTGCGCCATCACCAGCGGCAGGTCGGTGATGAGACCGTGGATGTGCACCATGTCCGGATTGGCGGCGCGCATCTTCAGCAGCATGCCCGAAAACTCGGTCGCCTTCGGGTCGTACGCTTCGTAGGTGACGATCTGACCGCCGGCCTTCTCGAACACGGTCTTGTAGACCTTGGCCGCGTCGATGCCGGTGTCGTTGTTGATGTAGAGCACCGCTGCCTTGCGCTTGCCGAGCGTGGTGTACGTGTAGTTGGCGAGCGCTGTGATATCGACGTCGGCGAGCGGGAACAGCGTGTATACGTAGTCACCGAGCGTTGCGATTTCAGGTGCATTGGCCGACGTGTTCAGCAGCAACGTCTTCTCGCGATTGGCACCGGGTGCCTGCGCCTTGACGACAGCGCTCCACGCGGTCAGCACCACCGGCAGCTTGTCGACGTTGATCATGCGGTTCATGGCGTTGATGCCGAGCGCCGGATCAGCCTGCGTGTCGAGCACGACCATTTCGAGCGGACGGCCGGCAACTCCGCCGGCATCGTTCACGTCCTTCACCGCCTGCTTCATGCTGACGACGAAGTCGGCGCCGAAGCCTGCCTGCGAGCCGGTCAGCGGCAGCGTGACGCCGAACTTCAGCGGCTCCTTGTTTTGCGCCAGCGCGCCCGATCCTGCGACCGGCGTTGCCAAACCAGCTGCTGCCAGCGCCTGCAGAAGCCGCCGGCGGTCGATGCCACCCGCGACTGCGTCCGAAAACCTTGAAACCATGACGTTTCCCTTTCCACTCCCGCCGGTCGCAGCATTGGCGCCGGCCGCTTCTTCCCGTCGTTGCCCGTCTGCCCAGTTCTGTTGTGGCGGCTTGTCGTGCCGGCTGGCTGTGGTGTCGTCCGTAGTCGGGGATAGCCGCTATTTTGCGGCGGCGAGCCCGGTCTCCAACGCCTTTTGGCGGACGTTTTCGATCTCGTCCACGTCGCGGGTCACCGGCACCACGAGGTTCTGGACGCGCGGCAGCACCTCGCGGCTGAACAACTGCATGTTCTTGACCGTATCCTTGTGGTCGAGCGTACCGCCCTGCAGCATAACGAGCAGGTTGCCGCAGCCACCGACATATTCGTTGAAACTCTTGATCTGCGCCACGACCTGATCGGGCGTGCCGGCGAAGCAGACACCCGCGTCCACAAGCTCAGCGACGCTGGCGGTCGCCTGATTTATCTGGCGGCCGTTGCGCATCGTGACCTGGAAATGCGCGCCGACGCCGCCCGTGTGGCCGCGCTTCAACGCTGCCGCATTGGCTCCGACTGAGGCGTAGCCCGGCGGGTTGGTGAAGGGCTCTGCGACGATGCCCGTCGTTTCGAGATAGCCTTTCACCTTCTTCACGAACGTTTCGCCCTCGGCCTGTGTATCGCCGACGCCGACCAGCGCCAGATAGCCGAACCTGTCGGGACCGGGATCGGGCAAACCCATGCGTGCCGTTTCCATGCGATAGGCATGATAGAGGTTCTTCGCATTGAGCGCACTGAGCACAGTCGCGACGCGATGTTGGCGCTGCGCCACCTCGACGCCGGTCGCGGGGCTTCCCGACGTAATCCAAACTTTCGGATGTGGCTCCTGGTACGGGCGCGGCCACGTGTTGACCTGGCGATAGTGGAAATAACGGCCTTCCCAGTTGAAAGGGCCGTCGCGCGTCGACATCGCCTTCAGGATCAAATCGTGCGCTTCCCAAAAACGGTCCATCATGCGCACCGGCTGCGAATTGGCCGCCGCGATCTCATAGGGGATGCCCTTGACGAAGCCCATCTCGACGCGCCCGCGGGAAATGAGATCGATGTACGACATCTCCTCGGCGACGCGGACGGGATCGCTGCGGTTGGCGATCGGGATACCCAACACCAGCAGGCGCGACTTCTTCGTTTCACGCGCCAGGATCGCCAGCGGCAAGGTGCACGACGACGTCAGGCACGTTGCGGTCGAATGGTGCTCGTTGAGCATGATGTCGAGACCGAGGTCGTCGCACATCGCCCACTCGTCGAGATGGCGATTGAGGATGTCGGCGGCCTTGTCGCGATCGATATGGCTCGACGGGAGCGTGATGCGCAGCGAAACCGGATCCTTGTCCCAGGCATCCGGGTAGGCGCTCTCGCTGAAGTACCAGGCTCTCATCGGGATGATCCTCTACCTGCCGCCACGCTCTGCCGCTCAGCCGTCATACCCGCGGGCCGACGAAGCCGGCGATCGCGCGGGCAACGGCCGCGGGCTGCTCGATGTGCGCGGAATGACCGGCGTCCTTGATCAAGGCAAAGCGCGCGCCCTTGATCGCCGCTGCGTAGGCCCGGCCATAATCGGGTTTTGCGATCCGATCCTGATCACCCCACAGAACCAGGGTCGGGATCCGAACGCGCCCCAGCCAGCGCTTGAGCTGCGGATTGTGCATGAACGGCTGCCAGCCGAAGTAGCAGAGCGCCTCACGCGAGCGGACGATAGCGGCCAATTCCTCGTCGCTGAGTTTGGTCGTATCGCGCGCCGCGATCCCGGGCCGCAGATACGACGCCTGCAGCAGATCGGCCGCCGGCATGGCGAAAATGTCCGCAATGTCGCGCGTTTCACGGCCGCTCACCTTGATGCCCAGCGCGTCGATCAGAACCAAGCGCGAGAAGCGCTGCGTGTTGCGAATGGCGATCTCGGCCGCGATCCAGCCACCGAACGAGGCGCCGCACAGCACGGCGTCCTCGAGGTCGTAATGCTCGGCCAATTCCAGATAGAAGTAGGCGAGATCCCCGATATCGCGGAAGTCGGCGGGAAGTTCCGCATTGCCGAAGCCTGGATGCCACGGCGCGATGACGCGGTGCGTCTTCGCCAGTTCGTGGAGATAGCGATCGTTGGGCGTAACGGGTCCCTCGCCGCCGTGCAGAAACAGCAGCGGCGGGCCCTGGCCGATCTCGATCACATCCGTCGCGACGCCCGCGATCGTTCGGCGCTGCTTCAAAACCGATGCGATTGCTGCGCTGCTCACGCGTCCCCCCGGACACCATCGATCCGAACGTGGTAATCTGTAGATGTCCGGACATACTCGCAAGTGTCGCCGCGGCGGTCAACGTACATTGCCGCCGCACGTACATTTCCGCCGCATGGCCCAGCCCGCAGTTCACCTGTAGCGCACGTGCTTCAATCGATCCAGATGCCGCCGTTGACATCGAGGATCGCGCCTGTCACCTAGCCCGCCTGCTCGCCCGCAAGATCGGTCTCGGCATCGGCCACCTGCTCAGGCAGCCCCGACGTCCGAGCGGGCGCGTTGCACGCTCCACCATCCATTTGACCGGCACCGAACAAAAAGGAATGGCCATGCGCGTCCCCACACTATCCTACGAGCAATTGTCGCCTGAGCAGAAAGTGGTCTGGGACGACATCGTCGCTGGTCCGCGCGGCAAGATGCACGGCCCCTTTTTTGCCTGGTTGCACAGCCCTGAATTGTTGAGCCGCGGCCAGGCTCTCGGTCTCTACGCCCGCTATCAGTCGAGCCTGCCGCCGCGCCTGTCGGAGCTGTGCATTCTCGTCACCTCATCGCATTGGAAAGCATCCGGCGAGTGGGTCGACCATTGCCATATCGCGATCAGCCAGGGCGTTGACGCCGACGCCCTTGAAGCACTGCGCAAGGGGCAGCCCGCCAAGTTCAAGCCGGACGACGAACAAGTCGTCTATGCGATATCGCAAGAGCTGTTCAAGACACAGAAGGTCTCCGACGCCACCTACAAGCGCGCAATCGAGGTCCTCGGCCAGCGCGGCGTGCTCGATGTCATCGCCGTGCTCGGCTACTACGGGCTGATCGCGATGACATTGAAGACCTTCATGTTCCCACCCGAGGGCGTGCCCGATCCTTTCGCCGGCGTCGCCTGACGCGGCTGCAACTTCTTCATTCCATCGCAACTGGAGACCACACCTATGGCCATGCGCATCTGGCACCAGAGCTTCACCGTCCTCGAAGACCTTCCGCCCTACGCCGACGCGATGAAGTCGCACGCCGCGAAGATCCTGCGGCCGGATACCGAGGTCGTCTGGCACGGCCAGTTACCCGGCACGTATCCAAGCGATTACCCCGGTGACGATATCGGCTACGGCTATCTCTATGGCATGCACGCCAACCAGTGGGTCGCCGCCGGCCGCGCTGCGGAGGCGCAGAAGTTCGACGCCTATGCCATGTGCACGCTGCCGAACCCGATGCTGCGCGAAGTGCGCGCGCTGATCGACATTCCCGTTATCGGCCTCGGCGAGGCGACGTTCCATCTCGCGACCATGTTCGGCCAGCGCTTCGGCGTGCTGTTGTTCATCGACCGCATGGTTCCGCTGTACAAGGAGCAGATCCGCAATTACGGCCTCGATGCACGTTGCGCCGCGGTCAGGGCGTCCGGCATCGGCTTCAAAGATGTGCTCGCCGGTTACTCCGATCCCAAAGCCGTCATCGCCAAGTTCCAGACCGCTGCCCGCGCGATGATCAAGGACGATGGCGCCGACGTACTGATCCCGGGCGAAGTCCCGATGAGTATGCTGCTGGCGAAGAACGGCATCACGCGCGTCGACGACGTGCCGGTGATGGATACGCTCGCGTGCGCGCTGAAGTTGTCGGAGATGAGGGTCGACTTGGCCCGCACGACCGGCATCAAGCACAGCCGGCACGGCTTCTTCAATGCTGTCCCGAACCGCGCCCGCGCCGATGAGGTCGCCGCCTTCTACGGCCTCGACCGGCTGAAGTTCTGAGGGGCTCGCGATGGCCGCCGCGGGCCCCGTCTTTCAGTACCGAAACACGCCAATCATTCGAAGTTGAGCTTCAACCCCGGCTCCGGCCACTGCATGACGCCCAGTTGGCCGCTGTCGGAGAGCGTGATGTAGGCCGTGCGCATATCCGGACCGCCGAAGCAAATGTTGGTCGGATAGCGGTCCGGCACTTTGACGGCCCGCACGATGTCGCCCTTCGCCGAGATCTCGGTGATGTAGCCGGTGTTCAGGGTAGCGACGGCGATATTGCCGCTGGCCATGACCGCGAGGCTGTCGAAGCGCGCGCCCCCGGCGAGCCCTGCGATCATCCGCCCACTGTGCGGCGCGAACTCGGACTTCGGTCTGAGCTTGCCCGGTCCTTGCACCTCGAATGCCCACAGACGCGCGCCCTCGGTATCGGCGACATAGAGCGTCTTGCCGTCCGGTGACAGGCCGCAGCCGTTGGGTGAGAGGATCGGGTAGGCAACCTCGACCACCTTCGAGCCGTCCGGCAACGCGTAGTAGACGCCGCCGTTGTCGCGATGACGCGGGTAGCGCTTGCCGAGATCGGTGAAGTAGAACCCGCCCTCCTTGTCGAACACCAGATCGTTCGGCGCCGACAACGTGTGCCCATTGACCTCCTTGTAGAGCAGCTTCGAGGCGCCGGTCTTCGGGTCGATGCGCTCGACCGAGCCGAACTTGTAGTCCGGATGCGGTCCGAGCCCCATGGAATGGCCCTCGACGTAACGGCTGCCGCCGTTGTTGCAGAGGTAGAAATAGCCGTCGGGTCCAACCGCCAACCCGTTCGGCCCGCCGCCGCAATTGGAGAATACGCTGACCTTGCCGTTCGGCGTAACGCGCGAGCAGCGCCCGTTGCGAATTTCCGTCAGGATCACCGAGCCGTCGGCGCAGACCACGGGGCCCTCTGGAAAGCCCAATCCCGTCGCCAAGATTTTCATGTCATCCATGATGCGTTCTCTCCCTTTCTCTTCTGTTGCGCTAGGCTCAGGTCACACCGGCGCCGTCGCCGCGTCAAGCGATGCCAGTTTCTCGCAAACCACTGCCAGCAGTTTTCGGAAGTTGACACATCGAGGCCCCACATCTGGCGCAGGCTCGCGCCAAGCCGGAAGCGTGCCGAGCACGGCGGGCGGGTCAACGCGCAATTACTCATCCATCAGTCGCTCTGCCTCTTCGACACGGAACCAGGAGACAATCGATGCTATCCACGCCAGAGATCATTCAAACAAAGTCGCAGCCGGCCGCCGTCATTCGCCTCACTGTTCCGCGCAGCGAGATGATGAAGGTGTTCGGCCCTGCCGTTGGCGAGTTGATGGCGGCGCTCGCCGCGCAAGGCGTGGCGCCCATTGGGGCTGTCTTCGCGCACCATCTCAAGATGAGCCCGGACATCTTCGATTTCGAATTGGGCGTGAAGGTTGCGGCGCTGGTCAAATCCACCGGACGCATGCAGCCGGGCGAGCTTCCTGCCGCCAAGGTAGCCCGCACCATTTACAGCGGTCCCTACGAAGGTCTCCCGTCGGCCTGGGGCGAATTCAGCACGTGGTTGCAAGCAAACGGCCACAGCCAAGCCGAAAACCTCTGGGAGCTGTATTCCGTCGGACCGCAGTCGACGCCAGATCCGGCACAATGGCGCACGGAGCTTAACCGGCCGCTGAAAACTTGATCCTGCGGCCGGCGTACGATCCTGTTCAACCGGTTCCCGGGCGCGGCGGCCGTCGAATGGCGCAAGCACCCGCGACCGCATCGCCCGCCTCCACCTCGGCCAAGGTGCTGGGATCGACGTCCGTGCGGAACGTCGCGTGGAAACGGTTGACCATGTTGCTGAGGCCCACGGTCATCGTGATGTCGATGATCTGCGCAGTATTGAAATGCCGCTCGAGCGCGCTGTAGGTGGCGTTGTCGATCGGATCGAGACGCGTCGACTTCTGCGCGTAACGCACGATTGCTGCCTCCGCTGCGTCATAGACACCCTCCGGCAAGGGGTCGTCGACGAGGTGGCGCATCTGTTCTTCAGTCAATCCCAGGCTCCGACCGAGCACTGTATGTGTGGGAATTCAATAATAGCAGTCGTTGACGGCGGTCGCGGTCAGATACGCGAGCTCGGCGTGTTTCGGCTTGAGCGTCGTATTCGAGCGATAGACCGTCTGCGCCAGCTGGCTGAACGCGCGCAACGCCTCGGGCCGATTCGCCATGGCCCGGTAGATATTGATCAACTTGCCGCGCGACTTGCCCGCGAGTTCGAGCGCCGCACGCGTCTCGGCTGGCAGAGCGGGATCGTTCTCGTCGAGGATCGGAATGCGCGCCATAGGTGCCCCTTTCAGCGAACCAGCCCGTTCACGGGCAGTCCAAGGATAGCAGTTCGGCCCGGCAATGGAACCACGCGAAACCCATTCCCCGCCGAGAAAAATTCCCAGGGAATGTGGACGAAGCCGATACTTCACCCTATTCGCCCGGCCAGCGCTTAGCCCCGCCGGCACCGAGACCGTATGGACCGCCAGTGCTGCCCGGCAGCTTGGCGGCCGCCTGCGTCGGCTTGGGTTGGCCTTGCCGTGCAACGGCTTGGCGGTTGCCGCTGCCTGCCTGATTGCGCGCACGGCGCTTGGCCGTCTGCGTGGCCGCATCTGCGACTGCCTGCAGCGCAGCCGGTTGCGGCGATGCACCCGCAGTTGCGCCCTCCGCCACATCGGACAACGGCAACGCGACGGTCTTGCCGTCGCCCGTCGTCACCGCTCCCAGCGTCGGGGCACCCGCCAGCGCGCGTCCAACAGCTGGATCGCTCGTGCCCTCTAGCATCTGCTTCGGCGCCTGCTCGTTGGCGGCCAACGCCTCGCGGCCACGGGCCTTGTCGGCCTCGTGCATGGCGTACATGCGGTGCCGGTCGTGTTCGCTCTGCGCCCACGGTTGCGCCTTGCAGGCGCAGCCCTCGACGACCTTCTTGCGGTAGGCGTAGGCGTTCGGCAGCAGCGCGTAGGGCCGCCCGCTGATGTCGACCATCTCGCTGGTATCGGGATCGCTCGATGCGTGGAAGAAGAGGCGCGCCTCCCCGCCGCAGTTGGAGCGGCAGATGTTGGCGTCGCGATAGAAACCGCTGCGCGACACCGAATAGCTGACCGGCCAGTAGTAGCCGTCGCAGGTGCGGACACAGAGCGTGCGGTACGTGCCGGAAAAATGCGTCGACGAGCGGTTCTCTTCACTGCGCTCGCGCGGTGACCGGCTCGAAAGCGATTCGCGGTAGGGCCGGATCGTGGGCTGTGGGGCGCGCTGTGGCTGATACGTCGACTGCGAGGAGCCGCCGAAAAGCTTGGAGAAAAATCCCTGCGCCTGGGCCTCTGACGGCAGCTGCACGGACATTATCGCCAACACCGCGAACGCGGCGACATTCACGCAACGCATAGTCTTACTCGCTGACAGATCCGCGACAGGCGGCCAGTGCGGGAGCACTGGGCGCGGTCTGCCCCGGGTCAGGCAGGAAGCAAAACCACTGCCGACCCGAGGTGCCGCACGCGCACCACGAGTTATGCGTCGAACTCGGTAATTTTTGATGAAGGCTTGTGTCAGAGTTTGGCGGCTTTGCCGGTACGAAAGCTGGCTGTCAGTTGCCGCGGAATGCCTGGGCCTTCCAATCGCCGCCGCTGGCGCGCGAGGGCTGGTCCGACGGTGCACTGGACGGTGCACTGCGCCCCGAGTTGCCACCGGAATTCGACGCCCCGGCGCGCATGATCCCGGCTGGGCGTCCGCCTCCGTTCGAGGCTTGCTTCGGCGGCGTTTTTGCTTTCGGCGGCAGCCCGACGGCCGGCGGCCGCAATTCCAGCGTCCGGCTCGGCTCGAGCACGGCGCCGTTGTTCGACGCGACGATCGACGCAGTGACGATCGGAATTGACTTCTGAGCCTGCAGCTGCTGGCGGCGCTCGGCCTCCATCCTGGCCTTCAGGAGTTCCGCTTCGATCGCCGCGGTCTTGTTGCCTTTCCGTTTCGCCGCGTCGAGCGCATAGAGCTTGTGTCGGTCCTGCGCCTGCAGCTCCCACGGTTGCGCCTGACATTTGCAACTGTCCTGATACTTGGTGCGGAACAGGAACGCGGTCGGCAGTTTCGTATAGGGCTTGTCGTTGAGATCGCGCATTTCCTCCGGCTCGTTGCCGGGGTTCTTGTAGACGTAAAGCTTGGCTGTCGAGCCGCAGCTACTTTCGCAGCGCGCCTGATCCGCCCCGAAGTGCTCCTCCGTCGTCGCGAAGCTGATCGGCCAGAAGTAGCCGTCGCAAAGGCGCACGCAGACCGTCCGGTAGGTCGTCTCCTCGCCGTCGTGGAAATTCGCCGCCTCGCTGGACGGCAGCGACGCCGGCCGCGTCGGTCCTTGCAGATTGTTGCGCCCCGTGTAGACCGTCGGTCCGCCACCCGAACCCGCTCCATCACGGCCTGACCAGAACTCGTTGGTGCGGAGACGCTCGTTCCAGTCCTCAGTCAACGCGACGAAGCCCTGCCGTGCGGCTGCCCCCTGCCGTTCGGTCCCGCGGCCGGACTGATCCGCCGCGAGCAGGGCGTCAGCGTAATCCGTTGCACGTTGGAACAGCGTGAGAGCGCCCCAGCCAGCCAGCGTCGAGCACAACGCCACAAGCGCCAGATAAACGCCGAATGACCCGCGCCAAGCGTCCGCTACGCTGTACGGTCTCCACATCACATTACTCTTTCGCCGCAACACTTACCCGCCGAGCCGCAAACTAAGCCAAGGCGAGGCGATCCACCAACCGTATTCATTTTGTAATGTGAATAATACCACCCATCGCGCGGCACACTTTGATCCAGCGCAACCAGATGTTGGCGCGTTCACCGTGGCGCCAGGCGCACGGCACCGTCCAGCCGGATCGAAACGCCGTTCAGCATGCCGTTCTCACAGATGTGCGTTGCCAGAGCTGCATACTCGGACGGCTGGCCGAGCCGCGACGGAAACGGCACCGAGGCCGCCAACGCGCGGCGGGACTCCTCCGGCAACCCGTCGAACATCGGCGTATGGAAGAGGCCCGGCATGATCGTCGCGACGCGGATCCCGCTTTGCGCCAGATCGCGGGCGATCGGCAAGGTCATCGCCAGCACGCCGCCCTTCGATGCCGCATAGGCGACCTGGCCGATCTGCCCGTCCTCGGCCGCGATCGAGGCCGTCGAGATGATGACGCCGCGCTCGCCGTCGGCGTTGAGCGGCGCCACCGTCTGCATGCCGGCCGCGCACTTCGCCGTCATCATGAACGTGCCGATCAGGTTGATCTGGATGACCTTGGTGAAGGTCGCGAGATCGTGGGCCATGATCGCGCCGGTATCGCGGTTCTTCTTCGTGATGCGTTGGGCGATGCCGATCCCGGCGCAGTTGACGAGGATGCGCTCTGGGCCTTGCGCCGCCCGCGATGCGGCAAGCGCCGCGTCCACGCTCGCCTCGCTCGTCACGTCGCATTTGTGGAAGCTGCCGCCGATCTCGCGGGCGACCGTCTCGCCAAGCTCCTGGTTGAGATCGAAGATCGCGACCTTCACGCCCTTTCCCGCCAGGGCCCGCGCCGTCGCGCCGCCGAGACCCGACGCGCCGCCCGTCACGATGGCCGCGATGTTTTGCCCAAGTTGCATGTCGGATCTCCTGCATTGTGCGTCGCTGTTTGTCCCCTCTTAGGCCGCCCGCCCACGACCGTAAAGACCAGCGGAGATCGAGGCCGCCCAAAGCGCGGGTCCAAAACATGAGCCCAGGCCCAAAGCTCGGGCTTGTATCGCGGCCCGGCGCAGGCTTCACTGCTCTGAAACCGCTTCACTGCTCAGAAACCGCTTCACTGGTCCGAAACTGCTTCACTGGCCCCCACTTTACCTTCCGCTTTCCGAGAGGACGCCGCCCGTGCCGACAGCCGCCCCCAAGAACCGCCTGATCGACCTTTACAGCGACACGCAGACGAAACCCTCCGCCGGCATGCGCAAGGCGATGGCCGAGGCCGAAGTCGGCGACGAGCAGCGCGGCGAGGACCCGACCACCAACCGCCTGAACGAACGGGTCGCTGATCTCCTCGGCAAGGAGGCAGCGGTGTTCCTCCCCTCCGGCACCATGTGCAACCAGATCGCCATGCTGGTGCATTGCCGGCCCGGCGACGAGATCATGGGCGCGGCCGAGACGCACGTGTTCACGTCGGAAGGCGGCGGCGCCTCGGTGCTTGCCGGCGCGCAGACGCTGCCGATCCCGAGCAGCAGAGGCATCTTCACGGGGAAGGATGTCGAAGCCAACATCCGCACCGGCGACGGCCGCCACAACCCGCTCTCGCGAGTCGTCGTCATCGAGCAGACCGTCAACCGCGGCGGCGGCGCCATCTGGACAGTGGCGCAAATCAAGGACGTGGCGACGGCTGCAAAGAAACACGGCCTCATCGTGCACATGGACGGTGCCCGCATCCTCAACGCCGTCGTCGGCTCGGGCGTTCCGGCGAAGGAGATGACGGCACACGTCGATACCGTCTGGCTCGATCTCTCGAAAGGCCTCGGATGTCCGGTCGGCGGCGTGCTGGCGGGCTCCAAGGCGTTCATCCAGGAAGCCTGGCGCTGGAAGCACCGGCTCGGCGGCGCCATGCGCCAGTCCGGCATCGTCGCTGCCGCCGGCATCTACGCCCTCGACCACAACATCGAGGTGCTGGCCGAGGACAACCGCAACGCCCAGCGCTTGGGCGAGCATGTGATGGCCGTGCCGGGCCTGAAACTCTTCACGCCGAAAGTCGAGAGCAACATCGTCTTCATCGACACGACCGGCTCCGGCCTCACCTCCAAGGCGGTCTACGAGGACATGTTGACGCGCGGCGTCCGCATGGGCCTCACCTACGGCTCGATGATCCGCGCCGTCACGCACCACGACGTCTCGCGCGCCGACATCGACACGGCTGGCAAAGTGCTGGCCGAGAGCGTCGCGGCGCTGAAAAAAGCGTAGGTCGGGTAACAGCGCGCCCGTGCGTACCCGGCCATGATGTACCGCCGAACCGCGCAAGACCCGACGTCCCGCACTCGGAGTGTCGGGTCTCGCATCGATGCGGAGCCAACGCGCCCCCTCGAAACCTCTAACCGCCCGACGACAACCGCAACGCCGAGCCCGCCCGCCGATCATATGGGTGTTGGCACCCACTTCGGGGGACTTTTCG
>JANLQP010000287.1:0-3058 GCA_031367895.1 Hyphomicrobiales bacterium
CCCCTATCGCATTGCATAGCCACGCCACCGGCCAGATATTCCGGTGCTTCGCGATGAAGACGAACTTCATGTCACTCCCCTCGCGAAGTAGGCTGCGGCTTTTTGTAGGTGATCTTCCCCCAAAAAAGTAGACAGGGTTCAAGCCGATTTTAGCTCCATCTCGACCGGGCTGATATAGCCGATGGACGAGTGGCGCCTAGTTTGGTTGTAGAAGCCTTCGATGTAGGCAAAGATTTCGAGCTCGGCCTCATCCCGGGTTGCAAATTGGCGGTGATGGACGAGCTCGGTTTTCAGCGTGTGGAAGAAGCTCTCCATCGGGGCGTTGTCATAGCAATCGGCCCTGCGGCTCATCGAGGCCCGGAATCCGGCGGCCTGCATCGTTTTGCGGTATTCCGTCGAGGCATACTGAACGCCACGATCGGAATGATGGATCAGCCCGTCGCCAGGCCGTTGCGCCTTGATCGCCATCCGTAACGCATCCAGTGGCAATGCGGTGCGCAGATGGTCGCCCATTTTCCATCCCACGATGCGACGGCTGTACAGATCGAGAATGGCCGCCAGGTACAACCAACCTTGACTGGTTTCGATATAGGTGATGTCGGCGAGCCAGATCTGGTTGCGCGCGGCAGCCGAGAAGTTACGGCCGAGCAAGTTAGGGGCAATCGGAAAGTCGTGACCGCTGTCGGTGGTACGGCATCGCCGCGGCGTTGCAGCGATCGCACGAATGCCATGGCAGCGCATCTGCCGCTCAATCCGGCCGCGGCTTGCGCCATGCCCCTGGGCTTTGAGCTCGGCATGAATGCGCGGGCTGCCATAGCGGCCATGACTGTCGCGATGAGCCCGCCTGATGCTCTCCATCAGCTCTCTATTGGCAGCGGATCGCGAGCTTTCGGGGCGCGACCGCCAAGCATAATAGCCGGCAGGCGAGACCTCGAGTACACGGCACATAACCCTCACCGGGTAGTCCGAGCGGCGATCTTCGATGAAGCGGAACCTCATGTCCGGGGTCCAGCAAAGATCGCGATCGACTTTTTTAAAATGTCGCGCTCCATGCGCAGCTGCTCGTTTTCCCGTTGCAACCGCGCAATCGCGTCAGCCTGGTCCGCCGACGGCAGCGCCGCCTGCGATGTGGGAGCCGCGGCGCTGCCGCCGGCTCGCACCGCGCTCCGCTCCGCCACCCACCGGCTCAGCACCGAGCCATCTAGCCCAAGTTCCTTCGCTATCGATTTCGCCGACCGACCGCTGGAGCCAACAAGATCCACTGCGCGCCGCTTGTAGTCGTCCGAATATGACCGCCTTTGCCGTTTCGCCATCTGACACCTCCTGGCTGTCCAAGCCTACTATAGGTGTCCACCAATTTGGGGGAGGTCCAATCCATTCTTTCTTTTCGCGGCACGATGGATTGCTTCGCTGCGCTCGATACGAAAAGGTAGAACTGCCTGGGATTCGAAAGTGCTGGCGTTTGTTATTGGCGCAACGTCGTTGCTATTGGCGTAACGTCATGGCTATGCTTGGTAACGATTAAAAATGGGAAAAATGCGGAATGGACGCCAACAGCCCCCAGGATATTGCTGGTAAAGATATTCACGACAAGGATCTGCACTACTACGAGCCGGCCAACGGTCACGGCCTCAAGCACGATCCCTTTAACGCCATCATCGCACCGCGTCCGATCGGCTGGATTTCGTCGCGCGACGGCAACGGCCACGTTAACCTGGCGCCCTACAGTTTCTTCAACGGCTTCAACTACCACCCGCCGATCATCGGCTTTGCCTCCACCTCGTGGAAGGACACCGTCCAGAACGTCCAGGAGACCGGCGAGTTCGTCTGGAATCTCGCCACCATGTATCTGGCGCAGCAGATGAACGCCACCGCCGCGCACGTCGCCCACGATGTCAGTGAATTCGCGGTTGCCGGCCTGACCGCGGTGCCAGGCAGGCTCGTCAACGTGCCCCGCGTGGCCGAGAGTCCGGTCGCGTTCGAGTGCAAGCTGACGCAGATCATCCAGTTGCAGGGCGCCAACGGCGAAAAGGTGAAGGCCTGGCTGACGCTTGGCGAAGTCGTTGCGGTTTACATCGACAAGGCGATGATCAAGGACGGCGTCTACCAGACCGCGATGGCCCGCCCGATCGTACGCGCCGGCCGCCGCGGCGACTATTTCGAGATCAGGCCGGAAAACATGTTCGAGATGGTCCGGCCGGACTGATTTCCGTGGCCTCGTCCCGCCAAGGGGGCGAGGCCAGCGGCCGCCTCGGCGTTCCCCCCAGGGGGAACCAGAGCCCCGACGCGCCGTTGTCAGGCGTCGTCCACCCGGATCCGATTCTCCTGGTTTTAAAGACGAAGTGTTGAAATCAATTCCCCCATTTTCGGCTAAGTTAGTGTCCCGCGCTGCCGATCCATGAGGACTTCAGCCATGAGCTTCCGCCGCGATTTCATCACCAAGCCGATTTTCTCCTGGGCCCGCGGCGTGTTGCCGGTGATGTCCGACACCGAACGCGAGGCGCTCGAGGCGGGTGACGTCTGGTGGGACGCCGAACTCTTCACCGGCAATCCCGACTGGTCGAAATTGCTCGGCTATGCGCCGGCGACGCTGACGGACGAGGAAACGGCCTTTCTTAACGGCCCGGTCGATGAGCTCTGCGCGATGCTCGACGACTGGAAGATCAGTTGGGAATGGCGCGATCTGCCGCCGGAGGCGTGGGACTTCATCAAGCGGCATAAGTTCTTTGGGATGATCATCCCAAGGGAATATGGCGGCCTCGGCTTTTCGCCCTACGCGCATTCCGAAGTGGTGCGCAAGATTTCGTCGCGGTCGCTGACCGCGGCCGTCACCGTGATGGTGCCCAACTCGCTCGGGCCGGGCGAACTCCTGATGCGCTTCGGCACCACGGAACAGCAGCAACAATGGCTGCCGCGGCTGGCCGACGGTCGCGACATTCCCTGTTTCGGCTTGACCAGCCCCGAGGCCGGCTCGGATGCGGCGTCGATGATCGACACCGGCATCATCTGCAAGGGCCAGTTCGAAGGCCGCGAAGTGCTCGGCCTTCGGCTGAACTGG
>JANLQP010000318.1:0-52983 GCA_031367895.1 Hyphomicrobiales bacterium
GTCAGCATCTCGATCTGCGTCCTGATTTAGATCGTCTGCCAGCCCTTGCCACAGAACGCGAAGCCCTCTGGTCGAGCCTCGAAAAAACCAGTTTCCTCACCGACGACGAAAAACGCGCCCTCATCGGCTACGGCCCACGACCGGCGGGCGCCGCCAACAAGTTCAACCCACACCACATCCCAGCCGGCAACGGTCGCGAGAGCGGCCAATTCACCTCCGCCCCCGACGGCGAGGGCTCGCTCGTGCATCCGATCGTCAAGAAGCCGATTCCGACGAAGAAACCGGATCTGGCAAAGCCAACCGCGCCACAGTATAAGAAGCCAAAATCGAAGGTAAGTGATGCGGACGGAGCGAAAGATGCGCCCTCATGGGCAAAGGGAGAGAGACCACTCGTCGGTGAGGATGGAAAGTCTTTTGCAAAACGCTTGCTGGATCAAAAATGCGGCGATGGAAACTACGAAAAAGGCGCGAAGAGCGAGTTTAGTCGAATTCAAAAATGGGGTGATCGTTCTTTTGACTAGAGATACCATCGGCGGTGACGCGGAATCGCGTAGAGTGAGCTTGGAGCGTAGGAACAATATGACAAAGGTATACATCTTGCAGCATAGCAGTCCCCGCGGAGATAGTGTCGACGAAAAGCTCATTGGAGCATACTCATCTCAGATTGAAGCTGAGCATGCTATTGCCAGACTGAAGGATAAACTTGGTTTCCGTGATCCGCGTGGGGAATTCACTATCGATACTTATGATCTGAACAAGGATCACTGGACGGAAGGCTTCGGCGTCGAATAGCCAATGCCTTCGGCCCCGACGGCTGGCCCGAGGCCTACGACTACACCGTCGCCGGCCGCACCGTGCGCATAACCGGCGAAGCCGCGCCAGGCATTCCGCGCATCCTGCATTTCAAGCAATTCCACCCCGACAACGACCACTACGGCATGAGCCCGTTGGAGGCCGCCGCCACCGCCATCGACCTGCACACTTTTGGTGGCGCGTCTCCGACACGACACCGCCGACCAATGGAACGTCGTGCCGAAGGCGCGCAAGCAGGAGGGCGCTGCTCGACAACTCGGCCCGTCCCTCCGGCGCCCTCGTCTACACCTCCCGCGAAGGCAACCTCTCCGCCGAGCATTACGAGCGGTCCTGCCGAAGGCGGGCAAGCAAAATGTAGTCCGAGCTCGAAGCCAACTTCCAAGGTTCCGCCAACGCCGGTCGCCGAAGGCGGACAACTAACGACTCCCCCCACCTACCCATATCCACGGCCCGGCTGCGCCGTGGGCAGCCGAAGGGCCAAGCAAGGCGCCCGGCTGCGCCGTGGGCAGCCGAAGGACCCAGAAAGACTCCCGACATGCCCAACCCCGCTCTCCCGAGCGAGGCCCGTTTCACGCGCCTCGATCTCAAAGCTGTTGCCTCAGACGGCGCCTTCGAAGGCTACGCCTCGCTCTTCGATCGCGAGGATCTCGGCCACGACATCGTCATGCCGGGCGCCTTCCGCGACACCCTCGCACAACGCGGACCGCAAAGCGTCAAGATGCTTTTCCAACACGATCCCGGCCAACCGATCGGCGTCTGGGACATTCTCCGCGAGGACGCCAAAGGCCTCTTCGCCGCCGGCCGCCTGATGCTCGATGTCGCCCGCGCCCGCGAGGTGTTCTCGCTGATGCGTGCCGGCGCCATCGACGGGCTCTCGATCGGCTTCAAGGCCGTCAAGACGCGCCGCGATCGCGCCGGTGCCGTTCGCCGCATCGAGCAGATCGACCTCTGGGAGATCTCGATCGTCACGTTTCCGATGCTGCCCGAGGCGCGCATCGCACGCGTCAAATCGCGCCCCTTCACCGGCCGCGTGCCGACCGAGCGCGAATTCGAACGTTGGCTCACGCAGGACGCTGGGCTCACGCGTACCGAGGCGAGGGGCATTCTTCGCCACGGCTTCCAAGGGCTCGCCGGTATGCAGGCCGCTGCCGGCGCCCAATCCCCCGATGCGGATATCGCCGCGAAGCTTGCAAGCCTCGCGGCCGTCATTCGCAATCTCACGCCACAGTCCAGGACCAACTGAACCATGCCCGAAATGAAACAAGCCGCTCCTGAAACGAAAAGCGCCGATCACGGCGCCGTCGTCGACGACCTCCACTACGCGTTCCATGCTTTCAAGGAGCAGCACGAACGCGATGTTGCCGAGATCAAGTCTCGTGGCACGTCCGATCCTGTCGCCACCGAGAAGCTCGACCGCATCGCCCGCACGCTCGATCAGCATCAGCGCCGCTTCGACGAAATGCATTTGAAGGCCGCCCGCCCGCATCTCGGCGCCGGCAGTCACCACCGCAATCACGCCGAACTCGCCCACAAGGCCGGCTTCGATGGCTATGTCCGCAAGGGCGAAACCGCGAACCTGCTCGACCTCGAAGGCAAGGCGCTCTCCATCGCGTCGAGCCCCGACGGCGGTTATCTCGTGCCGCCCGAGACGGAGGCCGCCGTCAATACGGCACTTCGCGCCATCTCGCCGATCCGCGCCATTGCAGGGATCCGGCAGGTGTCGAGCGCCGTCTATAAAAAGCCGTTCTCCGTGAATGGTTTCGGCACCGGCTGGGTCGGCGAGACCGCTGTCCGCCCGCAAACCTCGACGCCGACCATCGACGCGCTGACCTTCCCCGCGATGGAACTCTATGCGATGCCTGCCGCAACTTCCGCGCTCTTGGACGATGCCGCCGTCAACATCGATCAGTGGATCGCGGAGGAAGTCCGCGATGCCTTCGCCCAGCAGGAGGGCCAGGCCTTCGTCACGGGCGACGGTGTGAACAAGCCGCGCGGGTTTCTCGACTACCCGAAGGTCGCGAACGCGTCCTGGACCTGGGGCAATCTCGGCACCGTCTCGACCGGCGTCGCTGGCGCCTTCGCCGCTTCCAACCAGACCGACAAATTGATCGATCTCGTCTTCTCGGTGAAAGCCGGTTATCGCGCCAACGCTTCGTTCGTGATGAACCGCACGACGCAGGCGCAGATCCGCAAGTTCAAGGACGCGCAGGGCGACTACATCTGGCAACCGGCCCAGGCTCCGGGCGCCACGCCGACGCTACTCGGCTACCCCGTCGTCGAAGCCGAGGATATGCCGGACATCGCCAACGATGCACATGCCATCGCGTTCGGCGATTTCCAGCGCGGCTATCTCGTCGTCGATCGTATCGGTATCCGCGTGCTGCGCGACCCCTACTCCGCCAAGCCTTACGTGCTCTTCTACACGACCAAGCGCGTCGGCGGCGGCGTGCAGGATTTCAACGCGATCAAGCTGATGAAGTTCGGCGTCTGAAATGAGGGAATAGGGAGTAGGCAATAGGGAGTTGGGATCTGCGGCACCTGGATAGCTGCATATTCCCCTCCCGCGCCTTCATTCCTACTCCCTACTCCCTATTCCCCGCCTCCTTTTCCCTGGAACCTCCCTCCATGTCCATCGTCATGACGAGCGGGCCCGCCCTCGAGCCAGTCACTCTGGCCGAGGCGAAGGCCCATCTGCGCCTTGATCACACGCTCGAGGATTCCTTGATCCAGAGCTTGATCATCACGTCTCGGCTGCACATCGAAGCAGCACTCGGCCTCGCGCTCATCACGCAGACCTGGTCGTACTTCGCCGATCGCTGGCCGAAGGCGCAGCGTCTCGTCATGCCGGTGCGGCCCGTGCAAGCGATCGCCAGCGTGCGCCTGTGGAAAACGGACGGCACCAGTACCACGCTGCCGTCGTCGGCATTTTTCCTCGACGGCGTCGGCAATCCCGCGCGTCTGGTCTGGCAGGGCGCCGGCCCCGTGGCTGATCCCGGACGCACCGTCAACGGCATCGAGGTTGCCTTCACGGCCGGCTTCGGTGCGGCACCGTCCGACGTTCCGGCCACCATCCGCCACGCACTGCTGTTGCTCGTCGCGCACTGGTACGAGAACCGCGAGCCGGTCGACATCGGCGCCGCGCACAATGCGGTTCCGTCGATGGTTTCGGAACTCCTGGAGCCACATCGCCGGAGGCGCCTGTGAGCCGTCCCCGCATCGGCGCCTTGCGCCATCGTTTCGTCCTCGAAACCGCCACGCGCACACCTGACGGCGGCGGCGGCGCGGTCGTCACCTGGGCGCTCGTCGCCGAAATGTGGGGCGATCTCGCGCCTGCATCGGGTGCTGAAGCCGTCGTAGCCGAAAGCATCAGCGGCCGCGTTTCGCACGTCGTGCACATGCGTCACCGCAGCGACGTCGCGCCGGCCATGCGCCTGCGCTCAGGCGCCCGCGTCCTGGATATCGTCGCTGTCCTCGACGTCGATGGCCGCGGCCGGTTTCTCAAGTGCTTCTGCGTCGAGAAGAACCTGTAGCGCTGGAGGTTTCGGGTTCCAGGTATCAGGTGCCAGGAACGCTACTCCTTTATTGATACCTGAAACCTGACACCTGAAACCCTCTTCCTGGTCCCCGATAACCTCCCCTGGTCCCCTCTCATGCCATCCGCCAGCTTCGCTCTGCAGCAATCGATCTATGCCGCCCTCGCCGCCGACGCGCAGATCACCACGTTGCTCGGCGCACCTCGCATCTTCGACGACGTGCCGCAGAAGAGCGATTTTCCCTATCTCACGCTTGGCCAATCGAGCGTGCGCGACTGGAGCACCGGCACCGAGTCCGGCGACGAGCACATTCTCACCGTGCACGTCTGGTCGCGCGCCTCCGGCCGCAAACAAACGCACGAAATCATGGGCGCGCTCAAATCCGCTCTGCACAACCGCGCGCTCACTCTTGCGGGGCATCGCCTCGTCAACCTGCGCCACGAATTCTCCGACGCCCGCCGCGAACCCGACGGCGAGACCTACCACGGCATCGTCCGGCTTCGCGCCGTCACCGAGCCGGTTTGACTGTCCCCTCTCCCCGTTTCTGCCCTTGAACGGGGAGAGGGTTAGGGAGAGGGGCGGCACCGATCCGTGCTTCCGACGTTCTCCCCGCTTCCCGCCACCGGCAAACGTCCCATTCTCCCGCTCTCCAGCGTCGCTTCCGCGCGCTTTGACGCATCTCCCAACGCACATCCAGCGTTTCGTCGCCCGGCGCGAACGCGCGATCGCAGACCTCGAACGGCGAATGAACCACCTGTTCGCTCTGCTCGAAAAAGCAAACTTCAACCCCGCACAGCTTCGCATTCCGATCGGCAACCCGGACGCCGGCCAGTGGGTGACTGATGCTGATGACGATGCTGGCGGCAACCCGACGGAAGATCAGGCGCATCTTGAACTCATCGCCGGCAAACCACTCCCGCCGGGAGGCATCAGATCGCTCTTCCGCGACTACGGCGGCCACCATGTCTTTCCACTTGCCGAGGCACAACTTCGCGCTAACGTGCTATCGCCTGAAGCAATCGATGTGTTCAGCAAGGAAACCTTAGGCAGTGGCGGTCAACTCAAGAATCAAGACGATCCTGACAATCCACATCGCGGGCGAACCACGAAGCACATCGAATATAGCCAGGGCGTGCGCGAGCTGACTGATCGCTTCATCAAGGACAACGGCATCGACCGGAATAGTCCAATGACCGGCGATCAGGCGCGCCGGTTACTCGAAGAGATTGATAACAGCAAAGACCCTCGCATACGCAGATTCACTGACGCCATAAATCAATTCATCGACAAGGGTGGGCGAGAAAACGGACCACGCTTGAGAGGCCTTGGAAGAGGCAGTCGAGGTCGCGAATAAGTTGACGGCACAATCGACAAGGACAATGCGGATGCGAACACCTTCGAGTGAACAGATGGACGAAGCGTTCGATCGAGCTCAAGATTTCTACTCGGAGCGGAATTTTGCAGAAGCTTTGGCGATACTCAGGCCGCTTGCCGACGTTGGTTTTTCCCCCGCCTTCTTCAAACTCGCTCAATACGAATTCTATAATGGTGATCAGGTTGACGCCCTGCCTTGGCTGACCAAACTAGAAGCGGTTGCCGCTAGCGGCAACGCGCGCGCGTGCTATCATTGCTATCTCGCGCGTCGCGGCGGCTGGACGGGACTGGGGCGGACAGTCAACAATCCCATCGGCAGCCGCTATGTATTGCGCGCCGCGGAACTCGGCCACACCCATGCCCAGTATACGCTTGCGCAGGAGCTTCGATCCGGCGCCAACGACCAAACCAAATCCGAAGCCGGCTATCTCTACTGGATCGAAAAGGCAATCGAAGGCGGCAGCGAGGACGCGATTTACGATCATATTCTATGGCTCGACAAGCGCGGCCGCCCGATCCATGACACCCTGATGGCGGACCTCGATGTTATAGCTCAGGAATGGCCGAACGCCGCCAAACTTCGCGACAAGCTGAAAAGCCGCGCCAAGCGCTGAAGTCAACCTCGACTTAGCCAACAGCCAATAACCAATACCCAATAGCGAGTAGGGCTTGCATAGCACTGTCGCTGCGCGAACCTCTGCCGACTGCCGACTGCCGACTGCCGACTGCCCGCTTCCGCTCACTGCTTCCGCTTCCCACGTCAAGGACTGAAAAATGGCCGCCCAGAAAGGCAAAGACCTCCTCCTCAAGATCGACAGCGACGGCACCGGCACGTTCGTCACGGTCGCGGGCCTGCGCTCGCGCACGCTCACCTTCAACGCCGAGAGCGTCGACATCACGCACACCGAATCCGCGGGCCGCTGGCGCGAACTGCTCGAAGGCGCCGGCGCCAAGCACGCCCGCGTCACCGGTGCCGGCATCTTCAAGGACGCCGCCTCCGACGCGCTGATCCGCACTTACGTCTTCAACGGCACCATCCGCGCCTGGCAGATCGTCATTCCCGATTTCGGCATCGTGCAGGGTCCGTTCCAGATCAACACGTTCGAGTTGACCGGCCGCCACGACGGCGAGGTCGGCTTCGATCTGACCCTCGACTCCGCCGGCGAGCTCACCTTCACCGCGATCTGAAGTGCAGAGGGAGTAGGGAATAGGGAGTTGGAAATAGAGAGGTCGGCCTCCGCAGTCCGCTGCATTTTTCCCTACTCCCTACTCCCAACTCCCAACTCCCTTGGAGACTCAATTTGCCCAACCTCTACCGCGGCGAAATCGAGGCGATCCTCGACGGCCGCGCCCATAAGCTGTGCCTGACGCTCGGCGCACTCGCCGAACTCGAAGCCGCGTTCGGCGACGAGGACATGCTGGCACTTGCCGATCGTTTCGGCCGCGGCCGCCTCTCAGCCCGTGACGCGATCCGCGTCATCGGCGCAGGGCTCCGTGGTGCCGGCGCCGACATCGCCGATGAAGCTGTCGCCTGCATGCAAGCAGCCAACGGCGCCGCCGGCTTCGTCGACATCGTCGCGCGCTTGCTCACTGCAACGTTCGGCGCCGGCACCAGCACACAATCGGAATCCACCACACACGCTCAGCAAGCCGTGCCGCTCCGGGAGGAGCGCGCCGCGCCTCCCCCTTTCCCTGGGACGAGGTGATGGCCATCGGCCTCGGCCGTCTCCGTCTGCCGCCGCAGCAATTCTGGGCGATGACGCTCCGCGAGTTGACGGCGGCCTTGCACGGTCTCGGCATCTCCGTGCTGCCCGTACCACTCGCCCGCCGAGAACTCGATGATCTCCGCGCCCGCTATCCCGACACTCTGAATGAGAGCGACCATGACTGACCCCTTCGCCACCACGGCTACGTCTTCGCTGGCAGCGCCGGCGATCGATACGACCGAATTCCGCCGGCAGATGCAGCTTGCATCCACCGGCACCAGAGCCCTCTACGATGAAATGGACAAAGCGGCGACGATCGGCTCGAAATTCGGCTCGTCGCTCGGTACCGCGTTCGAAGGTCTGGTCCTCAAGGGCAAATCGCTCGGCGATACCGTTCGCACGCTCGGCCAGTCGCTATCGCAGATCGCATTCCGCACCGCCTTCAAGCCACTCGAACAGGCGATCGGTAACGGTTTTGGTAACATTATAGGCTCGCTGACCAGCACCAGCACCGGCGCCACGTCGCTGGTGTCCGGTACGCCTACGGCGTTCGCGAAGGGCGGCGTGATCGCGTCACCGACCGCCTTTCCACTTGGCGGTGGCACCGGTCTAGCCGGCGAGCGCGGTGCGGAGGCGATCATGCCGCTCGCGCGTGGACCGGACGGCAGCCTCGGTGTCGCTGCAAGCGGCGGCAATGGCGTCAACGTGACATTCAATGTGAACGCCACCGACGTCGAGAGCTTTCGCCGCTCCGAAACTCAAGTCACAGCCCTCCTCGCGCGCGCCGTCGGCCGCGGCCAACGCAATCTGTAATCTCGTCTGATCTGGGTCTGAGCGCAGTTCGCGGCCAAGGGCCGCCGGCACAAGTGCCGCCCCCGCGGAGCGCCCGCGCGGATCCGCATTGACCGATCCACAAATGCAAACGGGCGCGCGGAACAGCGCGTGAGCGAAACAATGTCTTTCCACGATATCCGCTTTCCAACCTCCATCTCGCGCGGCGCACACGGTGGCCCGGAACGGCGTACCGACGTCGTCGTGCTCGGCTCGGGCTTCGAGGAGCGCAACGCGCGTTGGGCCCATTCGCGCCGCGCCTACAACGCCGGCTACGGCGTAAAATCGCTCGATGATTTGCACGCCCTCATCGCCTTCTTCGAGGAACGTCGCGGCCGCTTGCACGGCTTTCGTTGGAAAGACCACGCCGACTGGAAATCGTGCGCGCCGGAAGCAGCACCGGCCGCAAGCGACCAAGTGATTGGTACCGGCGACGGTGCGCGCGCGCAGTTCTCACTGAGCAAGCGTTACGGCATGAGTTACGCGCCCTACGACCGCCCGATCAAGAAGCCCGTCGCCGGCACGGTCCGCATCGCCGTCAATGGCGCTCCGCGCACTTTCGGCACTGATTATGACCTCGACACCGCCACGGGCCTCGTCATGTTCCGCGCCGGTCACATCCCCGCCGCGGGCGCTGTGATCACGTCCGGTTTCGAATTCGACGTTCCCGTCCGCTTCGACACCGACAAGCTCGAGATCAACCTCTCGGGCTTCCGCCACGGCGCGATCCCACAGATCCCGATCGTCGAAATCAGAATGTAGTTGGCAAGCAGGCAGCAGGCAACGGGACCTCAGGTTATGCGTTGTCCGTTTCAGCCCATTGCCCAATTCTTCTGCTGCCTGCTGCCTCATTCCGGTATAGGTCATGAAATCGCTATCTCCCGCCTTCCAGGCCCACCTCGACTCCGGTACCACCACGCTCTGCTGGTGTTGGCGCGTCACGCGTCGCACGGGTGAAAAACTCGGCTTCACCGATCACGACCGCGATCTTGTTTTCGACGGCACCACGTTCGAAGCGGCCACCGGCTTCACCGCCAGTGACATTCGCTCGAGTGTCGGTCTCTCCGTGGATGACCTTGAGGTCGAAAGCGCGCTCGTGTCGTCGCGGCTCTCTGAATCTGCGCTTTCTGCTGGCGATTTCGATGCGGCGACGGTCGAGATCTTTCGCGTCAACTGGGGCGACCCGGCGCAACACGTTCTGATGCGGCAAGGCTCGCTCGGTGAGGTGCGCCGTACGGGCACCTCGTTCACCGCCGAAGTACGCGGCCTCGCCCACCATCTGCAGCAACCGAAGGGCCGTCTCTTCCAATACGCTTGTGATGCCGAACTCGGCGATGCGCGCTGCGGCATCAATCGCATTTCCCACGCGAACCGCGGCGCTGGTGCGATCACAACTGTCGCCGGTGATCGCACATTCGTTGTGTCGGGAATCGCGTCGTTCGCTGCCGGTTGGTTCACGCGCGGTTTGCTCACGATGATAGCCGGCGCCAACACGGGCCGCGCCAGCGAAGTCAAACGTCACAGCGTCGAAAGAGGCGTGGTTCGCATCGAGTTGTGGCAAGCGCTCGGCGTGCTGCCTCTTGCCGGCGACACCTTCACTGTCACCGCCGGTTGCGACAAGCAACTCGCCACCTGCCGCGACAAGTTCGCGAATGCGCCGAACTACCGGGGTTTCCCGCACATGCCCGGCAATGATTTCCTGACCAATCCGATCGTTCAATAGCCGACTGCGAATAGCGAAAAGTGTTTGGCCAGGGCGCGCGATTCGTTGGCTCCCTGACTTGTCCCTTGGTTGTCCCTGGTTCCTTCCTTGTCCCTGACTACCCTTTTTCGTCATTCGCTACTCGCCCTCTTCACTTTCGAGGCTCCATGCTGGACACCGCGCCCGCTGACGACGCGCATCCGATCACGCGCACGCGAATTCTGTCGCTGGCCCGCAGTTGGATCGGCACGCCCTATCACCACCAGGCGAGCGCACGCGGCGCCGGCGTCGATTGCGTCGGCCTCGTGCGCGGCGTCTATCGCTCTCTCTACGGCCGAGAAGCCGAAACGCTTCCCGGTTACAGCCGTGACTGGGCGGAAGCAACCGGCGACGAAACGTTGATTGACGCCGCCCGCCGCCATCTGATCGAGATCGCGCCGGCCGACCTGCAGCCAGGCGACGTGCTCGTCTTCCGATACCGCCCGCACTTGGTCGCCAAGCACACGGCCATTCTTTCCGCGACGCCGACTGCCGAGGCCACGCTCATTCACGCGCTCGAAGGCGCGGAGGTCGCGGAGGTCGCGCTCAATGACTGGTGGCGCCGGCGCATCGCCGCCGCATTCGCATTTCCAGGGATCACCATCTGATGGCCCCCATTCCCAGGTTGAGAAAAATCAACGGCCAAGACCACCGGGTTGGCTGTCACGTTGGGTGCAAACAACTTGACGCAACATCGGCCCACACGACGAAATATTCGACGGATCGCAATCTTTCAGCCGGGGTATAACGATGGCAACGCTCGCTCTCTCCGTTGCCGGCGCTGCGATCGGCAGCACCTTGCTGCCTGCCGGTGTCGCCGTGCTCGGCACCACCATTTCCGGTGCCGTCATCGGCTCGCAAGTCGGCGCGCTCGCGGGCGCTTACATTGATCAGGCATTGTTCGCGTCGAGCGGACAGCCGCGGTCGGTGTCCGGTCCGCGCCTCACAGACTTGAAGGTCACCGCATCGACGGAAGGCGCTGCCGTGCCGCGTCTCTTCGGCCGTGCGCGCGTTGGCGGTCAAGTGATCTGGGCTGCCCGCATCGCGGAAGAAGCCGTCACCACGAGCGCCGGTAATTCGGGCGGTGGTGGCGGCAAGGGCTCGTCGGGCGGTGGAGGCACCGCCGGCACGCAGACGGTCTTCCATTATTACGGCAGCTTCGCCGTCGCCGTGTGCGAGGGCGTCGTGACCAGCCTCGGTCGTGTCTGGGCCGATGGCCGCGAACTCGAACTCGCGCAATACACGTGGCGTCTCCACACCGGGACCGAGACGCAAGCCGTCGACAGCTTGATAGCTGCGCTCGAAGGCGGCGTGAACGCACCGGCATATCGCGGCATCGCCTACATCGTGTTCGAGCGGATGCCGCTCGCGCCGTTTGGCAACCGCCTGCCGCAGCTTTCTTTCGAGATGCATCGCGCGGTCGATTCGTTCGAGACCTCGGTCAAGGGTGTCGTCCTCATACCGGGTTCCGGTGAGTTCGTTTACGCGACGGATCCCGTCACGCGTCGCGTCGGTCGCGCTGCAACGGTCGCTGAAAATACACACACGCGCAAAGGCGGCACCGATTGGACCGTGGCGCTCGATCAGCTCGGCGAGGCGCTGCCCAATGCCAAATCGACGTCGCTTGTCGTCAGCTGGTTCGGCTCGGATCTGCGTGTCGGCAATTGTCTCGTTCGTCCTGCCGTCGACGACCCCGAGAAGGACACAGACCCGCTCGTCTGGTCGGTTGCCGGTCTCGCGCGCGGTGATGCCCCGCTTGTCAGCTCGGACAGCGGCCGCGCAGCTTACGGTGGCACGCCTTCCGACCAGACCGTCATTGCCGCGATCCGCGATCTGAAGGCGCGTGGTCACAAGGTCACGCTGACGCCATTCATCCTGATGGACATTCCCTCGGGCAATGCGTTGCCGGATCCCTACGCATCTGGGACACAAGCGCCCTATCCCTGGCGCGGCCGCATCACAGTCGCGCCTGCGCCCGGCCGCGCAGGTTCGCCCGATAAAACTGCAGCCGCCAGCGCGCAACTCGCGACCTTCATCGGCAACGCTACGCCGGTTCACTTCGCGGTCTCCGGCGCGTCCGTCGTCTACTCCGGACCGGCTGAGTGGTCGCTCCGCCGCATGATCCTGCACTACGCGATGCTCGCGGTTGCCGCCGGCGGCGTCGACGCCTTCATCATCGGCTCGGAGCTTCGCGGACTTACGCAGGTTCGCTCGGCCGCCGGCACATATCCGTTCGTTACTGCGCTCGCTGCCCTCGCCGCCGACGTGAAATCCGTTGTTGGGGCCGGAACGAAAATCACCTACGCCGCAGATTGGTCGGAGTACTTCGGCCATCAGCCGACCGACGGCACCGGCGATGTCTACTTCCATCTCGATCCGCTGTGG
Source organism: Hyphomicrobiales bacterium (assembly GCA_031367895.1). Lineage (GTDB taxonomy): Bacteria > Pseudomonadota > Alphaproteobacteria > Rhizobiales > Hyphomicrobiaceae. The sequence goes on from JANLQP010000318.1 coordinate 12,384, forward strand.
TCGTCGCCCGCGATCGATGCCATCGCCGTCGATTGCTATTGGCCGCTCGCCGATTGGCGTGACGGTGACGCGCATCTCGACCGCCTTGCCGGCGCCCGCTCGATCTATGACCTGGACTATCTCAAGGCCAACGTTTTCGCTGGTGAAGGCTTCGACTGGTACTACGCCAGCGCCAGCGATCGCGACGCACAATTGCGCACGCCGATCACCGACGGCGCCGGCAAGCCCTGGATCTTCCGCTACAAGGACGTGCGTTCCTGGTGGCAGAACCGGCACTACGACAGGCCCGGCGGCATAGAATCTTCGGCGCCGACGACCTGGCACCCCCAGTCGAAACCGATCTGGCTGACCGAAATCGGCTGCCCCGCCGTCGACAAAGGTGCCAACCAGCCGAACGTCTTCGTCGATCCGAAAAGTGCTGAATCGTTTCTGCCGTACTACTCCGGCGGCGTGCGCGACGACCTCATGCAGCGCCGCTATCTGCAGGCGATCAACGAGACGTTCGACCCGGCCCACCCCGACTATGTCGTGGGCGCGAACCCGACATCGAATGTCTACGGCGCCCCGATGCTCGATCTCTCGCACATGCACGTCTACGCCTGGGACGCACGCCCGTTTCCTGCCTTCCCGCTCGACACCGACGTCTGGGGCGACGGCGCCAACTGGCGGCTCGGCCATTGGATCAACGGCCGCATCGCCGGCCAGCCATTGTCGGCCGTCGTTGAATCGCTTCTCCTGTCGTATGGCTTCGTCGACTTCGACGCCACACAACTCGATGGCCTTGTCTCCGGCCTCGTCGTCGAGCGCATCATGTCGGCACGTGATGCCCTCTCGGGCCTTGAACTCGCCTACTTCTTCGATGCCGTCGAAAGCGGCAATAAGATCTGCTTCCGCCATCGCGGTGGCCGCCTGGTCGTGGCGACGATCGACGCCGATACCCTAGTCGAGGTGCAACCCGGCGCCGATCTGCTGACACTCAATCGCGCGCAAGAGACTGACCTGCCCGCAGCCGCGCGCATCGCCTACAGCGCCATCGAGAGCGATTATCGCCAGGGCGTCGCAAGCTCGCGACGGCTCGTTGGCGCCAGCGGCCGGCAATCGATCGCTGAGCTCGCCCTTGTCATGCCGGCCGAGCAGGCATCGCGCATCGCTGATGCCTGGCTGTTCGAAGCCTGGGCCGCGCGCGAACGGGCAGGGTTCACGCTGCCGCCGAGCAAGTTGGCGCTCGAACCGAACGACACGGTTGCGCTTGCCCACGCTGGCCGCACACGCTTGCTGCGCCTTACCGGCATCAGCGATCGTGGCTCGCGCGAAATCGAGGCGCAAAGCATTGATCCAGCCGTCTACGCCGGCGGCGACGGCATCCCGCGCTTGGAGGATGCAGGCACGGACGTCGGCGTTGGACCGGCCCTCGGCATTTTCCTCGATCTGCCGCTTCTCACCGGCAATGAGAGCCCCTACGCGGCCTACGTTGCGGCTGCCCGGGTGCCTTGGCCCGCGGGTGGCGTCGCGTTCTACCGCTCACCTCAGTCGTCGGGCTACGTTCTCGCGGCCGTTGCCACGCAAGCTGCCACCACCGGCGTTACATTGACGCCACTGCTGCCCGGCCTCGAAAGTCGCACGGATCGTGCCACCCTGCTCCGCGTCAGCCTCGATCAAGGCGCACTGACTTCTGCCACGACCCAAACGATGCTCGCTGGTGCCAACGTTGCGGCGATCCGCAATGCCGTCGGTGCCTGGGAGGTCATCCAGTTCGAGACCGCGACCCTGGTCGCGCCAGCGACCTACGAACTGCACAATCTGTTGCGCGGCCAGGCTGGCACTGAAGAGGCGATGTCGCGAACCGTTCAGCCCGGCGCCCGCTTCGTCTTGCTCGATCAGGCCGTCGCGCGCGTCGATCTCACGCAGAACCAGATTGGCCTGCCCTTCAACTGGCGTTATGGCCCGGCCAACCGTGATCTCGGCGATCCCGATTACCGCACGGAGGCACACGCGTTCGGAGCCGTCGGCCTCCGCCCACTGAGCCCGGTGCACGTCCGTGGTACGCGATCCGGTGGCGATCTCGCGATCACCTGGAAGCGCCGCGCGCGCCAAGGCGGCGACGGCTGGATTGCAGCAGATGTTCCACTCGGTGAGGACAGCGAGCGCTACGAGATCGACATTTTTTCCGGCGCCACTGTTAAACGCACGCTCGTCTCGACTGGGCCGTTCGCAACCTACAGCGCTGCCGACCAGGCGGCCGATTTCGGCGCACCCCAGCCGCAAATCTCGTTGCGCATCTACCAGACTTCCGCCTTCGCTGGCCGCGGCACAGGCCGCGCCGCGACGGTCTGACACCCTGATCGAGCATCGCTTCGATGCCCTTCAAAAGCAGGCAGCACACGTAAGGAGCTGCGCACGTGAGGTTGCAGGCAATCGTCCCGCTGCCCGCTTCTGCTCCCCAATAACCCACCAATCAAAGGAACCGGCGCATGCAGCAGCCGCCGTGGATGCCCCTTGCCTATGCCGAACTCGGCCAGCACGAGATCGGCGGCTCCGGCACCAACCCGACGATCGCCGGTTATTTTCGCCGCGCTGGTCATCCCGAAATCACCGACGACGAGACGCCCTGGTGCGCCGCGTTCGTCGGCGCCATGCTCGAGCAAGCCGGCATTCGCGGCTCCCGCTCGCTCGCCGCCCGCTCGTACACGAAATGGGGCGTCGAGATGGGCAAACCCTCGCTCGGCGCCGTCACCGTGCTCTCGCGCGGTGGCGATCCCTCACTCGGTCATGTCGGTTTCCTCGTCAGTTCGACGCCAACGACGGTCACCCTGCTTGGCGGCAATCAATCGGACGCCGTCTCGATTGCCACATTCGACCGCTCCCGCGTCGTCGGTTACCGCCTGCCGTCCGCCGCCGACATTCCGATCGCACCGAGCAGTCCGGCAATCGTGACACCGACTATGCCGGCGACAACGCCGCAACCAACTGCAACCACTGACACCGGTTTCGCCGCCGCCCTGCCCCAAGTCCTCGCATTCGAAGGCGGCTGGTCCGACGACCCGTTCGATCCTGGAGGCGCCACCAACAAGGGCATCACCATTGGCGACTACGCCCGCGATCGCGGCGTTGAGATCACGGCGCAGAACATCGCGGACCTGAAAGCCGATCTTCGCCGCATCCCGGACGGCGAAGTCCGCCGTATCTATCTCGAACGCTATTGGCGCCCGTCACACTGCCCGGAACTGCCGCCGCCGCTCGCGCTCTTTCATTTTGATTGCGCCGTGAACCAGGGCGTCGCTGGCGCAGCCCGATTGCTGCAGGAGGCGTTGGGCGTCACCGTCGACGGCGAGATCGGCCCCGCCACCCGCGAAGCAGTTCTCGCAATCGACATTGCCGAGATCATCGACCGTTACGCCGATGTCCGCCGTCGCCGCTATCGCCGCCTGTCGAGTTTCTGGCGTTTCGGCCGTGGCTGGTTGCGCCGCGTCGATGCCATCCAGGCTGCCGCCCACGCACTTGCAAAGTCCAATCCCGAAACGATCCATCCTAAACCCACAAGGAGCAAAACCACGATGCCTGAAACCGACATGTCGACCACGACAACTGCCCAGCAGTCCGCCACCAAACTGCCCGCCAAATGGTGGGGTGAGAGCTTGACGATCTGGGGAACTGTCATCACCACGGTCTCGACCGTTGCGCCCACGCTCCTCAAGGCCTTCGGCATCGATCTGCCGGCAGACGTGCTGCTGTCGTTCGGTAGCCAGGCGGTGGCCGTCGTGCAGGCTATTGGCGGTCTCGCCGGCACCGTCATGACCATCCTCGGCCGCCTGCGCGCGACGACCAGCCTCGAGCGTCGCACGGTCAGCCTTTATCTCTGAATGACTGCGCGGTTGCGGAGTGGGCAACAAAAGCGCGAGTGAAAATCCCGTTTAACCATGCGGTTCATGCCGGGTTCAGATGCTCCGGGCCATAAGCGGCTTCAGGAGTAGGGACATGTCACGCATCGTAAGAGTTCTCGGTCTGGCTGTACTGGCGCTCGCGGCATGCGTGACGACCGCGGGGGCCGCATCCGAGCCATCCAACATCTGTTTCTCGAATTGGTCGGACGCGGCGCCCATTGTCGCACGCGAAGGACTGCTGGCGGCGCGCGACATTCAGGCAGTGAGCCGTCGCCGCCGCTCTGGCGACGTGGTCCGCATCACCCTCTGCCGAGAGGAAACGGGCTATGTCTACCTCTTGCTGCTCCGTGACGAGCGCGGGCGAATCAGCAACCTGAAGATCGATGCCCAAGGTGGCCAGTGATACCTTTGCTGGCAGCGCTGAGAGGCGATGACGTCCGGCCAACCGATGCTGACCTCCTTCACACCTCATGCCTATTCCCTGCAGCCTGCCCTACCCCAACCCCAATTTTGCCTATATATAGTTCCCGAACTTGGAGTGCGGTTAGAGTGGGTCACTCGTAGGTTGGGTCAAGCGTCGTCATCGCGGAACGATGCTCCGCATCGACGCGAAGCCATGCTCTTCCTGGACCACTTGCGCGACCCAACATCCCAACGCGAAGGATTTGACCTGTGCGTGTTCTCGTCGTCGAGGATGATCCCGATCTCAACCGCCAGCTCGTCGCGGCCCTGACGGACGCTGGCTACGCCGTCGACAAGGCCATGGACGGTGAGGAGGGTTATTTTCTCGGTGAAACAGAGCCTTACGACGTTGTGATCCTCGACATCGGCCTGCCCAAGATGGACGGCATCAGCGTCCTCGAACAATGGCGCCGCGCCAACCGCAACATGCACGTGATCATGCTCACCGCCCGTGACCGCTGGAGCGACAAGGTCGCCGGCATGGATGCGGGTGCCGACGACTACGTGGCAAAGCCATTCCATATGGAGGAGTTGCTGGCTCGTATCCGTGCCCAGGTCAGGCGCGCCACCGGTCACGCCAAGTCCGAGATCGAGTGCGGTCCGCTTCGCCTCGACACCAAGACCGCGCGCGTCACCCTCGATGGGCAGCCTGTCAAGCTCACCTCGCACGAGTATCGGCTGCTCGCCTATCTCCTTCACCACAATGGCCGTGTCGTTTCCCGCACTGAGCTTGTCGAGCATCTCTACGAACAGGATTTCGACCGCGACAGCAACACGATCGAGGTCTTCATCGGGCGCCTGCGCAAAAAGATCCCGCCCGACTTGATCAAGACCGTGCGTGGTCTCGGCTATCGCTTGTCGATGGATGGCGATGAAGCTTAACTCGCTGGCGTTCCGGCTGTTCGTCACCGCAGCCTTGTGTGCGCTGGTGGTGCTGCCGCTTGCCGGCTTTATCATCGACACCGTGCACAAGCGCGACGTGAAGGAGGCGTTCGACAGCCGCCTCAGCCAGCTCTTGACCATCATTATCGCGTTCAGCACCGATCACGGTGGCCCGGACCCGCGTTATCCCCGCAACGTCGGCGAGCCCTTGTTCGAGCTTTCGCATTCCGGCTGGTATTGGCAGATCACGCCGCTGGAGACGAGCCCGGGCAAGCGTATGATCTCGGCGTCCCTCGCCAGCGAGGAACTGGTGTTGCCCTCGACCCAGGGCATCAAGCCGGACGCCTACAACATCCGCTGGTTTGACGGCAAGGGCCCGGTCGGTGAGCCGCTGCGCGTTGCGGAAACCGTCTTCAACGCTGGCGAGGACGAGGCACCGCGCTTCTACTCCTACGTCGTTGCCGGCAACGTCCAGTTCGCCGAGACCCGCATTTCGGACTTCCGCTTTCCTCTCGCCGTTTCATTGGCCGTTGCGGGCCTTGGTCTCGTGCTCTCCACGTTCATGCAGGTCCACTTCGGCCTGATCCCGCTGCGCGCCATCGAGAAGCGGCTTGCTGCCATCCGCTCCGGCGAAGCACAGAAGCTCGAGGGCAACCTGCCGACCGAGATCGAACCGCTCGGCACCGAGCTCAACGCGCTCATCCAGTCGAACCAGGACATCGTCGAGCGCGCCCGTACGCAGGTCGGCAATCTCGCGCACGCACTGAAGACACCGCTCGCCGTCATCACCAACGAAGCCAGCGACGAAAAATCGCCGAGCGGCCGCAAGATTGCGGAACAGGCGACGATTATGCGCGATCAGGTGAGCCACTATCTGGACCGTGCGCGCATGGCCGCCCGCGCCGGCGTCATTGGCCGCGCGACGCACGTACGTCCTGTCGTTGAATCGATCTCGCGGGCCCTCGAGCGCATCCACCGCGAGCGTCAGATCAGTATCGCCATCGATTGCCCGGACGATCTGCGCTTCCAGGGTGAAAAGCAGGACCTGGAGGAGATGCTCGGCAATCTCCTGGACAATGCCTGCAAGTGGGCCGAGCAGGACGTGCAGTTCAAGGCGGTCGTTTCGCCCGCCGGCAAGGAGAACCCGCAGATGCGCCTCCTGATCGCCGTCGATGACGACGGGCCAGGATTGACGCCCGAGCAGCGCAAGCAGGGGATCCAGCGCGGCCGTCGGCTCGATGAATCGAAGCCCGGTTCTGGTCTCGGCCACTCCATCGTCGCCGACGTCGCCCAGTCCTACCGAGGTAAATTCTCCCTCGAAGCCGCCCCGACCGGTGGCCTCAGCGCTCGCCTCGACCTCCCGGCGGCGTAGACACCCCCCTCGCCTCGAGGCTCCGATGCGCGTCATCACACCGCGGCATTCAGCAGATCCCGAGCCCGTTTGCTGGCTACAACCTGACACCCTATAGAGCCGCGGCTGCCGGTTGACGCGGTTGTCGAACTTCCGCCCGAATCGCTAGACAAGTTGACAGTTGATCAATTCGAAGGTGCGCGCGGCTGTGACGCCCGTTCGCTTGCCAACGGGTTTGCAGACCGATAACAGCACTTTAATGTTTCGGAAAAGGCTCGGACAAGGGCGGACTGACATGCTCACGACGCGCATCATTGTTGCAGCAACCGTCGCTGCATTGCTTTCCGGCTGTGGTCCGGAGGCATCGAAGCAGGATTCAGGACTCGTTGTCGGCGCGGTCGCAGGTGGCCTCATCGGCAACGCCGCAGGTCGTGGTGGCGGACGCCCGGCAGCAGCCATTCTCGGTGCGGTTGTCGGCGGGATCGTCGGCAGCGAGGTCGGTCGTTCGATGGACAAACAGGACCGCATCCTCGCCCAACAGGCCGAGTTGATCGCTCTCGAGCGTGGTCAGTCCGGCGTCGTAACGCCCTGGCGCAACCCGGATAACGGCCGCTACGGCGAAGTCATTCCGATGGAGCCTTACCGCCGCGGTCCACAGGACTGCCGCGACTATACCCATCGCATCTTCATCGATGGCCGCCCGCAGGTCATGCGCAGCACCGCTTGCCGCAATCCTGATGGCACCTGGAGCAACGTCGGCTGATCTGATTCGACGCGCCCACCTCCACGCGACAAATAAAGCTTAGCTGACTGCTCGGCTTGTTTCCGCCGCAGCCCTTGCCTATTGCTTCGGCGTGGAAGTGTCGGGATCAGTGATGTTGCTTTGGATCATGCTCGGGTGTCTGTCGGCAGGTGTCCTTGCGGCCCTGGTCCGGCCGCTTTTGCGTCGGCTGGATGGCAATGTCGGCACAGCCGATTCAACCGCGATCTTCAAGGACCAACTGCGCGAGATCGAGGCCGAGCGTGAGCGTGGGCTCCTCGGCGCTGCCGAAGCAGAAGCAGCCCGCACCGAGATCGCCCGCCGTCTCCTTGCCTGCGATGCTGAAGCGCGCGACGCGCCCGTCGTTTCGGGTCTCGGCGAACGGCGGCTCTCCCAGATCGCGCTTTCCTTGGCTGTCGGCGTTCCCCTGGTCGCCATGGGCCTTTACCTGACATTCGGCGAACCCGGGATCCCCGATCAGCCCATGTCGAGCCGAATCGCGACCGCACCAACCCCTGACGTCGCCAAGGTCGACGATCTCGTTCGCGCGGTCGAGCTTCGCCTCCGCCAGCATCCGGAGGACGCCCAGGGCTGGGACGTGATCGCTCCCGTCTACATGAAACAGGGCCGCTACCAGGAGGCCGCCGACGCGTTTCAGAAAGCGATCCGCATTTTGGGCGATTCCACCCGCCGCCTCGCCGGCTTGGCCGAGTCGACCGTGCTCGCCAACGACGGCATCGTCACCGAGCCGGCCCGCCAAGCCTACGAGAAGCTGAACAAGCTCGAACCAACCCGCATCGAGCCGCGCTTCTGGCTGGCCCTCGCCAAGGAGCAGGACGGCAAGCTCGACACCGCACTGCGCGACTACGAGACCATGCTGCGCGAGGCACCTGCCGACGCCAATTGGCGCCCCATGATCGTCGAGCGCATCGAGTCGGTTCGCGACAAGCAGGGCCTGCCCCAGTTGCCGCCGATCGCAGTCCCCAAATCAACGCCCCCACCAGTCGCATCAACCGCCGCCCCACGTGGTCCCTCGGCGGCGGACGTTGCTGCAGCCGAGAAAATGTCGGCGACCGACCGGCAACAGATGATCGAGGGGATGGTGCAAGGGCTGGCCGACCGTCTGAAGAAGGACGCGCGCAATCTCGCGGGCTGGCAGCAGCTCATCCGCGCCTACAGTACGATGGGCCGCAAGTCGGATGCGATCGCTGCTCTTGGCACCGCCCGCCAGACTTTCAGCGCCGAACCGCAATCGTTGTCCGCGCTGAAAGAACTGGCGCAGAGCCTTGGATTGGAGTCGTGATGACGCGCAAACAGCGCCGCGCCAGTCTGATCGCCGCCGCAGTCGCCGTGCTCGGCGTTGCACTTGGTCTCGTCCTCTTCGCGCTTCGCGACACGATCACCTATTTCAAAACGCCGAGCGACATCGCCCTGACGTCGCCGCCTCTGACGCAGCGCTTCCGCCTCGGCGGCCTCGTCGCCGAAGGTAGCGTTAAGCGTGGCCAGGGCGCCGAGGTCGAATTCGCTGTAACCGACACACTGAAATCCGTTTCCGTTGTCTATCGCGGCGTGCTGCCGGATCTCTTCCGCGAAGGGCAAGGCGTCGTGACGGAAGGCCGCCTCGAGGCCAATGGCCGCTTCCGCGCCGACATCGTGCTCGCCAAGCACGACGAAACCTACATGCCGCCCGAGGTCGCAAAGGCACTCAAGGAAAAGGGCGTCAAACTCGGTGCCGGCGCCACCCACAAGGGGCCCAAATGATTGTCGAGATCGGACACTTTTGCCTCGTCCTCGCGCTGCTCGTCGCCGCCGTGCAAACCGTGCTGCCTGCGATCGGCGCCCACACCCGCGAACCGCGTCTGATGGCCATCGCCGAGCCGGCGGCAATCGCCCAGCTCACGCTGCTGCTGCTCGCGTTCCTGGCTTTGACCAAGGCCTACGTGACGAGCGACTTTTCCGTTGCAAATACCTGGGAGAATTCGCATTCCCTCAAACCCCTCATCTACAAGATCTCGGGCGTGTGGGGGAACCACGAGGGCTCGATGCTGCTCTGGGTGTTGATCCTCGCGCTCTTTGGTGCCGCCGTCGCCCTCTTTGGTCGCAACCTGCCGGCAACGCTCAAGGCCAACGTGCTCGCCGTTCAGGCCTCGATCGCGTTGGGATTCCTGATCTTCATCGTCGCGACCTCGAACCCATTCCTGCGGCTCGATCCGGCGCCTCTCGAAGGGCGCGGTCTCAATCCCATCCTACAGGACCCCGCCCTCGCCTTCCACCCGCCGTTTCTCTACGCCGGCTATGTCGGCTTCTCGATGGCCTTCTCGTTCGCAGTGGCGGCACTGATCGAAGGGCGCATCGACAGCGCCTGGGCGCGCTGGGTTCGCCCTTGGACGCTCGCTGCCTGGATGTGTCTGACGATCGGCATCGCCATGGGCTCCTGGTGGGCCTACTACGAGCTCGGCTGGGGCGGCTGGTGGTTCTGGGATCCGGTCGAGAACGCCTCGTTCATGCCGTGGCTCGCGGGCACCGCGCTGCTGCACTCGGCTCTCGTCATGGAAAAGCGCGAGGCGCTGAAGGTCTGGACCATCCTCCTCGCCATCCTCACCTTCTCGCTGTCGCTGATGGGCACGTTCCTGGTCCGCTCGGGCATCCTGTCCTCGGTGCACGCCTTCGCCGTCGACCCGAAGCGCGGCGTCTTCATCCTCGGCCTCATGGTCATCTTCATCGGCGGCGCTCTGACGCTCTTTTCCGCCCGGGCGAGCCATCTCCGGCAGGGTGGCATCTTCGCGCCGATCTCGCGTGAAGGCAGCCTTGTCCTCAACAACATCATCTTGGCCACCGCCACCGGCACCGTTCTTGTCGGAACGCTCTATCCCCTCGCGCTCGAGGCCGTCACCGGCGCCAAGATTTCGGTTGGCGCGCCCTACTTCAACATGACGTTCGGGCCGTTGATGATCCCGCTGCTGCTGGCCCTGCCATTCGGTCCCATGCTCGCCTGGAAGCGCGGTGATCTCGCTGGCGCCATGGAGCGCCTGCTCGCGGCCATCGCCGCTGCTACGCTCGTCGCGGCTCTGTCGCTCGCCTTCTTCGTGCGCGGCCCCTGGCTCGCGCCGTTCGGTATGGCGCTCGGCGCCTGGGTGATCGCGGGCACGCTCAGCGAACTGGCTTTCCGCGTCCGTTTCCTCCGCGCGCCAGCCGACGAGGTTTGGCGTCGTCTCGTCAACCTGCCGCGATCCAACTACGGCGGCACGCTCGCCCACATCGGTGTCGGCGTCATGGTGCTCGGCATCGTCGCCACCACCGCCTGGCAATCGGAGAAGGTTCTGACGCTCGCTCCGGGCGAAAGCGTCGAAATCGCCGGCTACACGCTCACCTATCGCGGCAGCGCACCCTCGAACGGCCCGAACTACACCGAACTCACCGGCCGGCTAGACGTTACACGCAATGGGTCGCCGGTCACCGAGCTCACGCCATCGAAGCGCTCCTACGAGGCACCGAAGCAGACGACCACCGAGGCCGGCATCTACGTCTCTTGGCGCGGCGATCTTTACGCTGTCCTCGGCGACGCCCAGCAAACCGGCGCCTACGCCTTCCGCATCTACTTCAATCCGCTCGTGCGCTGCATCTGGCTCGGCGCCATCTTGATGTTCATCGGCGGCGGCCTCTCACTCAGCGATCGCCGCCTCCGTGTCGGCGCGCCCCGGCGCGCTGCAACGGCAACTCCAGCCGAGTGATGGTCTCGATGCATGCGATCACCCGCCTATGTCATCCTCGGGCGAACGGTTGTCATCCCAGGGCTATGGCAATTGGCTGGCGACCCCACATGCGCGTTGCTCCCCTCCCCCCTTGCGGGGGAAGGGAGAAAGCCAGCACCCCAAGCTCGGTGCCGGTGGTTCTCGTCTTCAGTCGCGTCAAACGCGATTGCCCCGATTGTCATCCCGGGGCTCGTCCCCGGTACCCATCGCACCACGATCTCGAGACGAGAAGATTGACTGGAGCGGCGCAACGGGCGCTTCGCAGCCTCGGCCAACTTCTCCTCCTGCTGGCTCTCGGGTTCACCTGCATCGCCCCCGCCGCCCACGCCGTCGAACCCGACGAAATTCTCAAAGATCAGGGGCTCGAATTCCGCGCACGCAACATTTCGGGCGATCTGCGCTGCCTCGTCTGCCAGAATCAATCGATCGACGACTCGAACGCTTCGCTCGCCCGGGACTTGCGCTTGCTCGTTCGCGAGCGCTTGACGAAAGGCGACAGCGACTCAGCCGTCCGCGCCTTCATCGTCGAGCGATATGGCGAGTTCGTGCTGCTCCGCCCGCCGCTCTCGGTCCGCACCATTCTGCTGTGGCTGACACCGCTACTGTTACTGGCACTGATCACAGTCACGGTTCTGCGGCGCCTCAAGTCGTCGGCGTCGGTCGCAGCGCGCGCGCCTGAGCCAGCGCCTCTCACACGCGACGAACAAGCGCGGCTCGATCAAATCCTCAAGCGCGACAGCTGACGGCCAGCCTCAACGCTGCGGTGAATGCGGCACCTGCATCGGCAGCGCGCTCGACGGCGTCACTTGTCCGCCGCCGCTGCGGGCTTCGTCCTCGCCGGCACGCTGCAGCAAACTTCGCGTCGGCAATCCCGTCACCGGCAGCTGGGCCGCCTTTTCATACGCCTCGATCGCGCTCTTGAGACCTGAACCATATACACTGTCGGTCGCGCCGCTGTAATGACCAAGCGTGCGCAGCCGCTCCTGCAACTCGCGCATTGTCTTTCCGTTCGGCAGCAGCACGGCTGTCCGCAACGCGTCGATCCGGTTCGCGAACACCTGCGCATTGACCGCCGTATTGGCGATCGTTTCCGCCCGTTGTTTCGGCAAGCTCTTGCCAGTGCGTTGAACGTCGACGAGGCGCGACTGCACGTACGTCCCGACGTTGATGCCGACAACGGCTGGGCCGCCCGGACCATCGAGTAGCAACGGCGATCCGGAGGACGCGCCGCCCGTGTCGCACGTGTGCAGGATCATATTGTCGGGGTTCAAGAAATCCGGCGCAATCTGCGACCATTTCACCGGGTCGAAGTCACGGCTGATCGTGCAGGGCTTCGAATAGGCGGGCCGCCACTGTGCCCAGTCCCGGTGATACGAGATCTGGTAGATCTTGCCCGCCTCGGCCTCCTGCATCAGCTCTTCGCTGGAGAGGCCGCGCACCGGCAGGCCCCCACCGGGGCACCCTTTACCTTGCAAACGGACGATCGCCCAGTCATGCGCAGCATCGATCGGCGGACGCACGCGCAGCTTGAAATCGCCCGTCATGATGCTTTGTTCGGCGGCGCCAGCTGCAGCACCTTCGATCTTCCAGAAGTCGCGGGATTGGCCATAACGCCGCGCAAACGTGAAGTCCTCGTAGCGTACACTGCCTTTGGGCTTGCCGCGCGCCATGCAGTGGGCAGCAGTCGCGATCATGTTCTCGGCGATACAGAACGCGGAACAGACCGTCCGCGTCTGATTGTTGAACAGCAAGCCGATCTTGTCGGCCACCTTGTCCAGCCGCTGTGGCACAGCAGTCCGGTCGTCCTTGCCGAACACGGCAGCTTCAACCGGATTGGCCAAGGCCAAGCTCCCGATCAGCGCCGCTACAACCGGCCAAGCGGTCGCCAGCGCTACACCATTACGATCGGCCTTCTTGAAATGGCTCGACATTTCAACGCCATCCTATTCACTGGTACGCGACCGCATTACCAACATTTAATCCGGCCGAAAGGTGACCGTAAGGCTGTAAGGGATATAGGCAAAAGGTAACCGGCGCGTTGCGCTGCGTGCAATATTCGTCCTACCCGCCACGAAAGGTCTTCACATGGTCCTTGTTCCCTCGCAGTCTCAAGTGTCTGCGGCATACCTGCCGCCGCGGGCTTTGCGGCGAAACCACGCCGTCGCCGGTCTCATCGGCGCCGGCCTCCTCAGCCTCTCGGTGCTGGCTGGTAGTGTTACGGCGTTCGCGCAGCGCGCGCCTGAGGGCGCCACCGTTCAGACGCCGTTCGGCCGCGCGCCGTTGACCTTTGCCGACATCGTCGAACGTGTCCGCCCGGCCGTCGCCAGCATCCACGTCACATCAGGTGGTGCCAAGGTCGCAACCGCGAAAGGTGGCAAGGGTGGCGGTGGCGGTTCGTTCCCGGATCTGCCGGAAGATCACCCGCTGAACGAGTTCTTCAAGAACCTGCCGAAGGAGTTCAAGGGCCAGCCGCAACAGCCAAACCCGCGCCAGTCGCTGGCGCAGGGCTCGGGTTTCGTCATCTCGGCTGACGGCTTCGTCGTCACCAACAACCACGTCATCGACGGCGCCTCCAAGATCCAAGTCAGCTTCGACGAGAACAACAAGTTCGAGGCTGAACTGATCGGCACCGATGCCCGGACCGACGTTGCCCTTCTGAAGATCAAGGGCGACAAGACCTTCCCCTTCGTGAAATTTGCCGACAAGAACCCGCGCGTCGGCGATTGGGTTCTCGCTGTCGGCAACCCGTTCGGTCTCGGCGGCACCGTGACGGCTGGCATCGTTTCGGCACTTGGCCGCGACATCGGCTCCGGCCCCTACGACTTCCTGCAGATCGACGCAGCCGTCAACCGCGGCAACTCGGGCGGTCCGACATTCAATCTCGAAGGTGAGGTGGTCGGCGTCAATACGGCCATCTACAGCCCATCTGGCGGCAACGTCGGCATCGCTTTCGCGGTGCCCGCCAAGACGGCGTTCGAGGTCATCAATCAACTTCGGTCGTCGGGTAGCGTCAGCCGCGGCTGGCTCGGCGTGAAGATCGAGAATATCGACGAGGACAAGGCCGGTAGCCTCGGCATGGCCGAAGCCAAAGGCGCGCTCATCAACGAAGTCACGCCCGGCGGCCCGGCTGCCGACTCGACCCTGAAGGCCGGTGATGTCGTGACCGCCGTCAACGGCACCAAGATCGAGAACAGCCGCGACCTCGCCCGCAAGATTGCGGAATACGCGCCCGACACGAACGTCAAGGTCGAGGTCTCGCGCTTCGGCAAGAACGAAACGATCAACGTCAAGCTTGGCAAGTTCCCGGGTTCCGAGAAGGTTGCCGCCAAGGCCGATCCGGCCCCGAAAGCCGCCGTCGCCCAGGTTCCAGTGGTTCAGCTCGGCATCTCGCTCACCGCAGGGCCAGTGGCCAAGGCCGGTGCTCCGAGGGAAGGCGTGCTGATCTCTGACGTCGAGGCGACGTCGGACGCGGCCGTCAAGGGCCTCAAGGCGGGCGATGTCATCCTCGATGTGCAGGGCCAGAAGGTCACGACGCCGGCGGACGTCGAATCCGGCGTACAGGCCGTCAAAACAGCGGGCCGTCCGGCAGTCCTCCTCCGCGTGAAGTCGGGCGAGCTTGTCCGCTTCGTTGCGGTTCAGCTGAAGAAAGGCTGAACCCCGGTCACATGACAACGACGAGGCGCGCCCGGATACCGGTGCGCCTCGCGCCATTTCCGGCCAGATTGCTGGATCGCGGAGCTGGATTTCGAAAGGCGATCCCCATGCGGGTGCTCGTAATCGAGGATGATCGGGATATTTCCCATTTCGTGGCGCGCGGCCTCAAGGAAAGTGGCCACACGCCCGAGATCGCCAGTGACGGAGAGACCGGTCTCGAGCTGGCGCGCAGTGGCGGTTTCGACATTCTCGTTGTCGATCGCATGCTCCCCGAACGTGACGGCCTCTCCGTCATCCAGACCCTGCGCGCGGAAGGTAACCGCACGCCGGTTCTCATTCTCTCGGCGCTCGGTGAAGTCGACGACCGTGTCAAGGGTTTGAAGGCTGGCGGCGATGACTACCTGACGAAGCCGTTCGCTCTGGCCGAATTGCTCGCCCGGATCGAAGCTCTGGCCCGACGCTCATCGCCTGAGGAATCCGCCACACGATACACAGTCGGAGACCTCGTACTCGACCGTCTCACGCACAAGGTGACGCGCGGCGGCGAAACGATCCCGCTGCAACCGCGCGAATTCCGCCTGCTCGAGTATCTCATGCGCAACGCCGGTCAGGTCGTCACCAGGACCATGCTCTTGGAGAATGTCTGGGACTATCACTTCGATCCTCAGACCAACGTTATCGACGTGCATGTTTCGCGGTTGCGCTCCAAAATCGACAAGAGCTTCGCAACGCCACTTCTCCACACCGTGCGCGGCGCCGGATACATGATCCGTGACGGCGCAGTCTAACCCATTCCGGTCGACTGTTTTTCGGCTGGCTGTGGCGGCCGTCACTGTGTTGATGCTTGCTGCCGCTGTGATCGTCTATGCCATCGGCGGGCAAGCTAACCGAATCATCACGCAGGCGACCGAGGACGCAATCCAGGCCGATGCAGCGCAACTGCGAACCGAATATGCCAGCGGCGGCATCGATGCGCTTGGCGCAATCATCACGGAGCGCAGCCGCCACGCGTCCGGCGCATTATATCTCCTGGTCGATGCTTCCGGCCGCAGGCGCGCCGGCAATCTCGCCGAGCGCCCACATGATATCCGCGGCGGCGCCCGCTCCGGCATATTCAGCTATCGCCTCGCCGGCGCCATCGCCTCCGACCGCAGCTTGGCGGCCGGGCTTATCATCGATGTCGATGCCAATGGCAGCATCCTGGTCGTTGCGCGCGATATCGAAAATCAACGAGGGCTTCTGACCTCGATCGATCGCAGCTTGCAACTCGGCCTTGGCGCATTGGCGCTGCTCGGCATCGGTGTCGGTTATCTGCTCGCACGTCACGTGCTCCGCCGCATCGACGGCATGCGCCGCGCTGCTGTGGCGATCATGGCCGGCAATTTGGCGGGCCGTCTCCCGCTTGCGGGCTCCGGCGACGAACTCGACCGTCTTGGCCAGCAGCTCAACAACATGCTCGAACGGATCGAACGACTGATGTCCGGCCTGCGCGAGGTTTCCGACAACATCGCACACGATCTGAAGACGCCGCTGAACCGCCTTCGTAACAGTGCCGAATCGGCTCTGTCCGACACGCGCGGCGCACCTGCCTGGCGCGAAGGTCTCGAGCGCACGATCGAGGAAGCCGACGGCCTGATCTCGACGTTCAATGCGCTTCTCCTCATCGCGCGGCTCGAAGCCGGCGCCATCGAGGAGAGCCTGCAGGTCTTCGACTTGGCGGAGGTCGCTGGCGATGTAGCCGAGCTTTACGCCCCGGTCGCCGAAGACCGCGGGCTCAAACTCGATCTAGCGATGCAGCCTCCGATTCCGATCCATGCCAATCGCCAGCTCGTCAGTCAGGCCATCGCCAATCTCATCGACAACGCGATCAAATATGCGTCAACGGCAACGCCAGGCGATCTGCATAAGCCGATCGTCGAAATCGCTGTCTGTGTCGAAAACGGCGAAGCCGTCCTCATTGTCGCCGACCATGGTCCGGGCATTCCGGCTGCCGATCGCGCCCGAGCGCTGAAACGCTTCGTACGCCTGGAAGCAAGCCGTACGCGCCCCGGTACCGGCCTCGGCCTCAGTCTCGTCGCCGCTGTCGCTCAGTTGGCTCACGGCTCCATCCGGCTCGAGGACAACAAGCCCGGTCTGCGCGTTGTCCTGACTTTGCCGCTCGCCGCTGTCCCTCAAAGCGTGGCACACTCGGGTACGGCTGCGAGACAGTGGGACGAAAGGGTTTGAGCGCATGCCCGCGCACAATCGACCGAGATCACCGTTACAAGTGCTGTTGAAATCGGCGCCGCGCCCGCACGATGCCATCGGCGCCCAATCCAAGTTCGACGATCTGCTGCTTGATTGCGCGGACTTGTCGGAGGTTGTGCAACTGAGGGAGTTTGTTGCAGTGCCTGCCGTCAAGGCTGTGCTGCTTGGTGTTTTCGGTTCGTCCCCCTATCTGACACATCTCGTCCGCCAAGACCCCGCACGCCTCGTCCGCCTGCTCGATTGCGTGCCGTTCGATCACCTCACGGCCCTGTGCCGAGCGCTCGAAGTTTCCGTCGGGTCGACCACCACGACTGCTGAGATGATGACGGCACTTCGCCGCTTCAAGGTCGAGGTCGCGCTGCTTGTCGCCCTCGCCGATCTCGGCGGCGTTTGGTCTGTCACCGATGTTACCGAAGCCTTGACGTGCGCGGCCGACGTCGCAACGGTTGCCGCCGTCCGCTTCCTGTTTCGCCAGGCGGCCCAACGTGGCGATTGGATCGCAAACTCTACCGCCGATGAGACGGACCTCGCCGCAAACTCCGGCTATATCGTGATCGCCATGGGTAAGCACGGCGCCCGCGAGCTGAACTATTCCAGCGACATCGATCTCATCATCTTCTTCGACCCGGCGAAAACGCGCCTGAAGCCCGGTCTCGATCCTGCAACGTTCTTCGTCCGCATCACGCGCGACCTCGTGAAGCTGTTGCAGGAACGCACCGCCGACGGCTACGTCTTCCGCACGGATCTACGCTTGCGCCCCGATCCAGGCGCGACGCAGATTGCGATCTCGATTCCCGCCGCCATCCACTACTACGAAAGCTTCGGCCAGAACTGGGAGCGCGCTGCCCTCATAAAGGCGCGCGCCATCGCTGGTGACGTCGACGCAGGCCGCGCCTTCCTCGAGGAACTGTCACCCTTCATTTGGCGCAAGCATCTCGATTTTGCCGCGATCGCCGACATCCACGCTATGAAGCGCCAGATCCACGCCTTCCGCGGCTTCGGCCAGATTGGCGTCGCCGGGCATAACATCAAGGTCGGTCGTGGGGGTATCCGCGAGATCGAGTTTTTCACCCAGACGCAGCAGTTGATCGCAGGCGGCCGCCAGGCCGATTTGCGCATCCCCGCGACCCTCGATGCCCTCCGCCGTCTCGTCGACCGCGGCTGGATCAAGCCTGCGGTCCGTCAAGAACTCACCACCGCCTATCTGTTCCTGCGTCACATCGAGCATCGCTTGCAGATGCTCGCCGACGAGCAAACGCAGACTTTACCGCGCGAATCCGCGGATCTTGAACGCTTGGCGTTGTTCGCGGGCTTCGCGTCGACTGACGCTTTCTCCATCGAACTCACACGCCAACTCGAGACCGTGCAGCGACACTATGCTGTGCTTTTCGAGAACGTGCCGGAATTAACGCGGAGCGGCGCCAACATGGTCTTCGCCGGCGAAGCCGACGATCCAGGCACGGTCGAGGCGTTGACACGAATGGGCTTTGAGCGCCCATCCGATACGATCGCCGCCATTCGGGGCTGGCATCACGGTCGCTACCCCGCGGTTCGTTCGCCTCGCGCTCGCGAGCTGCTCACCGAAGTGCAGCCGCTGTTGATTGAAGCACTCAGCCTGACCGCCGATCCCGATCAGGCCTTCACCAGTTTCGACCGGTTCCTCGCCGAGTTGCCCTCGGGCGTCCAGCTCTTTTCACTGCTGCGCGCCAATCCGAGCTTGCTTCGCCTCGTTGCCGACATCATGGGCACTGCCCCGCGGTTGGCACGGCTTCTCGCCAGTCGCCGCAGCGTTCTCGACGCGGTGCTTGCACCTGATTTTTTCGGAAAGCTGCCGACCGGCCAGGACCTCGCATCATTGATCGAGCACGAGATCGGTGGCGCCGGCGATCTCCAGCAGGCTCTCGATCATGCCCGCGTCGTTGGCAGCGAGCAGCGCTTTCTCATTGGTGTCCGTGTCCTCTCCGGCACGATCCCCGCCAACGAAGCTGGCATCGCCTTCGCGGAAACCGCCGAGCGCCTGATTTCGGCGCTGCAAACCCGTGTTTCCGACGACATCGCCCGCAGTCATGGAAAAGTCCCCGGTGGCGGCGCGGCGATTATTGCCATGGGCAAGCTTGGCGGTCGCGAAATGACGGCGGCCTCGGATCTCGACCTCATCCTCATCTACGATTTTGATCCCGACGCCAAGCAGTCCGATGGCCCCCGCCCGTTGCCGCCGACGCAATATTTCGCCCGCCTGACCCAACGTCTGATCAGCGCCCTGACAGCGCCTACGTCCGAGGGCGCGCTCTACGATGTCGACATGCGTCTGCGACCCTCCGGCCTCAAGGGGCCGGTCGCCACCCAGCTGTCGAGCTTCGTCGATTATCAGGCGACCGAGGCTTGGACCTGGGAACATCTGGCGCTCACGCGTGCGCGTGTGATCACCGGGCCGCTGCAACTACGCGCCAAGGTCGAGGCTGCCATTCGCCTCGCACTGGTCACACCTCGCGATCGCGCGCGGATCGCGGCCGACGTTCGCCAGATGCGGGACCTCATCCAGAAGGAAAAGGGCAGCACTGATGTATGGGACTTGAAGCAGGTGCGCGGTGGCCTCGTCGATATCGAATTCATGGCGCAGCATCTGCAATTGACGAACGCCGCGACGATACCCGATGTGCTTGATCAAAATACAGTACGCGCGCTGCGAAAGCTCGCACGCTTCGGCACACTGCAGCCGGCCCACGCTGACGTCTTGATCCCTGCCGCGCTCCTCCTGAACGGCCTGACACAAGTGCTCCGCCTCTGCCTGGATGGGCCCTTCGACCCAGCCAAGTCCCCGGACGGCTTGCGAGATCTCCTCGCCCGAGCCGGCGATGCCCCCGATTTCGAGAGCCTCGAAGCCGCACTCCGCCAGTGTCTCGCTGACGTGGCCGCGCTTTTCGATCTGGTCGTCGTCTGAAAGGCGCGACGGATCCCAGCCGCCGCCTCCGTTAAGACGCTCGTAGGGGCTGTATTCCTCTGGCCGGACACGCGATCGGCCGTATCTGGAGATCCACATGTCGACGAAGAAAACGCTCTTCATTGCCGCAGGCGTTCTTGCCTGCATCGGAGCCGTCGCCGCCGTCTCCGCCCAGGGGCATCGCAACAACTGGCGTGGTGGTCCCGGCCAATTCGGTAGCGATGACGGCTTCGGGCTCGGTGGCCATAGTCGCGGTGGTTTCCGCGAGCGGTTTGCCGGTCCGCTCACCAAAGACGAGTTCGACGCCAAAACACGCGAGCGGTTCGCCCGCTTCGACAAGAACAGCGATGGCGTCATCGACGCAACGGAGATCGAAGCCTCGATGAACGAACGCCAGTCGGCATGGCGCAAAATGATGAACAAGGGCGGCCCGGGCATCGATGACCGGCTGATCCGCATGTTCGACACCAACAAGGACGGAAAGGTCACCAAGGACGAGTATCAGGGTGTCATCCGCAAACAGTTTGCCGAGATGGACCTGAACAACGACGGCCGCATCACGGACGACGATCTGCCGCCGATGATGCGCGGTCGCAATGTGCTCGCCGGTGGTCAGGGTCCGGGACAAGCCTTTGGCCCCGGCATGGGGCCAGGAACCGGGCAAGGTTTTGGTGGTCGCCCGGGAATGGGCGTCCCGCTCATGCGCCTCCTGCGCGGTGCCGACGCCAACAAGGACGGCATCATCACTCTTGATGAGGTGCTGGCCGCAGCCGACGCGCGCTTCCAGCAACTCGATCGTAACAAGGACGGTGCCATCGACAAGGCCGACTTCGACGCACTCCGCAAGGAGATGGTCGAGTACCGTGTGAAGCGCTTCATCCACGACTTTGGCGCCGACAAGGACGGCAAGGTCACGCGCGAGCAGTTCAACGCCAAGGCCACCGAACGCTTTGCCCAGATGGACTTGAACAACGACGGCACCATCTCGCGCGAAGAGCGCCCCGGTGGTGGCCGCTGGTTCGGCCGCGGACGCGGTGGTCCGGGCCATGGTGGTCCTGGCATGGGCGACTCCGACGAGGGGATGGGGCCGATGGGCACCGGCGGCGGGCGTGGTCCAGGCGGTCCTGAAGGTCCGCGCCGTGGTCCAGCTGGCGAGAAGCAGTAACCGGGTCTCAATACGCGAGTGCGGGAGGGCCGGTCATATCCTGGCCTCCCGTTGTGGTATCGAACGAGCGTAGGCCGCGAGGGGCCGTCGACGATGAGGTTGGGTGTGGCGATCAAGGGTGAGCCGGACGGCGGCAACAGCCCCCATGCGGCAAGCGGGGCATCGCCTGCCATTGCCGACGACGAGGCGCGCCTGCTCGCCAGCCTTGCCGCTGGAGATGCGCAGGCGTTCCGGCGCGTTGTCACCTTGCACCTG
Source organism: Hyphomicrobiales bacterium (assembly GCA_031367895.1). Taxonomy (GTDB): domain Bacteria; phylum Pseudomonadota; class Alphaproteobacteria; order Rhizobiales; family Hyphomicrobiaceae. Next base: position 33,734 of record JANLQP010000318.1, read on the forward strand.
CCGTTGCTGCTCGCGTCGGCAAGGCGCATTTTGCGGGATGAGGCTGAGGCGGAAGACATCGCGCAGGAAGCGCTCGTTCGTCTGTGGAGAAATGCACGATCGCTTGAACTCGGCCCCGGCGGCCTCAAGCCGTGGCTGCGCCGCGTGGTCTCCAATCTGTGCATCGATCGCATTCGCGCCGGCCGACGCCTGACTGTCACGGACGAGGTGCCCGATCAGATCACTCCGCCGCGACAACAACGCGCCTTGGATGAGCGCGATCTGACCCGCCGCGTCGACGACGCCCTCAAGGCATTGCCGGATCGGCAACGTTTGGCGCTCACATTGTTTCACTATGAAGGTTTGAGCCAGATCGAAGTCGGTAGCATGCTCGGGATTTCGGACGAGGCGGTTGAATCGCTGCTGGCCCGCGCCCGCCGCACCTTGAAGGCCGCACTGAAGAACGACTGGCAAGAGCTTCTACCCGACGACGGGGGCGCAGCATGACGAAGACCGGAACGACACACCCAATTGCGAGCACGTTGACGATTGGAGGCAAGGCATACGGCCTTGATGCGCGATGACCGACAAAGACCAAACCATGACCCGCGAGCGCTTTACGACCCTGCTGGAGGTCTACGGTTCCAGTATCGAGCGCTGGCCAGTCGCGCATCGATCGACGGCAGGTCGGTTGATTGGTGTCGACACAGAGGTGCGTGCCGCATTGGCCGAAGCGAGGGCGTTCGATGCACTGCTCGATCGGGCCGCCGCTCGCAGCAGTGCGGTTCCGAGCGATCTCATCGACCGTATCGTTGCAGCCGCCGTCAAGCCGCGGATGGTGACAACTGCCGATGCAACGCCAAAGCCGTCGACGAACGTCGTGTCCATAACGCCGCCGCCATTGTCGACGCCGAGCACGGGTGCTCGGCGCAGTGCCGACGTGTTTGGTGTCAGGCGTTTGCCGACCGCTATGGCGCTGGCCGCATCACTGGTCCTCGGTGTTGCGATCGGTTCTCTTGATCTTATGCATGCGCCGATGCGCGGCCTCATCGAGATGGCCGGTAACGACGGCAGTGACAGCGGTCTCATTAGGTTGGTCTCGTCTCTGCAGTCGGATGGGGTTAGTGCCGTCATCGACGAGGATACCCCATGACCACGATGCTTGAGCCGCTTGTGCGCAAGGCGCCGCGATGGATGGCGATCGCGTTGATCGTCTCGGTGGGGTTGAACCTGCTCGCCATCGGGACGCTTGCCAGTGCTGTGTGGCGCTTCCGGCATGAGGCGACGTTCGCGGCTGGTCCCGGGAGCGGCAATCTGTTGGGCTTCACGGCAACATTGTCGGCCGAACGGCGGGACGCGATCTTCCGGCTAACCGGTGATGAGCGCCGCTCCCTGCATCCATTGCGTTCCGAAGTTCGAGCAGCGCGGCTCGATGCCCGCCAAGCGTTCCTCGCCGATCCCTTCGACCGAAATGTATTTGCCCAGGCGCAGGCAAGAGTCCTGGATGCGGAACTCAGGGCGCGGCGCCAAACCCAGGCGTTGTTCGTTGCGATTGCAAGTCAGCTGAGCAAGGAGGAACGGCAGTCGTTCGTCCGTTGGCAGCCGCAACTTGGCCCGGCCGACCATTGGAAGGGGACGGGTGGTATCTGGAAGAATCGTGGGCGAGGCCCCGAGGTTGAGCAAACACCGGCTCGTCCGCTCGAGCCTACCTCTTCGGTGCCCCCGCGCTGATTGTCGTGCCCGGTTCGGGCGCCGCAGCAGCCGTCGTCATCGCGACCTCGATCACCTGCAGCAATGTGACGCCGCTCTCGCGGATATGCTCCACATAACACTGGTATCGGTCGGATCCGATGGGCCCATGCAATTCGCGCTGCATCATATCCGAGAAACCGATGATGGCAGTTAACGGCGTTCTCAACTCGTGCCCGATCCGGTCCAGGCGGAGGTCATGCCGGGCGTCGGGCTTAGCGCTCGTCTCTGATCGAGGTTCGGCAACGTTCGCGGTGGCTGTTGAACTCGCCATCAACAGGATCGTGGATGCGATCGCGCTGGTCACCAGCAGCGGCACCAGCAACCATGGCATCATCGTGCCGGCAGGATCGGACATTCCGGCAAGGACCTGATGCGGATCCGATACGGCTTTGGGCAGAAAGCTCAGGCCGATGCAACCCATCGCCGCGAGATTGCCGATCGCGGCGGCTCGCCGGAACGTCCGACTTGAGATCGCCGAGTCGATGCGCCGGCGCAGTCCCGAAGACGGTTTTTGAGCGTGCCCGGGCACAGCAAGGCCGTCGAGGCCCATGGACGGAAGTCCCGCCATATGTTCCATATTCCGAATTGTAGGTTGTGCCGGAGGTTTTCGATTCAGCGCGGGAAGCATCACCGAATCGCTAGAATTACTATCGCCTGATGCAGCCTCGCTTGTCGAGACCACGACGCATAAAACACATGTCGTTCAAGGAGCTGTGTCAATCCAGCATCTTCGAGACGATCTCCTAGACGTCGCGCGACAATGGTTTCGCCTTGGCGACCCGCTGAAGTGTTGAACGCGCACATTTTCTGCGGTCTGGTTCCAATGTCTTCCAGCTTCGGAATGCCGTAAGCAACCGCGATGCTACTTGCGGATTAAATGCGTCGATTTCCAGAATCCGGTCGGCGACAAAATCGTAGCCTTTTCCGTCCGTCCGGTTGAAATGAATGGCGTTGGCGGCGAAAACGCCAATCAGGGTCCGCGCCTTGTTTGGGTTCTTCAGCGACATCAACGGGTGGTCGACAAGTTTCCGAACCTCACCCAAGGTTCCCGGCAGCGACGAGGACGCCTGGAACGCGAACCAATTGTCGATGACGAGATGATCGCCCTGCCACCTTTTGAAGAAACGGTCGAGGGCTGCTTGCCGCTCCGGCCCGCGGACATCCGAGAGCACACCTAGGCCGGTTATTTCGTCCGTGAGGTTCGTCGCACCCTCGAAGTGAGCCTTCGCCCGCGCCACGTCCTCGAGACTCCCGCGCGCCATCAACAGCGCCAACGTGGTATTGCGCAAACTCCGCTTGCCGACTTGCGCCGGCGTTGGTGCATAAGCCGCCTTGTTGGCGTGCTCGCGGTATAAGGCTTCGAGCTTGTCGCCGAGCCGCGTTGCAATCTTTTTACGGAGTGCATTGCGCGCCTTGTGGATCGCCGACGGGTCGATGTTGCGGCCGATGATGCGGGCCAGATCGCTTTCGCTCGGCATCGTCAGCACTTGCGCCCGATAAGCAGGCTCCAGCCGTTCGTCGGCGACGATGATGCCCAATGCAGCGATGAAAGCCTTGGCGTCCGGCACTGGTGTTTTCTTGCTGGCGCTCTGCACCATGCCGATGAGCAGGCGCGTGGCGTAGTCTTGTACCGCCTGCCAGCGATTGAACTCGTCGCTGTCGTGCGCCATCAGGAAGGCGAGATCGGTGTCCGCCAGATCGATCGTCAGATTGACTGGGGCCGAGAAGCCGCGCAGCAGCGACGGCACCGGGCGCCCCGGAACATTCGCGAAGCGGAACGTCTCCTTCCGCTTTGTCAGTTCCAGCATCCCGTTGTCCAGCGAACGGCCGTTCGCCAATTCCAGGGCGATATCGTTGCCGTTGCCACCGAGCAGACCGAGCTTGAACGGGATATGCAACGGCTTCTTCGTCGGTTGTCCGGGCGTCAACGGTAGCACCTGTTCGATCGTCAATTCCGCCGTCTTCTTTTGGGCGTTGTACTTGAGATCGCAGACGAGGCCAGGGGTGCCCGCCTGCCCGTACCACGTCATGAATTGGGAGAAATCCCGCCCGCTCGAATCCGCAAAACTGGCAATGAAGTTCTCGACGGTTGCCGCCTCGCCATCGTGGCGCTTGAAATAGAGGTCCATGCCCTTGCGGAACCCATCTGCCCCAAGCAGGCGATGGATCATGCGGCAGAGTTCGGCGCCCTTCTCATAGACCGTCATCGTGTAGAAGTTATTGATCTCGATGAAGCGGTCCGGCCGCACGGGATGCGATAGCGGACCTGCGTCCTCGGGAAACTGGCCGGCCTTCAGATTGCGCACCTCGGAAATCCGTTGCACGGCCGGCGAACGAAAATCGGCCGAATAGAGCTGATCGCGGAAAACCGTCAAGCCTTCTTTCAGGCAAAGCTGGAACCAGTCACGGCAGGTGATCCGGTTCCCGGTCCAATTGTGGAAGTATTCGTGCGCGATCACGCGATCGATATTGAAAAAAGTAGCGTCGGTCGCGGTTTCGGCGCTGGCCAGGACTAATCGGTCGTTAAAGATATTGAGGCCCTTGTTCTCCATCGCACCCATATTGAAGTCGGACACGGCAACGATATTGAAAACGTCGAGATCGTATTCGCGCCCAAACGTCTCCTCGTCCCACTTCATCGAGCGCTTGAGGCATTCCATCGCCCAGCCGCTTCGGCTCTCCTTGCCGGGCTCGACGTAGATCGTCAGGTCGACCTTGCGGCCGGACATGGTCGTGAAAGACGATGCAACTGACCCTAGCTTCCCGGCGACCAGCGCGAAGAGATACGAGGGCTTCGGATGCGGATCGCGCCAGATTGCGTAATGTCGCCGGCCCCGATCGAGTGTGCCGCGCTCCGAGAGATTGCCGTTCGCCAGCAGCACGGGGGCGGCCTCGATGTCAGCCTCGATGCGCGTCGTATAGGTCGCCAGGATGTCGGGCCGATCCAGGAAATAGGTGATCCGGCGGAACCCCTGCGCTTCGCATTGCGTGCAATAGACACCGCGCGACAGATAGAGGCCAGACAGTGCCTTGTTCGCGTCCGGGTTGCACGTAGCAACAATTTCCAGCGTGAACGGCTTTGCCGGTGGCTTTGCGATCGTCAAACCCGAGGCGCCAACCTCGTATGCCGTGGCCGCGAGCAGTGCGCCATCGATCTTGATCGTGACCAGCGTCAGCGTTTCGCCGTCGAGTACCAGCGGCCCGAGCTTACCTGTGACCTTTGGATTCGGGCGCACCTTCAACCGCGAACTCACCCGCGCTTCAGTCGGGTGCAGCACCACGTCGAGATTGACCGTGTCGATCAGATAGCTCGATGGCTTGTAATCCTTGAGCAGGATCGGTCGGGGGGTGTCAGTTTTCATTTTGTTCCGAATTCCCGCTTGCGTTGGGCAAACGAATCACTTGGCGCTGCTGCTTGATATCGTTATGCCGCGTCACTTCGGCAGAAACAAGCAGCGCCTTGAAATTCACCTTAAATCGCCGTTCGCTCGTCGGGCGTCATTGCTCGACGACGGCGGCGTTTGCCATCGCGAAGAATACACCGGCACTCCACACGCCGAACTCGGTACTGTCCGTCACGGCGAGCTCAACGAGATCGTAGTAGAGGGCGCGTGTCAGCAGCGCTTCGAGGCGGCCGCGGACCAGCAGGTAGGGCTTCAATCCGTCACTCACGGCCTCGACGGCAAATCGGATTGGATGTTCCGCGTCACAACGTACGACATCGTCGACGTTGGTGCGAAAGGTCAGCACCTGGTCTGCGCCGCTGCCCGCAGCCTCCATCTCGACGGCGAGGAACGGTGCATCATCAACCGTGACGTCGACTTTTTCCACCGGGGTCACCAGGAAGTGGCGGCCGTCGGCATCCTTACGCAAGACCCGCGAGAACAGACGCACCAGCGGTTTTCTGCCGATGGGGCTGCCTTGGTAGAACCAGACGCCATCATTGCGGATACGCATGCCGATGTCGCCGCAGTAGGGCGGGTCCCACTTCTCGACAGGGGGCAGCGTTGCACCGGATTGCTCCTTGAGCATGGCTTCGAGCCCCGATAGCCCGCCAACAGCGGTTGCGGTACCAAGGGCCTTGTCCATCGGTTGTTCCACCTGCAACCTCACAGCTGTCGCCACTTCAGCATCGCACACGATGTTTATCGCATTACACAAACTTAATATCCCGGGAACGTGCCGGGACTGCTATGCTCGAAGCACCATGTTCACATTCTGACCACTTTCGCACGGCCAGGATCAATCATCCAGTCAGGCAGTCGAGCCGCAATTGAGCCAGAGCCACCGGTAGCGGGTGAAGAATCCTCATATGACCCAGACAACGAGCATCACACCGACCGAATCCGACATCGTGCAGCGTGTCGAAGCTGCCGGCGAGCGCATGCGGCGCGTGCACAAAGCCGCCTCCGGCATCGTGTTCGGCCAGGATAAGGTGATAGAGCAGACACTGATCACAATTCTTTCTGGCGGCCACGGCCTTCTGGTCGGCGTCCCAGGTCTGGCCAAGACGCTGCTGGTCGAAACGCTCGGCCGCGTGCTCGGCCTCGACGCCAAGCGCATCCAGTTCACGCCGGACCTGATGCCCTCCGATATCATCGGCTCCGAAGTCCTGGAGGACGCAGGCGGCACCGGGCGGCGCACTTTCCGCTTCATCAAGGGGCCGATTTTCGCGCAGCTGCTGATGGCCGACGAAATCAACCGCGCTTCGCCGAAAACGCAGTCGGCCCTGCTGCAGGCAATGCAGGAACATCACGTCACGGTTGCCGGCCAGCGCCATGACACTCCCGCCCCGTTCCACGTTCTCGCCACGCAAAATCCGCTGGAGCAGGAAGGCACTTATCCATTGCCCGAAGCCCAGCTCGACCGGTTCCTGCTGCAGATCGACGTCGGCTATCCCGGCGAAGCGGCGGAGCGGCGCATGCTGTTTGCAACGACAGGCACCGAGGATCGGCGCCTCGAAACGGTGCTCACGGCCCCGGAACTACAAGCGATCCAGCGCCTCGTCCGTCAGATCCCGGTCTCCGACAAGGTGGTCGATTCAATACTCAAGCTGGTTCGCTCGGCACGTCCCGGCGAAGGTGCCAGTGCCGAAGCCGACCGCTTGATCGCCTGGGGCCCCGGCCCGCGCGCAAGCCAAGCCCTGATGCTTGCCGTGCGCGCCAAAGCGTTGGTCGATGGCCGATTGGCACCTTCGGTCGACGATGTTATCGCGCTTGCTGAACCGGTGCTCAAGCACCGCATGGCCCTGACGTTCGCCGCCCGCGCCGAGGGCACGAGTGCGAGCCGCGTTATTGCCAACCTCGCGTCGTCGATCGGCTGAGAGCTGACCGGACTTCCAGGATCGGCCGGCTGGGCATCCAGGACTATCCAACGAGCGCCAACGCCAGGAGGCACCCTGTGGCTGTAGATCGCGTCAAGGCCGGTTCCTCGTCCGAGCCGCGTGAGCGTGGCCTGACGGGGCTGCAGCAGCAGGCACACGGCCTTGCCGACCGCTTACCCGATCTGGTGCTCGAAGCTATGCGCATCTCCAGCACGGTCGCGCACGGCATCCACGGTCGGCGTCGCGCGGGACCGGGCGAAACGTTTTGGCAGTTCCGCCAATTCGGTGACCTCGACGCCGCGACGCTGATCGACTGGCGCCGATCAGCAAGCTCCGACCACCTGTTCGTTCGCGAGCGCGAATGGGAAGCAGCGCACACCGTCTGGCTCTGGCCCGATCTGTCGCCGTCGATGACGTTCAATAGCCACTTGTCATCAACGACAAAGCGCGATCGCACGATCGTGCTGGCGCTTGCCGCCGCCGAGCTGTTGGTTCGGGGGGGCGAACGCGTGGGCCTTCTGGGCCTCGGCCGCCCGACAGCCAATCGCAAGGCCGCCGACAAGCTCGCCGAAACGATGCTGCTCAATCAAAAGGCGCCGGAGCTCATCGGCAGCTTACCGCCGGCGATCCGTTTGCCGCGCTATTCCGGTGCGATCCTGATCAGCGATTTCCTCGATCCACCCGATGACATCGTGCAACGCATAAAGGTCATTGCGGCGGCCGGTGTCAGCGGCCATCTCGTGCAGGTGCTGGATCCGGCCGAAGAAACTTTGCCTTATGAAGGCCGTGCCGAGTTCATAGGTCCTGAAGGCGGCGAGCGCTGGGTCGCGGACCGCGCTGAAAGCTTGCGTGAGCGTTATCAGGCGAAGCTCAAGGCCCATCGCGAGATAGTGATCGACGCCTGTCAGCGGCTCGGCTGGACATTCCTTGTCCACCATACGGACCGGCCGGCGTCGGAACCGCTGTTGTCGCTCGTGATGCGGCTCGCAGGCCAGGCGGCCGGCGGCTATCGCCTGACGACATCGGAATCAGCAGCACCAGCGAGCGCGATAACGGGCGGAGAGAAGTCGGCATGAGCATCGGCGCCCTCGCGTTCCTCAATCCTTTGCTGCTCGGTGCCCTCGTCGCGTTGCCGATCATCTATTGGCTGCTGCGCACGGTGCCGCCGCGGCCACGCCGCATCAATTTCCCGGCGACGCGCATTCTCGTTGGCATCGCCAACCGCGAGAAGACGCCAGCCAAGACACCCTGGTGGTTGACGCTCATCCGGATGTTGGCAGCAGCACTGGTGATTTTCGCATTGGCTGAGCCCGTGTTGAACCCGAACCGCGCAAACGGCTTGAAGGGCGCTGGACCGGTGGTGGTCGTCGTCGACAATGGCTGGGGCTCGGCCACGCGCTTCAACGAGCGCGTTCGTCTCGTTGATCGCCTGATTGCCGAAGCCGAGGCTCAGAGCCGGCCGGTGATGATCGCGCAGACCGCGCCGCCAGCGAAGACGCAGACGCTGCGGATCGAGGCGCCGGCGTCTGCTCGTTCAACGGCCGCAGCACTGGTGCCGCAGCCGTACGCGCCGAACCGTCTCGCCGCCGCGGCACAGATCGAAGCGGCGCTGTCGGGCACACCGCAGGCAACCATCGTCTGGCTCGCCGACGGTATCGACCACGAGACCGAGGCACGTCCCTTCGCCGATAAACTCGCAGCCATCACAGGCAGCGGCGGCTCATTCGTCGTCGTCGAACCGCGCGCGGGCGAAGAAGCGCTGGGCGTCTACGCTGGCGTCGGCACGCAAGGCAAACTCGAGGTCAGCGTGATCAGACCGGATGGCGGCGCCCGTAACGGCTACGCTCTGGCGTATTCGGCGCGCGGGCAGCGTCTCGGCGAGGTGCCGTTCGCTTTCGGCCACGGTAACCGGCAGACAACCGCGCAGCTGCAACTCCCACTCGAACTGCGCAATCAAGTTGCGCGCATCGAGATTGCGGGCGAACGTTCTGCATCCGCCGTGCATCTTCTCGATGCGCGCTCGCGCTGGAACCGCATTGCGTTGATCTCGGGCGAGAACCGTGAGCAGGCGCAGCCGCTGCTGGCACCGCTCTACTACGTCGAGAAGGCGTTGACACCGTTCGCCGAACTGGTGCGCCCGAAAGACGTGAACCTGACGACCGCCATGGGCGACGCGTTCAAGCAGAACGTCTCCGTACTGCTGCTTGCCGACATCGGCACGCTCTCTGGCGACATGCTAGCCCAAGTCGAGGACTGGGTGAAGAAGGGCGGCGTGCTCGTTCGCTTTGCTGGCCCTCGCCTTGAGAAGGGCGGCGATCCGCTGCTCCCCGTTGCACTGCGCCTCGGCGGTCGCACGCTTGGTGGGGCCCTCTCCTGGTCGACGCCGCAGCCGCTGGCCGCCTTCGACGAAAGCAGCGTTTTCGCCGGTCTGCCGATCCCGCCTGAGGTTTTCGTCAACCGCCAGGTGCTCGCGGATCCTGCCTCGCTGACCCAAGACGTGAAGGTCTGGGCGCGGCTTAAGGACGGCACGCCGCTCGTCACGGCACAGAGGAAGGGCGAGGGTCAACTGGTGTTGTTCCACGTCACGGCCAACTCCGATTGGTCGAACCTGCCGCTCTCCGGTTTGTTCGTCGACATGTTGCGCCGCATCGCGACGCTCGGCCGTTCGGGTGGCGTTGCGGCCAGCGGCGTCGAGACCACGGCAAACGCCACGGACGCGGCGCCGACATCCGCCGAAGTGCTCGCGCCACAACAGACACTCGATGGCGCCGGCGTGCTCCGCTCGCCACCGCCGACCGCGCAAGCTATATCGGCTGCGAAGCTCGAGAGCGCGAAGCCGGGTCTCGACCATCCGCCCGGCTATTACGGCCCTCAAGCGTCGCCGCGTGCCCTCAATGTCATTGGATCAAAGACCGCGATGAAGCCGCTGCCATCCTTGCCGGCTGCCGCCGAGCGGCGCGCTTACGAGGGCGAAACTGCCAAGCCGCTGAAGCCGTCATTTCTCGCCATGGCGCTGGGACTGCTCTTCATCGACGTGCTCGCCGTGTTGCTGTTGCAGGCCGGACCGTTCTGGCAGCGCTGGCGCCGCCCGGCGGCCGGCACAGCCGCCGCACTCGCGATGATCATGTTGCTCGGTGTGGCGTCAAACGCCAACGCGCAGACGCCACCGCGCAACGATCAAGCGCAACCCCGCCCCGTTCCCGGCCGCACGCGTGAGGAGCAGGTCGCGATACAGTCGACCGGCAAGGTGTCATTCGCCTACGTCATCACGGGTGACGCCAATGCCGATAATGCCAGTCGGCAAGGCCTTGCCGGCCTCGGCAAGATGCTCGCGCTCAGAACCGCGGTCGAGCCTGGTGAGCCGTTTGGGGTCAACATCATCACTGACGAAATCGCGTTCTTTCCGATCCTTTACTGGCCGGTTCTCGCCAACGCACAGACGCTGCCTGACGCAACGCTGGCCAAGATCGACGCCTTTATGAAGCAGGGCGGTCTCATCATCTTCGATACGCGCGATCAGGGCCAAGGCGTGCCGACGGGCCTCACAGTTGCGCGTGGCAACGGTACGCCGCTGCAGCGCCTGCTCGGGCGCCTCGATATACCCAGGCTGGAGCCGGTGCCGGAAACGCACGTGCTGACAAAATCGTTCTATCTGCTGCGCACGTTCCCGGGCCGATACGACGGTGGCCAGCTCTGGGTCGAGGCTGAGAGCGCCGAGGAGAAGGCCGACCAGGGCCGCAAGGCACGCCGCGCCGATGGCGTCAGCTCCATCCTTGTTACATCGAATGATTTCGCGGCGGCCTGGGCACTCGATGAGAGGAGCCGCCCGGTCTATCCAGTTGTGCCGGGTGGCGAAGCGCAGCGTGAGCAGGCGTTCCGCACCGGCATCAACATCGTCATGTACGCGCTGACCGGCAACTACAAGGCAGATCAGGTGCACGTGCCGGCGCTGCTCGAACGGTTAGGGCAATGAGTCGACAGGAGTTGCACGCCCCATGAACTGGTCGATCGACATCTCGCCCATCATCCCCGGCCCTCTGTTCTGGGGTGTGATATTTGTGGCAGCCGTGCTCATCGGGTTGCTTCTGCTGCGCCGGACGCGCGGCGCCGCTCTCCGTGCTCTTTCGTTGGCGGCGCTCATCGGTGCGCTGGCCAATCCGACGTTGCGTCAGGAGGAACGCGAGAGCCTCGCCAACATCGCCATCGTCGTCGTCGATGAATCGACCAGTCAGACGCTCGCCGGACGTCCCGAGCAGGTCGCCGCCATCCGCGCCGATCTCGAAGCCAAGCTGAAGAAGATCCCGAACCTTGAAGTGAAATGGGTCGCCTCGTCAAAACCTACTGGCGACGGCCCCTCCGGCACCAACCTTTTCGCGGACCTCAATCGCGCGCTCGCCAACGTGCCGCCCGACCGCCTCGCCGGTGTCATCATGATCACTGACGGGCAGGTGCACGACATCCCGAAAGCCGCGGCCGGCCTTGGCTTCGATGCGCCCGTGCACGCGATCCTGACGGGGCGTCCCGACGAGTTCGACCGCCGTATCGACGTGATCAAGGCGCCGAAGTTCGGCATTGTCGGCCAGGCCCGCGATATCGAGGTCGCCGTCCGTGAGACCGGGCGTCGCCGCAGCGGTGTCGTTTCATTGAAGGTGCGCCGCGAAGGCCGCCCGGACGAGATCAAGCGCACCGAGATCGACCGCCCCGTCACGTTCTCGATGCCGTTCCCCCATTCCGGCACCAACATTGTCGAGATCGAGCTGGAGCCGGTGCCCGGCGAACTCACCGCCGCGAATAACCGCGTCGTCATTGCGGCCGAAGGCGTGCGCGAAAACCTCCGCGTTTTGCTCGTCTCGGGCGAGCCGCACGCAGGCGAACGCACATGGCGCAATCTCCTGAAGTCGGATGCCGCCGTCGATCTCGTCCACTTCACGATTTTGCGCCCACCCGAGAAACAGGACGGCACGCCGATCAACCAGCTGTCGCTGATCGCGTTCCCGACACGCGAGCTGTTCTCGGAGAAGATCAAGGAGTTCGACCTGATCATCTTCGACCGCTACCAGCACCGCGGCATTCTGCCGATCATCTATTACGACAACATCGCCAACTACGTGAGCCGGCACGGCGGCGCGCTCCTGATCGCCGCCGGCGACGACTACGCGAGTAACAACAGCTTGCAGCGGACACCGCTTAATACGGTGCTGCCGGCGATATCCTCCGGCCGCGTGATCGAGACGCCGTTCAAGGCGAAGGTCGCTGGCGACGGCCTGAAGCACCCCGTAACGAAGGGGCTGCCCGGCATGGGCGAGGCTGGCAAGGAAGCGACTTGGGGCCGCTGGTTCCGCCAAGTCGAGGCGACGCCACGACGCGGACGCACGGTCATGAACGGCGCCGAGGACAAGCCGCTGCTCGTGCTCGACCGTGCAGGCAAAGGTCGCGTTGCGATGCTGCTCTCCGATCATGCCTGGCTCTGGGCGAGGGGCTACGAGGGGGGCGGACCGCATACTGATCTGCTGCGCCGCACCGCCCACTGGCTGATGAAGGAGCCGGACCTCGAGGAGGAGCGCCTGATTGCTTCGACGCGGGGCTTGAAACTCTCGATCGAGCGCCGCTCGATGGAAGACAGGGTCGCGGATGTGACCGTGTCGGCGCCCGGTGGTGAGACCTCGGAGGTCAAGCTCGACAAGGGCGATAACGGCGTTTGGCGCTCGATCGTCGATGTGAAGGCACCCGGCCTCTACAAGCTGCAGACGCCGGGTCCAAATGGGCCGCTGACGGCGGTTGCGCACGCGGGTATCGAAGACGCCCGCGAGATGAACGAGGTCACCGCAACCGACGAGAAGCTGAAGCCGCTGGCCGAAGCGACCGGCGGCGGCGTGTTCTGGTCCCGCGGCGGCGGTTTGCTTTCGAGCGTCTCGGGCGACTCCGTCGATGTGCCACGCGTCTCGATGCTGGCCAATGCCCGCGTGCTCGCGGGCTCCGGCTGGCTGGGGCTCCGCGATCGCGAGGCGCACGTGACTCGCGGTGTCAGCTTGACGCCGATGTTCACCGGCATTCTGGCGTTGGCGGCGCTGCTCGCCTTCATCACGCTCGCCTGGTGGCGCGAGGGTCGGTAGGCGCTCATGCCGTTCGTCGCGGTGTTTCAACGATGCAGGTTTGTGGCAGCTGTGGTGCTGGCGCAGTTCGCCCTTGCTGAAATGGCTGCTGCTGAAGACGACCGCTCAGGCCTCGTTTGGCTCTCGGGCGATGCCATTCACGCCGCCTTCAGCGGCCAGAAGCTCGGTGGCATCTACCCGAATGGCGACCTGTGGTCGGAAACGATCCAGGCCAATGGCAGCACCGACTATCGTGAAGGGGCAAAGCACTGGCTTGGCCAATGGTGGACGACGCAGCGCGAATTCTGCTTCTCGTACCCGGCGCCCGGCGTCGGCGGTTGTTTCCGCGTCACGCGCATCAGCGTCAATTGCTTCGAGCTCTACGAATTCTCCGGCGCGGCCGGAAAATCCGACGTGCCGCCTGATATCGCTAACCACTGGAACGGCCGCATGTGGCACGCCGACCGGCCGACCACCTGCGAGGAACGCCCGAGCAGTTGAGGCGTTGAGGATGCGACGGCGACGCCCCCGTCACAATCTCGCGATAATCCGTCCCGTCATGGTCGCCACCGTCTGCATAATGTGGCCGACCGAGATGTCGCCCTCGATGACTTCCGGGCTGGCGACGAGATCAATCTCGCCGCGATCGGTCGCGAGCAGCACCCAGGCGTAGCTCGCCCCCGTCAACGGGTTCGTCATGCGGATCGAGCGACGGATCTCGCCCGTCACCAACCAAAGCGTCGCCGGTTTCGTTTTGTAGCGTAGCCCCGCATCCTTGACGTCGTCGGGTTCGACCATCGTCAGCGCGCCGCGTCCGATCAGGCGCTTCCCCGGTGTTGCCGCGAGATACTCCTTCTCGGACGCATAAGCCCACGCCTTCTGCGCCAGCCCCAGGATCTGGACACGGGCGCGGATCGACTGCGTGAACCGGTCGGCCGCGAACCCCAACTGCTCGAACACGAACGGCGCTGGACGGCCCTTGCCATTTCGATCATCGAGATAGGCCAAGGCAACGCCATCGAGCGGGTTTTGCTTCGACAACGCCATCGAACGGTCGAGCTTGACGGTGATGTCGCTGGCGCCGCGATGAAAGATCGTCATGCCGCGCACGGGATCGACACCGTCGAGAGGATTGGTATTCGCCAGAGGGAACGTTGCCGGCGTTTTCACGGGCGGCGCCGGCGTCGCGGCGGCCGGCACACTCGGGCAATGCAGCCAGATCTCGGCGCCGCTGCCGCCCCGCCAGATGCGATACTCGCCGCCCGCGCACGTCACGCGCTTCGTCGGATTGTCCGAGATGCCTGCGATCGTCTTGGCTGTCGCGTGATCGATCTCACACGGAAAGCCGATGGCGTGAAGTCGGGTGCACAAGCTGATACCCCCACAGTTCCCCGGCTGAGAAAAATCTCCGTCAAAGACCACAAGTCTCGGCTTGGCGACGAACGACAGCCATCCAGCCGAGCATCGGCCCTTCTGCCGCATCTTGCGAGGAACCGCAGCCTTTCAGCCGGGGGATAAAAAACAGTGCTGACGTCCCTCATGGCCGAGATGCGGGGGGCGCGTAAAGCCGCGCCACGCGTGGGCATCGATTAGCCTGCAACTGACTATAGCGGAAAATGATCGGAATTACGGCTTCTCGAGCCCGAGCGCTGTCCTGACGCGGTGCGCAATTGTCGCGCCGTCCTTTTCGGGCAAGCGCCAGGGATCTTCGGTCACCGCGATTTTCGCCACCGCGAACACCGGGCCTGGCCGCTTGAACAGGAATTCGGCCAACTCGGCGGCCTTACCCTGCTCCGTCACCAGCATCGTCTCGGCGATGCCGAATCCCCGGGCGATGGCGCACAGATCCGCGCGGCCGGCCGATAATCCCTTCTGCCGGCCGGTCTCGGCGAAGCGTTCGTTATCGAGCACGAGAATGCCGAGGTTCGACGGCGCCTGGTCCCCGACGACGCCGAGCGAGCCGATGCCCATCATCATCTCGCCGTCGCCGGTCATCGCCAGCACGCGGCGCGACGGCTGCGCCAGCGCGAGCCCGAGTGCCGTCGAGATGGCGAGGCCCATACCGCCCCACAGATACACGTTTTCAGGTTGATCGCCGGCCGCGAACAGATCCCACGTCGGGCTGCCGAGACCGGTGACAACCAAGCCCGATCCACGATGTGTCATCAACTCGGTGACGAAGCTGCGCCGGTCGATCTTGTTCGAGTTCACCGGTGCTGCTGCGGCGACCGCTTTGCTTTTGGTTGTCATTTCTGTCCAAAGCCCTTTGCGCCGATCACCCGCTGGCTGACGAGAACCGCCGCTGACAGTTTGCCGTTGAAGGCCATGTCGGCGGCTGCTGCGAACGTCTCGCCGATCTCGTCGACCTTGTCGACGGAGAAGCATTTGACGCCGACCGCCTCGAGCGCGGGGCGCACCGCCTGCCCCATCTGGTTCTGCCAGGGGTTGAACTCGCCCCACTGTCCCCGCATCGTCACCAGCATCAGGCACGGCGTCTTGAACGACGTCGGCAGGCCCAACGCGTTGATGCAGTTGCCGACACCCGACGACTGCATGGCGATCATCGCTTTTGTGCCGCCGAGCCATTGCCCGGCGACGACGCCCATCCCCTCCTCCTCCGTCGAAAGCGTGACCAGGCGCATCGACGTGTCCGCCTCGATCCTGCGCAGCAGCTGTGTCAGGCCGCCGTCGGGAACCGTGCAGACCGTCTTGATCTCGCGCGCCTTGATTTCGCGGAACACATCGTCCGACCAGTGCGCTGATGTCGTTGCCATCGCTTAGCGTTTCCGGGTTGGGCCAGCCCCGGTAGGGGCTCACGTCGATTGTCTTGACGTGTTCTGGCAAGCGAGGCCGCGTCGGTCAATAGTTTGTCGGTGTCGTATGACCCGCGGCAACTACGGCTCGACGCATGGGTAGTCCCCTTGTTGAGCGCTAACTAATCCTACTGCGTCACGAGCGGCGGCGTTTTTATGAGGTGTCTGCCGCTGGTTGGCCGCAGCATTTGCAGCGCAGGAGGGTGGCAACGAGGCCCTCGGTCAGTTCTCGTCGCAGCGTCGCGATCGAATCCGGCACGTGACGCTCAGTGCGGATGGGCAGCGTTGGCATCACCGCGATTTCATGCCGGCGAGATGCGCAATCACTTCCGACTTTGCCAGCACGTCGCCGTACTTGGCATTGATGTCGAACAGATTGGCGTCATGAGGCGCGTCGTGCCGGTCGCCGACGCATTCGCGAGGTACGATCACGCGATAGCCGTATTGGATGGCGTCAATCGCGGCCGCACGCACGCAGCCGCTGGTCGAGCAACCGGTCAGGACGAGAGTGTCGACACCGAGCCCCGTCAATGTCGATGCGAGCGAAGTGCCGAAGAAGCAACTCGGGTAGTTCTTGACGATGACCAGATCCTCCGGCGCCGGCGAAATGCGCGGATCGATTTCAGCCAACGGCTCGCCGTCCACCAGTTTGCGCAAGGCTGGCACTTTCTTCACGAACAGCCCGCCGTCCATGCCGGAGGGATGGTACAGAACTTTCGTATAAATGATCGGCACGTCAGCTTTCCGCGCCGCTGCGAGAAGGCTGACCGTTGCCTCGACGGCGTCAACCACACCTTGCCCGAAAAAGGCCGCGCCTTTCGTCGTGTAGGCCTTGATGAAGTCGATTACCAGCACGCAGGGCCGTTGTCCGAAGCCGATGCGGCTGTCGAAAACGCCCTGATAGTTCGTCTCACGCGACTCGTTCATCGTTAGCTCTCCCTCACTGAAGCGGGTTACAGGTCGTCAAAGTCGGAGCATCGCGCGAGCTCCTGCGGGCTTTGCGATGTCGCGTCCGATCCCGCGCCATCCGCACGATTTCCTGAACCAGATTGGCATTGGTCGGTTGGCCGAGCTCGGAATTGCCGTCATCTCCGAACGTCGCCGCGTGCGTCAAAATGGATGACGGACGCACCGGCTTCGCGAATAGCGCGTGCGTCTCGTCCGATCTTCGCGGCCGTCCATGGCACATTCGGGTCGCCGTTGCGCATGGCGTACTCATTGACGCGCACTTCGATGATCAGCTTCTTCATGATCCGTCCCGCATTGTCGCGCTGATGGCTGCGCCGTCATGCTCGGCGCCGAAATGACAGGCGACCTGATGCCCTGTGGCTGCAGTCGTCAATGCAGGGTCCTGTTCGGCGCACGCTCTTGGAACAGCATGCGAACCGAGCGGTCTGGAATCCAGCTGGCCAGTTGCGGCGATCAGTCGCGCCCGAAAGCAGCGAGGATGGAAGCGGCACCCGGTCGGAACAGCGGTGCCCGAGCTGATCTCGCCATAGAGCGGTATCCTTTGGCGCGTCCGCTCCAGTTTCGGGCTCGCCAGCGGCACGGCCGACAGCAGCGAGATCGTGTACGGGTGTTTCGGCGCCCCATAGAGCTGATCTCGCGTCGCCATTTCGACAATGCGACCGAGATACAAGACGGCGACGCGATCGCTCACGTGCCGGACCACCGCCAGGTCATGTGCGATGAAGAGATATGCGACGCCCGTACGACGCTGGATATCCCGCAACAAATTGAGGATTTGCGCCTGGATCGACACATCCAACGCCGATACGGGCTCGTCCAAAACAAGGAGCTTCGGCGACAGCGCCATGGCCCGCGCGATGCCAATGCGCTGGCGCTGCCCGCCGGAGAACTCGTGCGGATAGCGATGCGCCAGTCGTGCGTCGAGACCGACAAGGCCCATGATCTCGG
Source organism: Hyphomicrobiales bacterium (assembly GCA_031367895.1). Classification (GTDB taxonomy): domain Bacteria; phylum Pseudomonadota; class Alphaproteobacteria; order Rhizobiales; family Hyphomicrobiaceae. The sequence goes on from JANLQP010000318.1 coordinate 51,610, forward strand.
CGACGCGAGCGGCAATCGCTTGCCGCGGATGGCCATGCACGACCATCGGTTCGGCAATCAGTGTCCCAACGCTCATGCGGGGATCGAGCGAGCCATAGGGGTCCTGAAACACCATTTGGAGCTCGGATCGTAGACGCCGGACCTCGCCAATCGTCTTGGCCGTGATCTCCTGACCGGCGAACGTGATGCGTCCGCTGCTCGGCTCGATCAGCCTCAGCACGAGGCGGCCGAGCGTGCTTTTGCCGCTGCCTGTCTCACCAACGAGTCCCAGCGTTTCGCCGGGTTGCAGCGAGAACGAAACGTTGTCGACGGCACGCACGGGAGCGCGACGGCGGCCGAGAAGCCACTGGCCGCCACCGAACGTCTTCGCGACATTGTCGACCGCCAGCAGTGGCGTGGCGAATGTGGTGACGCTCGTCCCAGCCGTTTCGGTCATGCAGGCCCCGCTGAGGACGTCAACTCGCGCCAGCGCCAGCAGCGTGTGAGGTGCTCCCAATGCTCGGCAACCTCCAGGGCTGGTCTCCTGGTCGCGCAATCCTCTTTGCCATGCCCGATGAAGCAGCGCGGCTCGAAAGCGCAGCCTATCGGTAGGAGCGCCGGGTTGGGCGGCATGCCTTCGATCGGCGTCAGATCCTTGCCGGCGACAGTATCGAGATGCGGAATCGATCGAAACAGAGACACCGTGTAGGGGTGGCGTGGCGCCTCGAAGACCTGATCGGCGCGGCCTTGCTCCATGACGCGACCGGCGTAGAGAACGGCCACGCGATCGGCATGCCGCGCCACGACGCCGAGGTCGTGGGTGATCAGAATTAGACCCATGCCGGTCTCGCGCTTCAACTCGCCGAGCAGCTCCAGCACCTGCGCTTGCACCGTCACGTCGAGGGCCGTGGTCGGCTCGTCGGCGATGAGCACTTTGGGTCCAAGGGTAATGGCCATGGCGATCAACGCGCGCTGGCGCATTCCACCCGAGAATTGATGCGGATAATCGTCCACCCGCTGATGTGGGTCCGGAATGTGCACGCGGGCCAGGATCTCGATCGCACGCTTGCGTGCCTGGGCCCTGCCAATTGGCTGGTGCGCCCGCAGCACCTCCGAGATCTGGTCGCCGATCGTGAACACTGGATTGAGCGCCGTAAGCGGATCCTGGAAGACGATGGCAATCTCGGCGCCTCGCCGCCGCCGCAACTCGTCCGGCGTCAGCTTCATCAGGTCGACGCCGTCAAGCAGAACCTGCCCCTTTTGCACCCGGCCAGGGTGGGGCACGAGGCCAAGCGCGGAATGAAACGTCATGGTCTTGCCGGAGCCCGACTCGCCGACGACCGCGAGTGTCTCGCCCCGATGCACGGCAAGCGAGATATCGTCGACGATGACGGT
>JANLQP010000325.1:0-11592 GCA_031367895.1 Hyphomicrobiales bacterium
GTCAACCATGGCTCGACGATCGCGTCGCCGCGCTGCGCGTGCGGCACGGAATGCGTGTTCGGCTCGATCTTTTCGAGCAGCCCAAGCGCGTGTAGTTCCGCCACGACCTGCTTGCGCGCGGCGAAACGATCCATGCCCTGATAAGCTTTCGGCACGTTCTCGTTGAGCTTTGCCGTCGCATCGAGAATGTTGATCACATCAAGCTTGCAGCGCTTGCCGACCTCCCAATCGTTGAAGTCGTGCGCCGGCGTGATCTTGACCGCGCCCGTGCCCTTCTCGGGGTCGGCATATTCGTCGCCGACGATCGGGATTTCGCGTCCGACCAGCGGCAGCACGCACATGCGGCCGATCAGATGCTTGAGCTTAGGGTTCTCAGGATGGATCGCAACGCCGGTATCGCCGAGCATCGTCTCGGGTCGGGTGGTGGCAACCGTGATGAACTCGACGTCATCAGTGGCTATTGCCGACAGGCCAGTCTGTCCTCGTGTCAGGCGGTCGGAAATTGCAGCTCTCCCTTCCCCCTCGACGGGGGAAGGGGCGGGGATGGGGGTGGCACTCGACAGCGACGACTGTGCAATTCCCCCACCCCGACCCTCCCCCGCAAGGGGGGAGGGAGCAGGCGTAGGCGCCGTGCTCATGTTTGCCTTGCCGGGCTCCTGCGCTTTGCCCCGTGGCACCGCCACGAGCGCGTACTTGATGTAGTACATGTGCCCGGACGGATCCTTGTCGAGGATCTTGTTCAACGCCGCCGCGTTGAACGGAACCGGGTTGCCGTCCTTGTCCTTGGCGTCCTGCGCCCACTTGAACGTGCCGGTGTGCTCGCGCGGCTCGACCTCGAGGTCGGACACCGCCGACTGGAACTCCGGGTCCCAGTTGACGAGGCGCTTGTCCTTGTAGATGAGGCCGGCCTTGTAGAGTTCGACGAACACTTTGAGGACTGCGTGGACCATCTGCTCGTCCGCCGCACCATGCTTCCCCATGGTGAAGCGCTCGCGGCTCCAATCACACGACGCCCCGAGACGCTTCAGCTGGTTGACGATGGTGCCGCCGGACTGCGCCTTCCACGCCCAGACCTTCTCCAGGAACTTCTCACGGCCGAGGTCCTGGTACTTGATCTGTTGCTCGGCCAACTGCCTGGAGACGACGAGCTGCGTCGCGATGCCGGCGTGATCCGTGCCCGGCTGCCAAAGCACATCCTTGCCGCGCATGCGCTCGAAGCGGCAGAGCACGTCCTGCAGCGTGTTGTTCAACGCATGCCCCATGTGCAGCGAGCCCGTCACGTTCGGCGGCGGGATGACGATGCAATAGGGCACCGATTTGGCGCGCCGCTCTGGAGAAAGGTCCGGGCGGCCCGCCTTGAAGGCCTGGGCCGTCTCCCATGCCGCATGGATGCGCGCTTCGATCTCGGCTGGCTGGTATTTGGTCTCTTGCATGGGAAACGTTTCGCTCGTTTGGGTGTGCCGCGGTGCACAACGGTTGCCGCCGGTCTTAGCGCCCGGGGCTCCGGCGCGTCAACGGCAGCCCCCGAACGCAGGAAGGCTCTGCACGCAAGAAGGCTCTGAACGCAAGTAGGCCGGGCGAACGGGCCCGGCCTCAAATCTGATGCGCGGCAGGCTTGACGTCAGTGCTTGGGCGGTTCGCTCTTGGCCTGAGCCGAGGCCGCGAGTTCGACGCGCAGCGCCTTCTCGATGACGCGCGGCATGTTCTGATCGAGCCACTGGCGCAACATCGGACGCAACAGTTCAGCGACCGTATCCTCCATCGTACGCAACGGCTCGGCGGCTAGCGGCGTCGATGGAGCAGCGGCAACCGGCGCAGTTGTCGCCGGCTTCGGTGTAACCGCGACGGATGTGCCCGGAACCGCGGACTCGACGGTCACAACGCGGCGTTGCGGCGGCGCGACGAACGGGCTCGCGGTGCTCGGGGCGGCGGCCATCGCCTCGACCGGTGCCGGCTTCGGTGCTTCCACCTTGGCGGGTTCGACCGTTGCAGGCACGGATTTGGCCGGCTCAGGCTTAACGGCCTCGATCTTGCCGACGTCCGCCTTCAGGACTTCTGTTTTGGCGACCTCTACCTTCGGAATGTCGGCCTTGGGCGGCTCGCTCTTGACCTCAACGGCCTGCGGCTTGACCTCAACGGCCTGCGGCTTGACCGCAACTGGCGGCGCCGGCTCCGCCGCCTTCTGGGCTGCGGCAGCCAATGCCAGATCTCGTGCAGTGGGCTTGGTATCAGCAACGGCGGGTGCGACCGGCTTTTCGACCGGTTTAGGAACCTCGGCGGCTTTTGCTGGCGTCGGGTCTGCTGGCGGTGTGGCCGGGCGCATTCCACCCGAGGCGGACCCATTGATGCGCTCCAACAAACCGCCGTCCGAGCGACCGGGCACGAATGCGCCGAGATCGGACTTCGGAGGCTCGCTGGCCTGCGGCGCGCCCGGCATCGGACGAGCCGGTGGCGCTGGATCGCGAGACTGCGGCGGGAAAAACGGCTGAACCGGCGAGCGATCCGCCGGATGGGAAGGGCGGCGTTCCAATGCGGGAGCGGTTGGAGCCGGCGGCGCGGCGACGGCAGTTTCGACCTTGGCAAGTGGTGGGGCCGGGGCAACTGGTGAGGCTGGCGCTCTGGCTGCTGCGCTCGCGGTGCGCTCGTCGGCCATACCTAGGATATCATCGAGACTGGACGGACTGTTCGATTTTGCTGCCGGCGTTGGCTTTGCGGCAGGTCGTGCCGCCACGATGGGTGGCAATACTGCCGGCTGCACCTTGGCGCCGGTCGGATCCTCGGCGATGATCTTCCGAATCGAGGACAGAATATCCTCCATGCTCGGTTCGGCTGCCTTCTCAACTCGCGACATCGCGCTCTCCCATAGCGTGCGTCCGTACTTGCCGGACTCCCCCGCGGCCGGTGGTACTATGATTACCGGAAAGCTTCAACCGCAAGTCCGACCGGTTGCCCACAGCTCGACGTGTTGTACGTGCGGGGTTGGAGCTTGTCTAAGTGCGCTTGAAGGCTTTGATTTGGCGGCTTGGTGGCGCCGCTTCACAAAATGCAAGAAAACAACAAAAATCCCGGCGTAGCCGGCCAAGCGATCACTTCATCGAGTCGTGGCTCGAGCCGTGCGTGTCCCAGAGCTCGTGCCGTTCACGCCGGCCGTCGGCGCGGGTAATGCTGATGCCCCACCACTTGCGTCGGATCTCGAAATAATGCGCTTCGGGGTCATAGACCTGATCGACGACACCGAGATTCGGCATGGTCAGACGTCCGACCGAGGACAGCACCGTGTAGGACGCAACCACGAGATTGCGCTGTGTCGTGACCAGCTGCACCTCGGCGTTCAATGCTTCCTGCTCTGCGTTCAGAACGTCCAGCAGCGTGCGTTGGCCGACGCGTTCTTCCTCGCGCACGCCGGCAAGCGCGGTGCGGGTTGCCGCCACCTGCGCCCGGTCCGAGACCAGCTGCGCGCGGGCCGCAACCAGCTGCGACCAAGCCGACACTACGCCAGCCTGCGTCTCCGTGCGGTTTTGCTCGATCTCTTGCATGCGACTGACGTGGGTGTGCTTGGACTGACGCACGCGCGCCTGCGTCTCGCCGGCCGGGTAGAGCGGCACGGATACACGGCCAGTCACCGAGGAAATCTCTTGCTCGTCGATCAGCTTCGACGTGTCGTAGCGATGCGAATAGTTGGCTTCGATCTGTACCGACGGCAGCAATTCGCCCCAGGTCTTGTCGACATTGTGACGGGCCGCCTGCTCACGATAGAGCGCGCCAACAACCGACGGGTTCTCCTTGCTGCCGATCGCAATGGCGTCCTCGAGTGATGTAGGAAGCAGCTTTTCCTGCGGCTTCTGATCCTTGAGATTACTCGGCGGGTGGCCGACCGTTCGTTCGAAGTTGCCACGGCTGGTCTTCAAGCTCGAGCGCGCCGCGTCCAACTGTGAAACAGCCGCTGCTCGCCGCGCTTCAGCCTGCGCCACGTCCGTTCGCGTGACTTCGCCGACTGAAAACCGATCCTGTGTCGCCTTCAGCTCCCGCGACAGCACGTTGACGTTGTTCTCACGCAGCTTGACGATAGCCTGATCGCGAACGACGTCCATGTATGCGGTCACGGCTTCGAGCATCACGGATTGTTCGGTCGTGCGCAGCGTCTCGCGACCGGCACGCACCGTCGCCTCGGCCTCGCGGACGCCGTTCAGAACGCGAAAGCCCTTGAAGACCGGTTGCGTGATGTTGAGCGCATAACCCTTCGGATGAACTTCACCATCCAGCGTGCTCTTCGGACTGGTTTCCGTCCGTTGATAGCCAGCGTCGGCAGAGCCGGTGACAGTTGGACGGTAGCCTGATTTTGCCTTGGCGACTTCTTCGTCTGTGGCGCGCAATCGCGCCCGCTCGGCATCGAGCCGCGGGTTGAATTTGTAGGCGGCGCCGAGCGCATCGCTCAGCGATTCGGCGTGGGCGGCAGGCACGATAATCGCTATCACCGCGGCAGACGCAAGCAGCAGGCGCAAAGCAGATGTCGCTGCCGTGGCCAAGACTGGTCTTGCGCTCGTATACGCCTTCGTCATTTCACCCGCCGTTGTTCAGCGCTACGCCTGCAGCCCAAGCGACATGCAAAGTAAATTTGTCGTTCGAGCGCTATATGATTCCGCTTCACCTCGGCCTTATTTCTTTACCACTTGTCCACAGGTTTACTCCCTGGGGGCGCGAATCAAAATGGCTTGATCATAAAAAACACAACGCCCCCGCCGGATTCCGACGAGAGCGTTGCTAAAGGCCCACACATGGCCGACGCGGACTTGAGTTATTTTACCTATAAGTGATTGAAATTACTCATCCATCGACCAGTCTGGGTCACTTTCAATGGTGACGTCGACTTGATCGACGCGGCCGTCCGCACGCGTAATGTTGAGGCCGAACCACTTCGACCGGACTTCTTCGTAATGCACCGTTGGATCGTAGACGTCCTCCGCGAGCGCGAGCCGATCGGCGGTCAGCTGCCCGGCCTGCGATAGGAGCGTGTAAGCCGCGACCACGAGGTCCCGGCGCGTCGTCACAAGCTGGACCTCGGCATCGAGCAGTTCCTGCTCGGCGTTCAGCACGTCCAGCAAGGTCCGCTGGCCGACCTTTTCCTCTTCGCGGACGCCTTCGAGCGCGGTGCGGTTGGCATCGACCAGAACCTGATCCGACTTCAACTGCGATTTTGTCGCCTGGAACCGGGACCATGCCTGGGTGACAGACGCCTGCGCCTCGGCGCGAGCCTGCTCGATCTCCTGCAGCCGGCTGACATGTGTGTGCTTGGCCTGTCGCACGCGAGCGTGGATTTCGCCGCCCTCGTAGAGCGGGACCGTCAACCGGCCCGTCACCTGGCCGCTGTCTTGTTCCTGCGTCAGCGTCGACAGGTTATAGCGCTGACCGTAGCTCGCCTCCAGGCGAACTTCTGGCAGCAGTTCACCGCGGATCTTGTCGATCGCAAAACGGGCGGCCTGCTCGCGGTACATGGCCGATGCGACGTTTGGATTCTCCTTTTCGGCCAGGGAGATGCTGGATTCCAGCGATTTCGGCAATTGCTTGTTCGGTGGGGCTGGCGGTGCCAGGTTGTTTGGCTGGCGCCCGACCGTCCGCTCAAAGGTCGCGCGGCTGGATTTCAGGTTGGCGCGGGCCGTGTCGAGCGCCGAAACAGAACGGGCGCGGCGCGCTTGCGACTGGGCGAGATCGGTTCGGGTCACCTCACGCACGGCGCGGCGGGCCTCGGTTGCCGTCAACTCCTGCGACAGGACCTTGACGTTGTTTTCACGCAAGCGGACGATGGCACCGTCACGCACGACGTCGGCGTAGGCCGTTACCGCATCGAGTAGAACCTGCTGTTCCGTATTGCGCAGCGTCTCGCGGCCGGCGCGCACGTTCGCCTCGGCTTCGCTGACAGCGTTCACTGTGCGAAAGCCGCTGAACACCGATTGAGTGACGTTGAGCGAGTAGCCCCAGGGATTGGTCTCGCCATTGAGTGTCGACTTGGGCAGGTACTCGGTCTTCTGGCGGCCGGTGTCGGCGGTGCCGGACACCTGGGGCCGGAAGCCGGCCTTGGCGCGCGGGACATCCTCATCGGTTGCCCGCAGGCGCGCCCGCTCGGCATCGAGTTTTGGGTTGTACTTGTATGCCGAACTCAGCGCCTGCTGCAGGGTTTCGGCCGAGGCGGAGGTGGCAAACAACAGGCCAGCCGCCAACACGGCGGCAAGCACGCGCCGCTGCTGACTGCGTTCGCGACGCGTTCGTTTCGCATTCGATTGTTTTACGCCGCTCTTGACCCGCATGCGTACCGGCTCCCACCGACCACAGAAACACGACGCGGCTCGTGATCCGGTCTCTGTGGAAGCCCGAACGCGTGCCGAGCGACGGATCGAGACCCGTCGTCACTCTGCATTCGCGTCCGATTCGCTGAATGAAACGTAAATGGGCGTGTCAGGTGGTTGTGCGGTTAATTGAAAATGGTCCATAAAACAATGCGTTGCGAAATTCTTGCAAGTGGCCAGCGTCAGAAGACGAACTCGGCCTTACGCTCGAAGCCCGGCAACAGGCGCCCACCGGCATCGAACAGCGTCCGCTGGTCGAACTGCGTCCCGAAGCGGCGCCAGAGCGTTGCCCGACCGACGCCCTTGACGATCCGGATCGCAACGAGGCGGCCCTGGTCCTTCAATTGATCGAGCAGGGTCAACGGCACGTCGTCCACGGCGCCGTTGATGAGGATCGCGTCGTAGGGGCCCTCGGACGTGGCGCCGCCGGGAAGCTCACCGACCATCAGTTTCACGGTGGTCTTGCCATTGAGGTTCGCATGCGCCTGTTCGAGCAAGGCTGGCACAGTCTCGACGGCAACCACGCGCGGCGCGAGCATCGACAGAACCGCCGCCGAGTAACCGGTCGCGCCACCGATATCGAGCACCGCTGCGTCCGGCGCAAGCTCGAGGCTCTGGATCAGCTTCGCCAATGTGCGCGGCGCCAGCAGATAACGCCCGCCGCACTCGTTCGAGACGCGCAACTGCTCGTCGATGTAAGCGACGGCCTTCTGGCTGGCCGGCACGAAGGCTTCGCGCTCGACATCGAGCATCGCGCGGATAATCCGCCGGTCCGTCACGTCGCTCGGACGGATTTGGGTATCGACCATGAATTTGCGCTGCGTAGCGAAGTCGGTCATCGAAGGCCTTGCCCGTCCTGGAATGATGCCGGTCTGGAATGGTGCCGGTCTGGAATGGTGCCGGTCTAGACTCAGGCACGCTGCGGAACATAGCTCATGGCCGGACCGCGAGGCCAGTGTCTCCAGCGCCGGCCCGCCACTTTGCCGCGCCTGCGCAATCAGCTTGCAGCCACGTGACGGATGGCAAACGGCGGTATCCGGTCGGCCGAGGCTGCCGCGGACATGCGGCACGCGCGTGATGGCAATGCCACCGTCGGTGTCGACGCCGAACAGGCCGAGTTTGAAGGCGTTATCGCCGCTGAATGGCGCTATCGGTCCCAGTCTCCGCAACTGTCGTGATCCGGACGTGCGAACGTTGCATATCCTGGCGACGCGAACCACATGTTACCTGAACCGCCTTGCTCTCACCGACTCGACCTGAAAGTCTCGGACGAACACACAAGCATCACGGATCAAACGGACACCCATGAACATCAACGGCCAGCACTATCGCACCATCTGGCTCGGCGCCGACGGAACACGCGTCGAGGTCATCGATCAGACCCGCTTGCCGCATCGCTTGGAGACGATCGAGCTGAAAACAGTGGGTGAGGCCGCCCATGCTATCAAGTCGATGCAGGTGCGGGGGGCGCCGCTGATCGGCGCCACGGCCGCCTACGGCCTCGCCCTCGCCATGCGGGCCGACGCATCGGACGCGAGCCTCGCACACAACATCGCCTACCTGAACGAACAGCGCCCGACCGCCGTTAATCTGCGCTGGGCGCTGGAGGAGATGCGCCGCGTGCTCGCGCCATTGCCCCCAGCCGAGCGCATCAAGGCCGCCTACGCCAAGGCCGCCGCGCTCTGCGACGACGATGTCGAAACCTGCCGCCGCATCGGCGTGCATGGCCAGCCGCTGATCGAGGCCATCGCGGCCGGCAAGAAGGGTGGCGAAGCGGTCAACATCCTCACGCACTGCAACGCCGGTTGGATCGCTTGCGTCGACTGGGGCACCGCGACGTCGCCGATCTATCAGGCGCATGACAAGGGCGTGAAGGTGCACGTCTGGGTCGACGAGACGCGGCCGCGTAACCAGGGCGCCTCACTCACCGCCTTCGAACTGGGCCGGCACGGCGTACCGCACACCATCATCGTCGACAACGCCGGCGGCCACCTGATGCAGCACGGTCAAGTCGACCTGTGCATCGTCGGCGCCGACCGGGTCACGCGCAAAGGCGATGTCGCCAACAAGATCGGCACCTATCTGAAGGCGCTCGCCGCCCACGACAACCAGGTACCGTTTTACGTCGCCCTGCCCGCCTCCACGATCGACTGGAGCATGGCGGACGGCTTCCGCATCCCAATCGAGGAGCGTTCCGCCGACGAGGTCCTGAAAATGACCGGCCGCCTGCCCGACGGGTCGGTTGCGACCGTCGAGATCGCGGCGCCGGGTTCGCCCGCCGCCAACCCGGCCTTCGACGTGACGCCAGCGCGGCTCGTGACCGGCTTCATCACCGAGCGCGGCGTCTGCCCGGCCAGCGAAGCGGGCTTACTTCGGCTCTTCCCGGAACGGCCAGAGTAGCTTTCACTATTGATCGTTGGCCGGACGGCCGGCCTGCGCTGCAGTCATGAGCACGGTCAACGGGCAATGGGTTGGCGGCACGTTCGGGGCGCCCTCTTCGTGCGCGGCGATCCAGCGATCACACCTGTTCGTTCTCTCGCAGCTCAAACACGCGAGCACAGCCAACTCCAGAACCGGAGTCGAGCGAGCCGACAACAGTTCGTCGAGATTGATCTCCAGTCGCGACAGGACGCTGGTCAGTCTCGGGGCCTCGAGGATGATCGAGCGTTGCGGTGTGCTTTTCATTGCCCGGATATTGGGCAGGCTGCCGTAAACGTCAATGTGGTCTGAGGTCGAACGGCGCCAGACCATTGGCGGGCGGACGTCGTCCTGTGTCGTGCGCTAATTGACGTCGGCTTGCGGCCTGGGCCACGAGGCAACCGCGCCGGCTACGCCCCCAGCGCCTCGCCGACGAACGGCTTGAAGTGCCGTCGGACAAGACTTTCCGGCAGATCCTTGGTGATGAACACCAGCCGCGAGCGACGGTCTGCACCCGGCCAGTCCTTTAACGTGTCCGGCGGATAAAAAATGTGCTGCACGCCATGTACGACAAATGGTCGAGGCTGCTCCTTGATGTTGAGGATGCCTTTCACGCGCAAGAGCTTTGGCCCGTAAAGCTGTGCCAGAAGTTGCAGTGCGTTCGAGACTTCGGGCCCTTCCAGTGGCTCAGCGAAGGTCAGGCAGAACGAGCCGATGCCGTGCAGATGGCCTTGGCTGTGCGCCGGATGGGCGCAGGATGCGTCCGTGCAGTTGGCGTCGTGGGAGTGGTGGTCCTGGCCGCAATCGGGGCCACAATCGGGACCGTGCACGTGTTCACGCGCCGGTTGCTGGTGGGCAACTGAAGGCGCATCAAAAACGCCGGCCGCCAGCCACGCCTCAGGATTGGCGCCGGTGATCGCCGGCTCATGCGCGCCAAGGCCGATGAGCTCTGACGCCGCGATGCCGCCCTTGACCGCCCAGCGGATCCTGGCCGAGCGATTGAGCGCCCGCAGCCGCGCTTCGAGGCGGGCGACGTCGTGCAGGTCGGCAACGTCCGTCTTGGTGATCACGATGCGGTCGGCGATGGCGATCTGCTTGGCCGGCTCGAACTGCTCGTCGATCTGGGCGAGGCCGAGCTGGCCGTCGACCGTCGTCACGACCGCGTCGAGTTGGTAGATGCGGTAGACGCGTTCCTCTGTCATCAGCGTGTGCACGATCGGTGTCGGATCGGCGAGACCGGTCGTCTCCAGCACCACCCGGCGCATCATGGGAATATCGCCCCACAGGGCTTTGGTATGCAGCTTTTCCAGCGCCTCTACCAGATCGCCGCGCACCGCACAGCATACGCATCCCGACGGCAGCAGCACCGTGTCGTCATCCGCTTTTTCGACCAACGCATCGTCGATGCCGACCTCGCCGAACTCGTTGATAATGACGGCGGTGCCGGCCATCGCCGGGTCCTCCAGCAAGCGCTTCAACAGCGTCGTCTTGCCGGAACCGAGGAAGCCCGTCAGCACGGTCAGCGGTATGGCGGTGCCGATACCTGGCGTCACGGTCCCTGGCACGTCTGCGGTGGTCGGGGCGGTCTCGGTGCTCATCGGGGATCAACCTTGTCGCTACGTCTTGCGTGTAGTCTTGAGGCCGAGACTCTAACTGTTTCCGGGCAGCAAGGGGAGCCCAGGCCATGCCGTCGACAAACAAAACGACAACCGATGCCCAAGCCGAGACGCGCGCGCGCCAGGAAGTGCTCGAAACCGCGCTGGCGATGAGCCGGCAGGGGCTCTCGCCCGGCCGGTCGGGCAATGTCTCGCGCCGGTTTCGCGACGGCATGCTGATCACGCCCTCAGGCGTCGCTTATGAGAAGATCAAGCCCGCCGACGTCGTTTTCGTGGCCGAGAACGGCAGCGTCGCGGCGGGACAGCTCAGGCCCTCGAGCGAGTGGCTGTTCCACCTCGCCGCCTACCGGGCGCGGGCCGATCGCGGCGCTGTCGTACATACGCACTCCCTGCACGCGACGGTGCTGGCCTGTGCCGGCAAGCCGATCCCGGCGTTTCACTACATGGTCGCGATCGCGGGTGGGAAAAACATTCCGATCGTGCCTTACGCCACGTTCGGCACGGAAAAACTCGCTCGCTACGTCGCCAAAGGCCTGAAAAAGCGTGATGCCTGCCTGATGGCGAACCATGGCCAGATCGTGCTCGGCGACACCTGCGCGAACGCGTTGGCGCTGGCATCAGAGGTGGAAATCCTGGCCGAGCAGTACTTCAAGGTGCTGTGCCTGGGAAAACCGATCATCCTCGACGATGCCGAGATGGAGATCGTGCTTGCCCGCTTCAAGAGCTATGGCCAGAACGCGCAGAAGTAGAACAAAGCCAGATCATGCCTCACTTGCTCCTTGTGGGAACATGCGCGCCGCTTCCCATAAAGGTCATAATGCACAGCCAGAGTATCCATTATAGATCCGAATCCGCTAAAGGCGGTTGAGGCGCCCCTCAGGGTCGACCATTGTTGCAGATGCTTGCGTGGCTTGGTTTCGAGCGCCCTTTGAGCCGCGCACCTGGAGAGAGACATGGCTGAGCCGCATTTCGCCGGTGACGATGACCTGCCGCGGACGCTGCGCCGTGAACGCGACGCGCGTGAGCGCGAGCGTGAGCAGCGCGATCGCGACGCGGCGATGGCGGCGCAGGCCCAGCCCTACCCGCAGCCGGGCTTCCCAAGCCAAGATTACGGCCGCCAGGATTATCCAAGCGCCGACGCCTATCCAATGCCGGGTTCGGGCGTCGTCAACCGCCTCGAGATCCCGTTCACACATCTGGTCTGGTTCTTCATCAAG
>JANLQP010000332.1:0-54918 GCA_031367895.1 Hyphomicrobiales bacterium
GGCGACATCCTTGTAGTTCCGCCAGCGGTCGGAGATTTCCTTGTCTTTCGCCAGCGTGTTGGTGATGTGCGTGAAGAGGCGGATGTTATCCTTGAACACTTTCGCCAAGGCTTCGGCACCGGCTTGCCGCTTTTTTCCGTCGGCGTGCATCAGGAAATTCAACGTCGCTTCCAGGCCGAGCGGCTGCCGCTCACCCGCGACGTCAAACGTCAGGCTGGTCATGGTCTGGTCGAACAGCCGGTTGAAGGCGGTGAACGACGTCATGCTCTTCTCGAGGAAGAGCTTTTCGATCGTTTCCTCGAGTTGATGCGGCTTTTCTTTGCGCAGATCGTCGAGCCACGGCTTGTAGCGCGCGAGCGCCGGGACTTTCAGCGCGCTTGCGAGATCGGCGTCGGCGATCTTGTTCAGTTCGAGCTCGAAAAAAATGAGATGGCCGCTGGCGCCGGTCAGCTTCTCCTGCACGTCGCCATAGAACTTCGCGCGCTCGGGATCGGCCATGTTGCCATAGAACCGCAGTCCGGCGAAGGAGCCGATCCGGCCCATCACGTCGGAGAGTTTCTCGACGGTGCTGATGGCCTGGGCCAGCGCCGTGCCGTCAGCGCCTATGGCGACGATCTTGCCCTGATAGAGATCCGCGAGGCGCTTGGCTTCCGTGTCGATGAAGGCGATGTCACGCGTGAATTCGGGCGCCGTCGGGCTGCTGTAGAGATCCGAGAGATCCCACTCCGGCATCGGCCCGAGCTTGGCGGTGTCGGCGGCGGCGGTGGTCGATGCGGCCGTCGCAAAGTTGAATTGCGTCGTGAAGCGGCTCATGCAGATCTCCATCATTAGGTGCGATAGGCAACGCGGTATTGCACCGATTGGGCGCTTAGTCGGTGCGATGCGGCCTTAGTGCAGACCTGCCGATTTCACACTACGGTCCTATGTTCCTCACGCCCGCTCGGCGCCGTAGAACAACGTGACGACGTGTTGTGCCTCGGCAAAGAAGAGCCAGCGCTCGATGACGAGGCCGGCGGCCATCGCGAGTGTCGCAAGGGTGAGCCAGAGGATTGCCGCGCCCGGTGCCAGCAGCAGCGAGATGAGTAACAATAGCAGCGGTGCGCCGAATGCCAGCAGCAATGCGATCTGGCGGAGCTTCAGCGCGTGCTTGCGCGCCACCTCGTAGCCCATCTCGCGCATGACGAAGTTGGCCTGAGTGTGCGGCGCTTCCAGCACGCGCACGCTGCCGAGCTTGGAGAGGCCTGTGGCAGTGCCCGCCGTCGACGTCCGCGGCGTGTTATCGATGCGACGCCAGTAGATGATTTTCAGGAGGCCAGCGGCGGCGACAAGCACGAGCGTGATCCAGGGCAACAGTGTGCCGGTGAAACCGAACGCCGCGTAGAGCAGAAGCTGCAACACAGCGCCCGACGCCAGCGCCAGCGCAAGGTAGATCCAGGGCACGAGCTGCATGTTCCAGGCGCGAATCGTCGTCAGCGACGCGTAGATCATGCCCGTGCACCAGATCGTTGCGGCGGCGCAAACGATCGTCGGCAGCGCCACAAAACGCTGCAGGAACGCCGGCGCGTCGAGAACGGCGAGCAGCGCCAGCAGACCGGCAGCCGCCAGTGTCGCGACCGCCGCCACGCCCTCGCGCGAAAGCCACGATGTCCGCCACTGGCTGAACGCGAGCATCGCCCGCTCCGGACGCCCGAGATGCAGCGTCGACGACAGCAGCCCCGCGACGGTGAGGCCGAGCGCCAGCGCAAACCCGATCCAGGCAAAGCCGGTGCTCGGCAACGCGCCGTGCCAGAGGACCAGAGCTGCGAGGCCGATCAGCAACCCAAGGCCGGCGCCGGATGCACACGTGAAGATGATGACCGAGTAGGCGGGATGCATCGGAGTGTCTCAGCGCGAGAGGATCTTGTCGGCGAAGGCGAACAGTTTTTCGAGGGCGGTTTCTTCTTGCGTCTTCGGATGCCCACCGTTGGCATCCGGCATGGCTTGTTCGTGCGCCTTCGGATGACCACCGTTGGCATCCGGCGCGTGGATAAGCGAAGCTTGCGCACCGAGTCTCGCACCATCTCGCTTTGCACGGGGCGGCA
Source organism: Hyphomicrobiales bacterium (assembly GCA_031367895.1). Taxonomy (GTDB): domain Bacteria; phylum Pseudomonadota; class Alphaproteobacteria; order Rhizobiales; family Hyphomicrobiaceae. The sequence continues at coordinate 2,082 of JANLQP010000332.1, forward strand.
GGTACTTGTTGACCGGCATCATGCCCGTCTCCGGCATCAGATCGTAGCCGCCGCGAGCCGCGACCAGCTTTGAGACGTCACTCTGGGGATCGCCGAGATCGCCAAAATGCCGGGCACCGGTCGGGCAGGCGCGCACGCAGGCGGGAATGCGGTCTTCCTCGGGGATGTGCTGGTTGTAAATGCGGTCGACGCAGAGCGTGCATTTTTTCATGATGCCGTCGGCCGGGTCGAACTCGCGTGCGCCGTAGGGACATGCCCATGAGCAGAGCTTGCAACCGATGCAGGTGTCCGGATTAATCAGTACGATGCCGTCCTCGGCGCGCTTGTAACTGGCGCCTGTCGGGCAAACGGTGACGCAGGCCGGCGTCTCGCAGTGCAGGCACGAGCGTGGGAAATGCACTGTGCAACTGCTGGCACCTTCGCTTACTTCGTAGGCGTGCACGCGGTTGAGCCAGGCGCCGTGCGGGTCACGGCCATAAGGGTCGATGTCGGAAAGCGGCGCGGAGTAGCCGCCGGTATTCCATTCCTTGCAGCTGGTCGCACAGGCCTGGCAGCCGACGCACGTATCGAGGTCGATGACGAGGCCGAGCTTCTTGTTGGTGGCGGTGGGGAGCGCAGTCATTGCAGCCAGTCCTCGACGGTGAGACCAGGGACGCGCTCGAAATCGCGCAGGTTGCGGGAAAGCAGGGTGGCGTTGTTTGCGATGGCGATGCTGGCGATGCGGAGGTCCATGGTGCCGACGCCGAGACGTTGGCCGCGGAGTTGCTCCAAAATGCGAGCTGAGCCGATGTCGAATGGCAATATTCTGAAGTGTTTTAGTCCTGCAAGAGTAGTGTGGAGACGAGCATAGGATTCAATCAAGCTGCCGCCGCTCCTTGCTTTCGCCGTCTGAGCAAGTCGCCCGCGCAACAATTCTTCGGCAGTGACGATAGTCGTCGCACGGAACTCTGTCGTGCGGCTCAAGCGGTCGATGAGCGATTTCGCATTCAATGCCTCACGAAATAGTTCACTCATGTGGTCGGTATCCAAAATCACCATTTCCGCTGCCGTCGACGCCACGCGTGCCCCAGTCGGATTGCTTCATCGAATGTTGGATCATCTTTGAAGATTCCTATCGACTTCTTCCAATCGTCTGGCCCAGGCTCGCCTGCATTTCCCTTCAACTGCAGCATCTCCTTCAACTCGCGCAACTCCTGCTCGAGCTTTTCGACGCGTGCAGCCAATCCGGCGTCTGCCGCCGTTGTCGCGCGTTCTTTCGTTTTCGCTTTCGGCATTCTCGCCTCCATTCGGTTCCGGCCAAGCCTACACCCGCTCCTTGTTGAAGGCGCGGCCGTAGCTGAGGCTTGCGGGCGCCACGACCCCGGTCGGTGATTGCATCGGCTCGAAGCGCGGCCAGGTCTCGTGCGCTTCGCCGGGTGGCGCCTTCTCGATGCGCACGCGCAGGTCGTACCATGCTGCCTGCCCCGTGATCGGGTCGGAGTTGGCGTAGCGATAACCGCCTTCGCGGGGCGGTAACAGCTCCGAGATCAGGTGGTTCAAGAGAAAACCTTCCTTCGATTCCGGCGCATCCTTGTCGAGCGCCCAGGCGCCGGAGCGCTTGCCGATGGCGTTCCAGGTCCAGGCCGTGTCCGGGTTGACGCCCTCCATCAGCCGCACCTGCGCTTTGACGCGGCCGATGTGGCTGGTGATCCAGACCCAATCGTCGTCGGCAATGCCGAGAGAAAGCGCGCGCTCGCGGTTCATGAACAGGCGGTTGGCTGTGTGAATCTGGCGCAGCCACGCGTTCTGCGAACCCCAGGCGTGATACATCGCCATCGGCCGCTGCGTGATCGCGTGCATCGGATAGGCGCGCTCGTCGATCATGCCGCCCTCGAATGGCGCGTACCAGAACGGCAGCGGATCGAAGAAGCGCTCGATGCGGGCGCGGTGGCTGTCCGGCGGCTGCACGGTGCCGTGGCCGCGCGCGGCGAGACGGAACTTCTGTAGCGGTTCTGAATAGAGCTGGAAAATGATCGGATCGGTGTTGCCGACGAAAGTCACCGACTTCGCCCATTCGAGATACGCCTTGTTGGCGTGGCGCATGTAACGCTGTTCGGGGGGCAGATGGTGCATGTGAAAAGCACCATTCTCGATGTACTTCTCGAGTTGGTTCGGGTTGACCTCGCCGGAGCCGAACTTGGTCCCGTCCTTGCCGCGCCATCCCGCGAGTGGTCCGACACCCGGCGCCCGCTCGTGGTTGACGATATAGTCGGGATAGCCGCCAGGATAGCGGGCGGTGCCGTCCGGCTTGGTAAAGCCCGGCAGTTTGAGGCGGGCGCCCAAATCGATGAGCACGTCCTGGAAGGCGCGCACGTCGCGGTCGGGTTTCACGACCGGGTGGCGGATCGCGTCGGCGGCGCCGTCGGCCTCCGAGATCGGCCGGTCGAGCAGCGAGATGCAGTCCCAGCGCTCGAGGTAGGTGGTGTCGGGCAGGATCAGATCGGCATAGGCGACCATTTCAGACGCGTACGCATCGGAGTAGATGATCTTCGGGATCTTGTAGCCGCCGTCGTCATTCTTGGCGGTCAGATACGACAGCGTCGCGCCGATGTTCATCGACGAGTTCCAGGCCATGTTCGCCATGTAGAGGAACATGACGTCGACCGGATAGGGATCGCCCAGCGCTGCGTTGGAGATGGCCATGTGCATCAGGCCGTGCGCGGCGATGGGCGCATCCCACGAGTAGGCTTTGTCGAGCCGCGAGGGGCGGCCCGCTTTGTCGACGAGCAGGTCCTCCGGCCCCGTCACGAAGCCCAGATGCATGCCCGGCAGGGCCGTGTTCGGCTTGATCTGCTCGTGCCGGCCGACCGGCTTGTTGCCGGGTGGGGCGGTTTTCGGGAACGGCGCCTTGTAGCGGAAGCCGCCGGGCACATCGATGGTGCCGAGGATGATCTGCAGCGTGTGCAGCATGCGGCAGGTCTGGAAACCGTTCGAGTGCGCGGAAATCCCGCGCATCGCGTGCATCGACACGGGGCGGCCGGTGATGCTGTCGTGCTCGCGGCCGGCCCAGTCCGTCCATTTGATCGGCAGCGTGACCGTTTGCTTGAAGGCGACTTCGGCGATCTCGGCGGCGATGCGGCGGATGCTGTCGGCAGGGATTCCTGTCTCGGCGGCGACGCTGTCGGGCGCAAACTCTGCCCCGAGATAACGCTCGGCCATCAGGCGGAACACGGGCACAGATCGGCGGCCGTCTGCAAGTTTGTAGTCGCCGGTCAGCGCTGGCGCGATGTCGATGCGGTCAGCGCGGGCGAGGCCGTCCGTCCGCTTGTCCCAGGAAAGTACCTTGCCCTCGGCATCGCGCGCGAACAGGCCGTCCTCGCGGGTGCCGGGATCCTCGATCACCAGCCAACCGGCGTTGGTGTAGCGCACGAGATAGTCGAGATCGACGTTGTTGGTGCGGAACATCTCGTGGATCAGCGCGCCGACCAGCAGGCCGTCGGTGCCGGGCTTGATGCCCAGCCACTCGTCGGCGATGGCGTTGTAGCCGGTGCGCACGGGATTGATGGAAACGATCTTGGCACCGCGGCCCTTGAGCTTGCCGAGCGCGATCTTGATCGGATTGGAGCCGTGATCCTCTGCGACGCCGAACAGCAGGAAGTATTTCGTGTGCTCCCAGTCGGGCTCGCCGAACTCCCAGAACGAACCGCCGAAGGTGTAAAGTCCTCCGGCCGCCATGTTGACCGAGCAGAAGCCGCCGTGAGCTGCAAAATTCGGCGTGCCGAACTGCATCGCCCACCAGCCGGTCAGCGATTGCGACTGGTCGCGGCCGGTAAAGAACGCGAGCTTCTTCGGGTCGGTGGCGCGGACTTGGCCCAGCCATTCGGTTGCCGTGGTAAGCGCTTCTTCCCAGGATATCTCTTTGAACTCGCCGGAGCCGCGGGGGCCGACCCGTTTCAACGGCGCGCGCAGGCGCGACGGCGCAGTGTGCTGCATGATGCCGGCGGCACCCTTGCCGCAGATGACGCCGCGGTTGACGGGGTGCTTGCGGTTGCCGTCGATGTAGCGGACCTTGCCGTCCTTCAGATGCACCTGGATGCCGCAGCGGCAGGCGCACATGTAGCAGGTTGTGGTCTTGATCTCGTCGGCGGGGGATACGGACGTTGCAACCTTTGGCTCGATCATCGGGCTGACCCCGGTACGACGGGCGGGCAACGCTCAGGGTTGCGGAACGAAATACTCTGGGCCCTCTTCACGAGGGTAATTCTTTCCGCCGATTGCTGTTGCACGCCTGCTCCGCCCCTGCCTTTGCCACCGAACTTGTGAATACAGTGGGGGAGGGCCCCCGCGATCGTCAAGCCTAGTGTCCCCACCACAGCAGCGCCGGGTGAACGTTGCCTCTTGAATTCCGCGGCCGCCCTCCCAAATCATCGATTGCCGTAGGCCTCTCGAGGGTGCGGCAGACTTGAACCGCCGGGCCCATCCGGGACGGCGATCCCCACGTTGCTCATCATGAGGATGTGACATGAGACCCTTCGATTTTGCCCCGCTCTACCGCTCGACGGTCGGCTTCGACCGGCTGGTCCAGCTTCTCGACAACGCCGCAGGCTTCGATGCCGAGGCGCCGACGTATCCGCCCTACAACATCGAGCGTTTGGGCGAGAACGAGTACCGCATCAGCATTGCGCTGGCGGGCTTCGCCGAGAACGAGATTACGCTCGAGGTCAAGGAGCAGACGCTGACCGTGACCGGCCAGAAGGCTGCGGAGACGACAGAGCGCGCGTTCCTGCACCGCGGCATCGCGGCCCGCGCGTTCGAGCGGCGTTTCCAGCTGGCCGACCACGTCGAAGTGACGGGCGCGAGCCTCAAGGACGGCCTGCTCGACATCGGCCTCGTGCGCAATGTGCCCGAGCGCCTGAAGCCGCGCACGATAGCGATCGGCAATGGCCAAGGCGCTGAGCAAGCTGCGAAGCAGATCCCAGCGACGGCGTAAGGCGAATGCGGAGGGGTCAGACCATGCGTCTGACCCCATCTCTCGCGGTATCACCGCATCCATCGATGTCATCCTCGGGCTCGTCCCGAGGACCCATGGTGCAACGGTTGCAACCGGTACTGTGTGCTGAACCACCGGCATCAAAGGCTATGACCGAGCGCGTTGGGCGATGGGTGGTCGGGACAAGCCCGACCATGACAGCATTGGTTGTTGTGGCAGCAAAGGGGTCAGACCCCAGGGCGATTCAGGTCTTGCCAATGAAACAACCAAAGTTGTCATCCCGGCTTGTCCCCGGGACCCATCGTGCCAGGACCTCAAGCGTTGATGGGCTTTTGCACCATGGGTTCCGGCAATAAATGCCGGAATGACAACCGTGGTTTATTGCGCTCGCGATGAATTGAATTGCCCTGGGTCAAGCGGGGCCAAGCGGCCAGGTGATCCGCTTGTTCCGCGGTCTGAAGTATGCGAGTTTTGCTCCGCTGCTTGGTTAATCCGGTGCGGAATTGTCTGGTGCAATGTTTGAGTGACGATGGCTTGGGGCGGTGGCGCTTGTGCACGCTGTTGGCGGTGCTTGCCGCCGGTATGGTTGCACCTGAGGCCATGGGCCAGGGTCGGGCCGACGTTGGGACAGAGAAACAGGTGAAGCCCGCGATCGCGACGACACAAACGTCCAAGACGACGACGTCCAAGACGACGACTGGCGCATTGAAGAAGTCCGAGCGTCCGCGGCAGATCCCCCCGCTGACCCGCGGCCGGCGCGCGCTGGTGCCGTTCAAGACTGCACCGTTTCCCTATACGGGCGTGGTGCCGGCAACCAGCAAGCCGTTCCTCGACGTTCACCTCGAAAATCGCAGCGGTCACGCCGCGCGCTCCGGCGAGGTGTTGTGGGCCGACGTCACCTATAGCGATAGCCGCGTGCTGCTCGATCTGCCCGCGGGCTTCAATGCGAACCGACGCGGCGTGCTGGTGGTGTTCCTGCATGGCAATGGCGCCACGCTGGAGCGCGATGTCGTCGCGCGCCAACAAGTGCCGCAACAGGCAGCGTCTGCTGGCATCAACAGCGCTGTGGTCGCCCCGCAGTTCGCAAGCGACGCGGCAGATTCCAGTGCCGGAAAGTTCTGGGCGAAGGACGCGCTCACCGCGTTCCTGGACGAGGTCGCGCTGAGCCTCGCGCGCCTCCTCGGTGACGTCCGTGCCAAGCCGCGTTTCGACGCCATGCCGGTTGTGCTCGTTGCTTACAGTGGCGGCTACTACCCGCTTTCCTATCTGCTGCATCACGGTGGCTCAGCTGAACGTATTCTCGGCGTCATCGTGCTTGACGGCCTTTACGGCGAGCAGCCGCGCTTTGCCGACTGGATCGCGCAGCATCCGAAGGCGTTCTTCTTCGTCGGCTATGGCCCCTCCTCGAACGACGGTACGCTAGAGCTGGCCCGCCTTCTGGCCGAGCGCCGCATTCCAGTCGCGACCATTCTCAGCCCCGATCTCGTTGCCGGCAACGTCACGCTGCTGGCTACGCCGACGACCGTCGTGCACGCGGATTTCGTCAGCAAGGCCTGGACCGACCGGCCGCTGCGTGACCTGTTGCGGCGGATTCCAGGCTTTCCGCGCCCGTCTAAACCGTGATCCGCTTGGCGCCGACTCGCCCCCGCCTGTAAGGTGCGATCGACGGCATCGATGCACCAGGACCAGGAGACACCACGCAAGCAGCCCAATCGAATTGCGCGCCGGCATCGGGCGGCGAGGCAATGGCGGAGTTGAAGGCACGGCGCGACCACGCAGCGTTGAGTCGGATCCGTCACACGTTCGAAGCCGCCAACTCTGCCGCCAACTGATGCAAGCCAATGCCCTCAACGTTGTTCGGCATGTGAACATGCTCATTGCCTGCATAGACAACCAGACGTCGCTGAGGCTTGAGGTCATCGCATGCGATGTGAAAGCCTCGTTCTACTTTCGGTGACAAGCTCCGTTTGACTTCAATCGCCCAAAGACTTCCGCCCGGAAACTCCAAGAGCAGATCGATCTCCGCGCCGGCAGATGTGCGGAAGTAGAACGGTGTCGTCCACGTCGATGCACAGTTGATCAGCGTCTCGATCACAAACCCTTCCCAGCTCGCGCCAATCATTGGGTGGTCGAGCAGCGCCTCGTGCGAGGGCACGCTGAGCAACGCATGCAAGACACCGCTATCGCGCACATAGATTTTCGGCGTCTTCACCAGCCGCTTGCCGAGATTGGCGTGATACGGTTGTAACCGGCGCACCAGCAACAGATCGACCAGAAGGTCGATGTAGCGTCCAACCGTCGGAGAGCTGACGCTCAAGCCGGTCGCGAGGCGTGACGCGTTCAACGGCGTGCCCTGCGCATGCGCCAGCATCGTCCAAAGTCGGCGCAGCGTTTCAGATGGAATGCGCGGATCGAGTGCCGGTATGTCTCGGGTCAGGTAAGTCCGCAGAAAGTCGCGACGCCAATCGAGACTTCGTAAATCGTCGCGCGCCAGAAAGCTCTGCGGAAAGCCGCCGCGCAGCCAGAGCGTATCGAGCTTGTCCTTCCCGGACTCAGTGATATCCAGGGGAGCGAGTTCGCGATAAGCAATGCGGCCAGCAAGGCTCTCTGAAGATTGTCGCAGTAATTTGGCCGACGCCGATCCAAGAATGAGGAAACGCCGGTGACGCAGACCCTTGCGTCGGCCCTTGTCGATCAAGCCGCGCAGCGTGCCAAACAGCTCCGGGGCGTTTTGTATCTCGTCGAGGATGACGAGCTTGTCGTCATGTGCCTGCAAATACAGGATCGGGTCGGCAAGCTTGTCTCGGTCGGCCGGGTCTTCCAGATCGAGATAGACGGAAGGGCTCGACTCCGCGATAGCGAGCGCCATGGTTGTCTTGCCAACCTGTCTTGGCCCAAGCAGAGCAACGGCGGCTTGGCTGTCGAGAGTCTCGCGGATCTGGCTCTGGATGCGGCGCTCAATCATCCTTGCATATTTAACATCACGCTTTAAATTTGCAAGGTTCGACGCTGCCCATCCCTCCGTGCCTATGCTGGGCCTACACCCCCGGCTGCAGCGCCTCAACCGCGATGCGCACGCGTGCTTTCTCGTAAGCCGGATCGAGTGCGCCGCGCACCTGACGGAGCAGCGCGACAATCGAAAGCGCCGGCCGCTGCCGTCGGTCGACCGTCACCATGTAGCGGAACGGCTGCCCTAACGCCGCCCGCTCGATGCGGATCATGCGGCCAAGCCCAATGACGGCGATCGCACCGTCTTCACTTCGCGTTGCCCGCGCCAGCACGCGCCACGCGATCAGACTCTGCTCGATCACGCGAAGGATTGCGTCTGAAGGCACCAATTTCGGCATGTCCCGCGTACTCGCATCCACGCGCCGGATGCGAAGTGGGCATCCGAAGGCGCAACCAAAAAACACACCGGATGCACGCGCGGTTGCGTAGTGGGCAACCGAAGCGTGAGCAACGACCGGGCATCCGAAGGCACCACGCGCCGGATGCCCGAAGGGTGGGCATCTGAAGGCGCCACGCACGCGCCGGATGCCCGAAGGGTGGGCATCTGAAGGCGCCACCACTAAAGCGCCGGGCCTTTGAGAATTTCGGAGGGTATCTTGCGCTTCAGATACTTGCCGTCCTTCGGGCTCGCGAAATACTGGCCATTCTCGACCATCACCTTGCCGCGCAGCAGCGTCACAACCGGCCAGGCGAAGATGTCGTGTCCCTCCCAGGGCGTGTAGTCGGTCTCGTGCAGGTCGGAGGCCGTAACCTTGCCGCGCTTGCCCGGATCGAGGATCGTGATGTCGGCATCGCTGCCGGCCGCGATCGCGCCCTTGCGCGGGTAAAGCCCCATGATCTTCGCGGCATTGGTGGAGACGAGATCGACGTACTGCGGCAACGAATAACCGCGGCGCACCACCATCTCCGTGTACATGACGCCAAGCCGCGGCTCGACACCGGAGTTGCCGCCGGTCGTGTTGTCGATGCGGTCGCCGAGTGTCTTGTCCTTCAGAGTGCAGCACAGCTCGTCCGTCGCCACGCAATTGATGCTGCCATCGAGCGTGCCGTCCCAGAGCGCCTTCTGGTCGGCCTTCGACTTGAGCGAGGGATAGGTGTGGTACATCTGCCCGTTCGGACGCTTGTAGTCCTCTTCCGAGAACAGCATGTACTGGTGCAGCGTCTCGCCGTAGATCGGTAGCCCCTTGGCGCGGGCCTCGCGGATGGCGGTGACGCCGGTGGCAGCCGACACGTGCATCATGTAGAGCGCGGTGCCGGGCACGCTTTCAGCTAGTCGCAACACGCGGCGGAAGCTCAAGTCTTCCGACAGCTGGTTGTGCGCCAGCGCCAGATGCTCGAAGCCGACGCGACCCTCGCGGATCAGCTTGGCGTACATGTGCATGACGATGTCGTTGTCCTCGGCGTGGATGACGCCGAGGCCGCCGTTGCGGGCGAGCACCTGGAACGCCTCCCAGATGTCGCCGAAGTCGATCATGCGGCCGTGCCGCGAGGGGAGAATGTTGGTCGTGAAGATCTTGAGGCTCGGATAGCCGGCCTGAATCGCCTCCGCCAGCTGGCCTGAGAACTCCGGCGGCGGCTCGGAATGCAGCATGATGTGGTAGGCCCAGTCGCACGGGCTTTTCCCGACGAAGTCGAGGTCGCGCGATTCGATCGCCTGCAGTGCCGTCTGCTTCTCGCGCCAGTAGGCGAAATCGATGAACGTCGTCGTGCCGCCGTAGAGCGCAGCCTTGCCGACCTGCTCGGGGCCAGCGGTCGTCAGCGGCGAGCCGTCCGGCTTGATCCAGGTGTGATGCAAATGGACGTGTGGATCGATACCGCCTGGCATCACAATCTTTCCCGCAGCGTCGATCTCGCGCTTCGCCGACTGGCCGGGGAACGTGCCCGGCCGCGCGACGGCTGCGATCGTCTCGCCCTGAATTGCAACGTCAGCCTTCACGACGCCTTGCGGCGTCACCACGTCACCGCCACGAATGATGAGATCGAGCATCAGTTCCCCCGCATGCCTTGAGCCGCCGTCACTGCAGTCTACAGCCTATGCGCCAGCGGCGGCCTTGCGCAACGGGGACGTCGGGGTCAGATCCATGGGTCTGACCCCGACCCTCACGACAGATAGTGCTTCTCGAGCATACAGTGGCAGCCGTTGTTGCCATTGACGAGTTGCGTTACGCGCAAGTCGGCAGCCAGACTGCAGAGCATGTAGGCATCCTCGCGCGACAGGTTTTTCCGCTCGCAAATGAGAGCGATCATCTCGCGCAACGCGATTTTGGCGGCCTGATCTAGATCCGGATCGAACGCCATCGTGATCTGGTGCGTCGGCGTTTCGGCGCGCGGCCAGCGGAGCTTCTGTCCCTTCTTCAATGTGAGGCGGAACGTACCGGTCAGCGCCGTCTCGATGGCCGTGACGCAGACCTCGCCGTCGCCTTGCGCACCGTGACCGTCGCCGCACGAGAAGTTGGCGCCGGGCACATGTACAGGGAGTTGCAACTTGGTACCGGCGACCAACTCCTTCAGGTCGAGGTTGCCGCCGTGCTGGCGCGGCGGCAACGACGAGATCATGCTCCAGGCCGGCGGCGGCGCCACGCCCATGACGCCGAAGAAGGGCCGCAGCGGGATCTCCGCGCCCCACGAGAGTTTGCCGACCATCCGTTTCAGATCCATGGGGATGTGGACGATGCGGACATCGTCGAACTCGCCCGGCAGCGCGCCGGCGAGCGGGCGGATGGCGTTGTAGCCCCAGTCCTGGCGGCACTCGATCTTCTCGATGTCGATCTCGAGCGTATCGCCGGGCATGGCACCCTTGATCGCGACCGGGCCGGTGAGCAAATGCCCCGGCAACTTCCGCGGCACCTTGGCGTGGATCTCGGGCAATTCCGGCGGCAGCTTGAAGCCCGTGCCCGGCCCCGGCATCACGTCGGGCGCACCGGAAAGCGTCTCAATTGTAATGCGGTCGCCGCTGTCGATCGTCATGACTGACGGCACGCTGGCATCGAAATAGCCCCAGTGCACAGTGTCGACGGTCGATTTCAGTAAGTGCGATTTCATAGGTGGCATCCGGTCCAGCTTGCAGGGACTTCGGTCGAAGGTGGCTGCGAACCCTGCGCGGCGCAAGTCCAAAGAACAGTCTCGCTGCCTGTCAACGCTCCGCATCGATCGGCATGTTGCACTGCACGGCTAAAATGAGAGGTTGGGTTGCGCTGGCTTGCGATCAGGTGGAACGTTGGACACTGGGCTGGACCATCAACGGAGGAAACGATGAAAAAGCGCGTTGCATTGATCACGGGCGGCATGGGCGGGCTCGGCGAGACGATTTCGACCAAGATGGTGGATGCCGGCTACACGGTTGCCGTTACGTTTTCGCCGTCGAATAAGACTTCGGATAAGTGGCTCGCCGACATGAAAGAGCGCGGTTACGAGTTCCGCGCGTATCCCTGCGACGTCGCGAGCTACGAGTCCTGCGAGGCGTGCTGTGCGCAGATTGTGAAGGACCTCGGTGTCATCGACATTCTCGTCAACAATGCCGGCATCACCAAGGACATGACGTTCAAGCGCATGACCAAGGCCGACTGGGACGCGGTGATCCACACCAATCTCGACAGCGCCTTCAACATGGCGAAGCAGGTGCACGAGGGTATGATGGAGCGGAGTTGGGGGCGCATCATCAATGTGTCGTCGGTCAACGGCTCGAAAGGCGCGTTCGGACAGACCAACTATGCTGCCGCCAAATCCGGCATGCACGGATTCACGAAATCACTGGCCCTCGAGTCGGCCCGGAAAGGCGTGACCGTCAATACGATTTCGCCCGGCTACATCGGCACCAAGATGGTGACCGCCATTCCGCAGAACGTGCTCGAGGGCAAGATCATACCGCAAATTCCGCTGAACCGGCTCGGCAAGCCAGAGGAGATCGCGGGCCTCATCATCTATCTCTGCTCCGAGGAGGCCGCTTTCGTCACCGGCGCCAATATCGCCATCAACGGCGGCCAGCATATGCAGTGATGCTTGCGCCGTTTTTTCTCGCGCCTTCGGATGCCATCCTGATGGAGCCGAGCTACGCTCGGACGCCTCCGGCGCATCCGGCGCGTGAATACGGACGGCTCGATTCCGTGAGTTCGCCGTATCCACGCGCCGGTTGGCACTGGGCAACCGGAGGCACAACTAAAAATTACCTAATAATCCTTGCCGGGGACCCAGAGCGAACCCAAGTCGCGGGGGGCGATGTAGGGGATGAACCCCTCGCCCTCGATGCGGCGCTTGGCGTCGGCTTTCTTGGTGTCGACTGTCAGATAGTCGACGACGAAGACCGGGCGGCCAGCCCCTTTGACCGCTTTCAGATGTCCGAGCGATTCGCGCACGGCTTCCGGCTTGTTGGCGTTCTGGCTGTGGTCGGCGCCGTAGAACAGGTCTTCCTTCGCGATCGCATCGATCGTCTCCATCATCTTTGGCTGACGGACCAGTTCCTCGGCGTTCTGCAGGATGACCAGGAAGTTCGGGTTGCGCTTGCGCGCATGCGCGGCGAGGCGGGCGACGAACTCGACCATTTTTTTCGCGCTGTCGGGGCAGGCCTTCGCCACTTCGGCTTCGGCATAGGCGTCAACCCGATCCAAATAGATCCCGTCGAAGCCGAGCTCGATCAGACGATAGAGTGGTGACGGATCGATGGCGTTGTAGACATTGCGTCCATCATCGTCGCCGAGGATCGTACGCTGCCAGCCCCCGTCGCAGAACTTGATGACGCGATTGCCCTTCCACTGCGGGTTCTCGTGCAGCAGCCAGTCTGGCGCGTCTTCGGTCATGTATTCGGCGGTGAAATAGTCGGAGCGGTAATCCTCCGCCTCGCCGATCGACAGATACGAGACGATGAGACGCCGCCCGCCATTCGGCTTCTTCTTCAGAGCCGCGACCTCTTCGGGCAGGAAGTGGCGGCGTGCGATGTGGCCCGTCGTTGCATCGGCGACAATGAGATCGAATGGCGAGCGCGCGGCCTCGTCGACCTTCATGCCGTTGAGCTGATAGCCCCAGCTTTTTGCCGCGTTGATGAGACGGAGACGCTCGGCCTGTGCAGCCGGGTTGGGTTGGGCCGCTGTCGCGGACGGGCGCGCGTTGGGAGGCGTTGGAACGGCTTTCACAGGTCTCGCCGCTGGTCGAGGCTCCCCCGGCTTGCCCGGCGCCGCAGGACTGGTCGGGATTTCGTCCGGCCGGGCTGCATGCGCAGCAACGGCCAAAAGGCCGGTAAGCGCGCATGAAGCTGCTACCAGCCCGAAGCACTGCAACAATCCGGCGGACCGATGACGCCAGAACGGCATGGCACTCGCTACTCCCGAGTGGGGACAAGACAGGAGACAAAGCCCTACCGGGCAAACCTTTAGACTGCGTTAAGCTTGTCGCCCTGCTGTGCAGCAGAATTGTGGCTGCGTCGGATCGGGGGCAGTCCCAAGCAGACGTGTAACTCCGGAGCGAACGGGCCGAGGCGGTCCGATGTGCCGAGAGAACACGCCCGAGAGGTCCGACAACTGAAGCATACGGCTTCTCGTGACGTCGGACTTCGCCCGTGAACCGTTGCAGCAAAAATCGGCCGCGAGGGCCGGTTCACTCCGACCTCCCCGCCACCCGACCCACGCGATGGCTCAACGCGGCGCCTGCAGCCGATCGAGGGCGCGGGGCGCGAAATAGGGGATGAAACCATTCGCCTCGATATCCCGGCGGGCGGCTGCAACGCTGTCGGCGCCGGCGACGTACTCGACGACCAGGACCGGCAGCCCCTGGCGCTGCGCCTTCTTCAGCTGGCGCACGCTGGCCTTGATGTCGGGCGCGCCGTTCGGCTTCTCTGGGCCTTCGAGCCCGAACAGCAGATCTTCCTTGGCGACGGCATCGAGGCTGCCACGCAAGTTTGGGTTGGACAACAGCTCTTCCGCGTTCTGCATGACGACGATGAAGCCCGGTGAGAGCTCCCGCGCGCGTGCGCCGATACGCTCGATCAGTGCTTCCATATCGGCGCGGGCCCCCGGCCGCTCCTTCGCCCAGCCGGCATACACGTCGGCGCGGTCAAGATAAACGCCGTCGAAACCGGTGCCGATGATGCGTTCGAGCGCGGCGGTCTCGCTGCCGAGCATCTGTGTTTGCCAGCCCTCATCCCAGAATCGAACGCGATAGTTGCCGCGCCAGTTCGGGTTTTCCTCTGCGAGCCAACTTGGGGCTACACCGGTCGGCATGTTCAGTGGCTGGCCGCGGAGGGCGGCCAGCGGCGCCGGCACCTGGCCGGGAGTTGCCTGTGCCGTGGTGATAGCCGAGAAATCGGCGCCCGGGCGGGGTCGCGAGCCCAAAGGGGCGGGCTCGACCCACTTCTTGTTCCAGTAGGGGCGGTAGGCCTCGGCCTCGCCAATGGAAAGGTACGCAAGGACGAGGCGGCGGCTGCCGTCGGGCTTGCGCTTCAACGCGCGCAGCAATTCCGGCCGGCGGGCAGCCGAACTGGCCTCCTCGAAGGCTTCGTCGACCACGAGCAGGTCGTGCGGCGAGCGAGCGGCGGTGGCGACGTCAAGCCGCTGCAGCTGGTAACCCCAACTTCGCATTTCTGCCAGCAGCTCGTGTCGTGTCGGCGCGGCTTGCCCCTCGATATCCTCGGACGGATCAATACTGGCGTGCATCAGCCAGGCACCGCCGGCGGTCATTCCAGCAATCAGCAGAATGCCGACGATGGCCCTTGCCAGGATGGAACGCTTCTTTGGAATGGGACCAGATATCGGCGATTTCGACGCTGGCGCGGCCGATTGGGCGGCCGGAGGCGGCGGAGGCGGCATTGCGGGACTGCGCGACACGTGACGACCCTTCGACTGATAGATCTTCACCGTGACATTGCCGGGGACTGCGGCGCGGTCAAGGCAAACTGTCCGCCCACCGCACAAGCGAATGCGTGACTGTTGTTATGCCGCGACGCTTCTGGTGCAGATGCGGCACAATCGCCGAGAATATGGTCGTCTACGCCCATGGACTGACGCAAGGCCGACATCGTTCGAGGGCTAACGATCGCATGGCGACCAAACTATGTTGCAAGGGTCGCCCCGGTCGCAACGCTGCTGCGCGGCCGAAGACACCCTCTCGACAGGGTCCCGCCGGCATTGTTCACTGCGGCACGCACATCGCTGGTCGCGGGCAACACAAGGGAATGCCGGAATGAAGCCGAAAATGATCGTCGTGCCGCCTTCCGAGGCGGTGGGTGAGCTTGCGCGCGAGATGGCACCGTCGGGGGTCGAACTCGTTGTGGCGCAGGAGGGCACCAACGAATACAACGCAGCACTCGGCACGGCCGAATACATCGTCTGCTATCCGCACGTGAAATTGGACGACAAGTTCCACAAGTCGGCGCCGAAAATAAAGCTCATCCAGCTGCTTTCGGCCGGCTACGACGCCGTCGACATCGAAGCCGCACGGCGTGCCAGGGTGCCGGTCTCCAACAACGGCGGCGCCAACGCCATCTCGGTCGCCGAGCACGCCATGATGCTGATGTTGACCGTCGCCCGCCGAGTCGTCTGGCAGCACGCCAGCGTCTCGGGCGGCCGCTGGCGCGGCAATGGTCCGCCGCCGGCGATGTACGAACTCTACCACAAGACGCTCGGCATCATCGGTCTTGGCAACATCGGCAAGAAAGTCGCCCGCCGCGCCAAAGCGTTCGGCATGAACGTCGACTACTATGACATCGCGCGCCTGACCGAGGACGAGGAGGATGCGCTCGGCGTCAAATTCCGCCTGCTGCGCGAACTCTTGAAGCGCTCCGATTTCGTGTCGTTGCACACGCCGCTGAACGCCTCGACCAAGCATTTGATCGGCGCCGAAGAGCTGGCGCTGATGAAGCCGACGGCGATCATCGTCAACACGTCGCGCGGGCCGGTGATCGACGAAGTGGCGCTGCACAAGACGCTGTCCGCGGGCAAGATCTTCGGTGCCGGCCTCGACGTATTTGACGAAGAGCCACCGCCGAACAACAACCCGTTGTTCAAACTCGACAACGTGGTTCTGACGGCACACTTCGCCGGGCCGACATCGGACAACCACGTAGCGCGCTTCCGCAACGCGTTCGATAACGTCCAGCGCGTGCATCGCGGCGAGGGCGCGTTCTGGGTGGTGCCGGAGCTGGCGGGTTGAAGAGATCGGTCAAGGCGGTGTCTGGCTGCATGCCAGGCACCGTCAAGCTGCTGGCGCGTTGTGATTGGCGGCTGGTTTCAGGCCCAGGTTTTCGCGCAGTGTCTTGCCTTCGTATTCGAGGCGTATCAGGCCCCGCCGCTGCAGCTCAGGTGTGATCAGGTCGACACAATCCTCGCACCTGGCAGCCAGATGCGTCGGCGTCCCACGGTCGAGCGCATAAGCATTCGGTGCCACGCCAACGGGCGGATGCGGATCGTCTTCCATGGCGAACCGGGACGTCGCCGGTCTTCCGTTCCCGCAGACCTGCAAATCGCAATGGCAATTGAACCGCTCACAGTGGGCGTGCCATCATATCGCGTTCGCAAGCCACAGGAGTGAGAGATGTCAGTCTTCGTCATCGGCGGCACCGGCTTCATCGGCCACCGGCTCGTCCGCTTGCTCGTCCAGCGCGGGCAAACCGTCACCTCGATGGACATCAACCCCGTCGCGCACTCTTTCTCGGATCTGGGCGCGAAGGTGAAATCCGTGCGCGGCGACGTCACGCAATTCGACGATGTCATGGCCGCCATGTCGACTGCCAAACCGGAGCACGTCGTCAACCTCTCCTACTTCATCGGCAGCGATCATGCGCCCCATGTGGCGATGAAGCTGAACATCCTCGGCATGGACAATTGCTTCGAGGCGGCCCGCTTGCTCGGCGTCAAGCACACCATGTATGCGTCATCGCTCGCTGTGAATGGCAAGCAGAGCCACTACGGCGATCGTCCCGTCACCGAGGCGGATCGCGTCAACGGCGAATACCAGTACGCCAAGCACAAGATCATCAACGAGTGGCAGGCTCAGGACTACACCGAGAAATTCGGGATGCTCATCACCGGCATCCGTCCGGCCAACGTCACCGGACCGGATAAGGTGCGGGGCTCCGTTGACCATGTGAACATTATTACCGAGCCTGCGCGGGGCAATTCCATCTCCTTCCCGTTCAAGGATGCGATGCGCTGCCCCATCCACGTCGACGACATCGCCGAGGTCTTTGCTCGCGTTCTGCTGACCGAGAAGCCCGCCCATCGCATCTATAACTCCGGCGGTATCTCCGTCAGTCTGGGCGAGATCGCGGAGATCGTGCGCTCTTACCTGCCGGACGCCAAGATCAGCTTCGGCAAGGACAGCGGCGGCAAGGGCGCCAGCGGCAACTACATGATCGACAATGCCCGTCTGATATCCGAATTCGGTGTCCAGTACCGCCCCTACCGTGCGCGCGTGCTGCAGATCATCAACGACATCCGCAGTGACAGCGGCAAGCCGCCGATCGGGTGATCGCTTTTAGCCAGATCGCGTCGGTTGCGCTGCGTGCCGGGGCACGCGCCTCAGCCGCGCCGGCCGGGTGGCAGGCGACAGGCGATCGCAGTGACCAGGGCAGGGCGTTCGAACGAGTGGCGCTTTCAGCGCAAGCCGGATGCGGTAGTCATCAACCAAGTTTGAGAAGGAGCGCGCGCATCAGCGAGGCGATCAGCCGGCGGCACGAGAGGGTCGCGCAATCCCTGCAACGTCAGCTGGTGGGACGCCCAAGCGTATGCGGTCTGGTTGTCGCGCGAGACGGGTGCCCATTTCCGCTTGCCGACTGACGAGGAGTGGGCCTACGCGGCAGCCAGCCGGTTCAACGACGATGCCTTGCCAGAGTTCTCGGACGTCAGCGATCCGGGCCGGCGCGCGCTCGCGATTTATGATAGGGACGCAAGCCGCGAGGAGATCTTAGATAAAGCGCCGCAGCCCATCGGCAGCTTCGGCGCGAACGAGAACGGCCTCTTTTTCCGCCTGCGCGCCGGTTGCTTCGCTCGTCAAATCCCGCGCCACTCGTAACCGGTGCGCGGAAAATGCACGACGACACCCCCGTGGGCGATAGAAATTGTGCGCTGGTCGGCCGCGACGACGACGCCGGACACGGCGTCCGGTGCAAAGCCCTCGGTGCCGACCGTGATGCGCTCGCCGGCGGATGGCGTGACGCCCGCGGCGATCGACTTCGCTGGAATGGGCGCAGCCGCGCGTGCAATGGCGAGCGCATCGGCGGGCGTCATCTCGGAGCGGGTGCCGTGACCGATGCGGTGAATGCGATCGGCCCAGGCACCGACCTGGCCCAGGTCCGCGAGGACGTCGCGGGCTCGGCCGCCGAAGGCCCCCAACCACCATATGCGCTGATAGACGGCAAAGTCGGCGAGGCCTGGTGTGTCGCCAAGCAGGAATGGCTTCGTTGACAGGATCTCGTCGAGCCAGCCGAGCATCAGCCGGCACTGCTCGCGGTGGTGCGGGATCGATGCGGCAAGCTCGGCGGCGCCCGGCGCCGCATGGCCGCGCATGGCCGCCCGGTCGGCGTGGAAGGCGGCGCCGAGCTTGTCGTCGTTCACGGCGGTGACATATCGGGCAGTCGGCCACATCAGCACGCGCTCGGCCCAGCTGCACCACAGCTCAGTCTCACCGACGCGGCCGCCCGGATAGATGGTGGGCTCTGGATGCCGCCGCTCAAGCTCTCGGGCGATCAGGTTCGTGTCGCAGTAGACGTCGGCTCCGACCTGCAGCACAGGTATGCGCCGGTAGCCACCCGTCAGCGGCGTGAGGTCGGGCTTTGGCATGACCATCGGCTGCGTCACCGACGACCATGCGAGCCGCTTCAATCCGAGTACGAGCCTGATCTTTTCCGCAAAGGGCGAGATGTCGTAGTGATGCAGGATAAGCTGGGTCATGGCTGGCTCACTAACCTCCTCGCAGGCGTAGCCCGATTTTGACGTGGAATAGACCTTCGCGGCTGCAGGGTGAGCAGCGGGCATTGCTCAAGTTGGCGCGCCGGCCAATCGTTCCGGGCTATATACCGAACGTCTCGCGCCAGAGCTCCTTGATCTCCGGAATGCCTTTCTCAATCTCCGCAAAGGTTGGCTGCACAGTCTTGACCTCGTTCAGCGGCTTGGCCCCTGTGGCCGGTGGTACCTCGGGGCGAAGCGATTCGTTGAAATCAAGGACCTGGATCCTCGACGCCTCTGGGCTCAACAGGAACTCCATCATCAGGCGGGCCGCATTCGGGTTTTTCGTGGACTTGATGACGGCCGAGGGAGCGATCATTAGAAGTGCGCCATCCTCGGGATAGATGACGCCGACCGGGTTGCCCTTGGCAGCGCTGGCGAGCGTGGTCGCAGAGGCACCCGCTCCGACTGAACGCTCGCCCGAGTTCAGCATTGTCACGGTGTCATTGATGGACCGCCCGATTTGAGGCTTGTTGGCCTCCAGCTTCATGAAATAATCCCAGCCGTACTGCTTGCGCATCTGCACGACCCAGGTACCGACGTAGCCGCTGAACCCTGGATGGCCAACTGTCACCAAGCCGTTCCACCTGGGGTCGAGCAGATCGGACCATTTGGTCGGCAGCGCTTTGCCCTTGAGCTTTTCCGTGTTGTAGTTGATCAGCACGAGCCCGGCTGACGTCACATGGAAAAAACCATCGGGATCGAGCCCCTGGAACTGCTTGTGGACCTTGGCTGCTGCCTCGGGCGTGAATTGGGCTAGGAGGCCGTTGCTTTTCAAGTGGCTGAAGTGGCCAAGGTCGGTGCTGGAGAAGACGTCGCAAACTTGGGAGTTGGCCTTGATGTCCTGGCTCAGGCGCTGGAATGCGACCTGCGCGGTGGTGCGCACGGCGTTGACTGTCAGGCCCGGGTACTTCTGCTGGAAACCCTTGCCGAGAGACTCGGCGGTCTCGACGGCATAATGCGAGCTGTACCAGGTGACCGTCTCGTTGGCAGACTTCGCCGACTCGTAGAGCTTCGTCTCGTGATCGGACAGCTGCGCGCCGGCCCCCGAAGCGAGAACCAGCGAGCAAGCAAGGGCGATCCCGACGGCCCACACTGATATACCTAGGCGCTGCATGACCTCTCCTCCTGTCTGCGTGGCGGATATTTGAGCTTGCCCGCTCGAGCAGCGTCCCGCCAAGTTGCCGCTCATCCCGCAAGTCAATCGTGGCTGGCCGCTGCCGCGCGGCCATGGACGAAAGCGGAATCGTTTTTCGCTACTCGCCTGAAATGGACACTAACTGGACCGGCTCCTAGCCATGTGTAATTTGGCTACAATTGCAGGTTCTGTTCGCTCCGTCTTCTTGGGTTGCATCGTCGCCGTGGACCAAGTCCATAAGTGGACGATACCTACTCGCTTTCGAGCTGCTCGCGCATGGCCTGCAGCTCCTTTCGGCGCTCGGATGTCGTCACGGGGAAGCTCATATCGAGCTCCTCCAACGTCTCCAGGATGATGTGGGACACGAACAGGCGGGCAGTCAGCTTGTCGTCGGCCGGGACAATATGCCAAGGGGCCTCCCGCGTGCTCGTGCCTGACAAGCATTCCTCGTAGGCCTTGCGGTACTGGCTCCAGTATCTTCGCTCCTCGATGTCGGAGGGCTTGATTTTCCAATTCTTCTCTTGCGTGTCGATCCGGTCGAGAAGCCGCCGGCGCTGCTCCTCCTTCGATACGTGGAGGAAGATCTTGACGATGCGGGTTCCGTTGCCGCGCAGATGGCGCTCTAAACCGACAATGGAGCGATATCTGTCCCGCCAGATCTTTTCATCTTCTCCGTCATCTGGCAGGGCTTCGGCCTCCAAGATCTCCGGATGGACGCGGACGATGAGGACCTCCTCGTAATATGAGCGGTTGAAAATGACGATCTTGCCGCGTTCCGGCAGGTCACGGGTGGTGCGCCAGAGGAAGTCGTGCCGCAGCTCGACTGCACTCGGGTGGCTGTAACTGAAAACATCGCAGCCCTGTGGATTGACGCCAGACATCACATGCTTGATGCAGCCGTCCTTTCCGGCGGCATCCATGGCCTGAAAGATGATGAGCACGGCATGCCGGTCGGAGGCGTAGAGCAGCTCTTGCTGAGTGCTCAGTCGAGCGACGTGCTCATTCAGGAGCTGTTTGTACTCCCGCTTGGAGCCGTACACCGGATCACCCCGCGTGGGCCGGTGCTTGAGATCAACTGTTTCGCCCGGCTGAACACGGAATTCTTTGATGATTTTCCTCATAGCTTAGTCAATTTTCCGGGCGCCCCAATTGCTGCAGGACCATCGCGCAAACATGGTCCGCGGACCGCACTCTTGGCTGTTTGGGTCGCCACCGTCATCCTCAAACCTCGACATGCTGAAAAGCTCCGCCTACACCTTGAAGAGCTTTTCGTAGCGGGCCTTGATCTCGTCGGCCTGTTTTTCGAGGGCAGGGGCATCTTCCTTCATGGTTCGGATGTCCTTGAGGAGCGGGCGGCCGGCCTTCGGCTTGATCTGGCCGTGCGCCGCGAACTGGCCCGTCAGGTCGACGACGTACTGCTGACCGGCGGCCGACATCAGCCAGCTCAAGAACAGGCGCGCCGCGTTGGGATTGGGCGCCGCCTTGAAGACGGCGTTGGGGTTGGAGCAGGAGGGCGTCCCCTCGACTGGATAGACGATCTCAACCGGCGCACCCGCCTCCTTGTCGGTGAGCACCTGATAGTCGGTGCCGTCGGCCATCACCGCGCGTTCACCGAGGGCGATCTTCTTCGGCGGGTCGACCGCTGACTGCACCTGCAGCACCTTCTGCTTGGCAAGGCCCTCGAAGTAGTGCCAGCCAATATCGCGCGCGATCTGGAACGTCGCCGTCAGGATCGTGCCCGAGTAGCCCGGATGCGCCTTGACTATTTTGCCCGTGAACTTCGGGTCGAGCAGGTCCATGAAGCTCTTCGGCGCATCGGCAGGCGCAATCTTTTCGGTATTGTAGGCGATGACACAGAGATGCGAGCGGTGGTTGACCCACATGCCCTCCGGATCGATCTGATCAGACGGGAAATGCTGCGCGGCTTCGGCGGGCACATACGCTGTGAGCCAACCGTTACGCTTCCACGGCAGCGTGTGCGCCAAATCCGAAGTATTGACGACGTCGACGTTGTGGATCTTCGAGGAATACTCCTGCGCGATACGCGAAAAAATGCGCTCGGCGCCCGACCGCTCCACCTTCACGCTGATGCCGGGGTACGTCGCCTCGAAGCGCTTGGCCAGTGCCTCGGCGGACTTGATCTCTTGTGCGGTGTAATAGTGGACACGGCCTTCTTTCTTCGCCGCCTCGACCAGCGCCGTCGTCACTGTCTCGGGGGGCGGCGCCGCGGAGACGACGCGTGTCATCAATGCCGGAGCCAGTCCGGCGACACCTACCCCGGCGATGACACGGCGCCTGGTGAATCTCGACATGGTGCTTCCTCCCCTGCTCTTCTTCTGGGCCGGAAGGTTACAGGTATGGCGCGGCAATTGGCAATCGACGAGGTCGTCGATTTTCTGGAGTCGTTTCAAGCGCTTGAGGATCCGCGCCAGCGGGGCAAGGTGCTCTACCCTCTCGACGAGGTGCTGCTGCTGGTCCTCCTGGGCGTGACTGCCGGTTGCTATTGCTGGGTCGAGATTGCCAGGTTCGGCGACAAGAAGACCGAAACTTCTCAACCGGTTTCGCCCGTTCAAGGACGGCATACCGTCACACGATCAGCTCGGTGATATTTTTTCAGCTCTGGATGCCGAGCAGTGCCAAAGCTGCTTCATCGCCTGGGTTTCGCGGCTGACAGGCCTTCCTGAAGGCATCATCGCCATTGACGGCAAGACGCTGCGGCGCTCGTATCGCGAGGGCGGGGCGAAAGCACCAATCCACATGATCTCGGCGTGGAGTGCGGGGCAGACTTTGGTTCTTGGCCGAATGCAAGTCTCCGGCAAATCCAATGAGATTGCAGCCATTCCTCTTCTACTCGATGCCCTTGCTATTAAAGGAGCCCCCGCTGCCTGTCGTTGGTCCAGATGCTGGCGGCGATCGCATCGCTCAATGGCATCGGCCACCAAATGGGAAAGTCTGCGCCACACGCTGCTGTACACAGCGGCATTTTGGGGGCAGACTATGATCCGCTTGCAGGACCATGAGCCGAGGGCATCGCAAGCTTGGAGACAGCGGAGCATCGCACCATGGTTGGCACGAGCATCGTGATCAGGTCACTTGGCCCAGTCGCTGCAACGGAGATCACCGGCATTGATCTGGCCCAGACGGTCGACGGACCGACCTTTGCCGCGATCGAGGAGGCATTCGATCGCAGTGGCGTCATCGTCATCCGGGACCAGAAAATCACACCGGCGCAACAGGTCGCATTCGCCCGGCGGTTCGGCGAGATCGAAGTCAACTACAACAGTGGCAAGTACGGCCTCGCCGATACCCCTGAGATATACAAGATCTCCAACATTACGAAGGACGGCAAGCCGGTTGGCTCTCGCCGCGCTGGCGAGAACTGGCATAGCGACATGATCTATGCTGCACGGCCGCCGCGCGCGACGATGCTGCATGCCGTTGAGGTTCCATCGCTGCATGAACTGACTCTGGGCGATACGTCCTTCGCCAACGCCTCGGCGGCCTTCGACGCGCTTCCAGAGACCATGAAGCGGTACGTTAAGGGGATGAAAGGCATATTCGACTTCACCGGTCGCAAGCGCTCGGAAGCCCCCGACGCGGCGACCGTCAAGCGTTATCCCCCCGTCCAACACCCGATCGTCCGGACGCATCCGCGGACAGGTCGCAAGTGCCTCTATGTCAACCGCGACGATTGCACCGGGATTGCCGGTTTGCCCCGCGATGAGGCCGACGCGTTGATCGTCGCGCTGTCGGACCATGTGATCAAGCCCGAGTTCGTCTACCGCCATCATTGGCGCGAGGGCGATGTCGTGATCTGGGACAACTGCACGGTGCAGCACAAGGCGATCGTCGACTACGACCTGCCGCAGCGCCGCCTGATGCACCGGTTGACGATCGCCGGCACCGTGCCGGCTTAGTGGGAATAAAAAGGGACAGTTACCATTTATAGACCGTCGCATGCGGCCTTGGCCGGCGCGAAATTGGTAACCGTCCCTAATTGAAACCCTCACCCCTGCTTCACTTCCTCCGCCGGAAACAGCTCGGTCGAGAGGTAGCGTTCGGCTGACGACGGCGCGAACGTCACGATGGTCTTGCCGGCCATGTCGTCGCGCGCGGCCAATGTCAGCGATGCCGCGACGTTGGCACCGGTCGAGATGCCGCCCGGGATGCCCTCGACCTTGGCGAGCAGGCGCGCCACTTCGAACGCCATCTCGTTTGGCACCTTGATGACTTCGTCGATCAGATCGCGCTGGAGGATCGCCGGCACGAAGCCGGCGCCGATGCC
This sequence comes from Hyphomicrobiales bacterium, assembly GCA_031367895.1. Classification (GTDB taxonomy): domain Bacteria; phylum Pseudomonadota; class Alphaproteobacteria; order Rhizobiales; family Hyphomicrobiaceae. The sequence goes on from JANLQP010000332.1 coordinate 26,411, forward strand.
CTGGATCTTGTGCGGCGCGGGCGCGCCACCCGACAGCACCGGGCTCAACGTCGGTTCGACCGCGATCACCTTGAGCCCGGCCTTGCGCGCCTTGAGCAGGCGGCCGCAGCCGGTCAGCGTGCCGCCCGTGCCGACGCCGACAACGAGGGCATCGATCTTACCGCCGGTATCGTTCCAGATCTCCTCCGCCGTCGTTTTCTCATGCACCAGAGGGTTGGCCGGGTTCTCGAACTGGCCGGGCATCAAGGCGTCAGGCAGCGACTTGATCAGCTCTTCGGCACGCGCGATGGCGCCCTTCATGCCGAGTGCGCGCGGGGTCAGCTCCAACTCGGCGCCCAGATACTTGAGCATCTGGCGGCGTTCGATCGACATGCTGTCCGGCATCACCAGGATCAGCCGGATGCGCCGGGCCGCCGCCACGAACGCGAGCCCGATGCCGGTATTACCCGAGGTCGGCTCGACCAGCACGGTGCCGGGCTTGATGCGGCCCTCGGCTTGGAGCGCATCGATCATGGCGACGCCGATGCGGTCCTTGACCGACGACAACGGGTTGAAGAACTCGAGCTTCAGCAGGATCTCGGCCTTGGCGCCGGCCGCCTGGGCGATACGCGCCAGCCGCACGAGCGGCGTGTTGGCGATCGTTTCGGTGATGTCGTTGTAAACGCGGCCGCGGCCGGGCGTGCCGAGGGCCGCGAGCGTCTTGAAAACGGGCGTATTCATGATGGTGCCTCTCTTTGAGATAAAAATGGGGACAGTCACCAATTTTGCAACTTTGCGCAGTCCGGGGCCGCATGTGAAAGCTGACAATTGGTGACTGTCCCCATTTTTCCCATACCCTTGGCTGCCCGGCCACAGTTCATTCACTGCTTTGTGAAAAACCGCTGGGTAAGCCTTTCAACGCACTTGCGCCGGAGCTAGTATAACCCGCACGCGGTGCTGCATCTCGACGGAGGTGAAGGTTGCTGCCGGTTGACCACTTCAATGCGGACGAAATATTGGGCGAGCTGCTGCCTTGGGTGCGGCTCGAAAGCCCGACGACGACGCCTGCCGCCGTCAACCGCATGATGGATCTGGCAGCAGCCGACATGACGCGGCTTGGCGCCACGCTGGAGCGTGTGCCAGGCACGCTCGGATTCGCCGACATGCTGGTTGCCCGTTTCCCGGGCCGCGACCCGGCCGCCGGCGCCGGTACCCTGCTGCTCTCGCATCTCGATACCGTGCATCTCGTCGGCACGCTCGCTGGCCGCCTGCCTTTGCGGCGCGACGGCGACCGCTATTTCGGGCCCGGGATCTACGACATGAAGGGCGGCGTCCGGATCGCGATCCACGCCTTGCGCACCCTGAAGGCTGCCGGCGCGTGGCCGCACGCACCATTGACCTTCATGTTCGTGCCCGACGAAGAGGTCGGCAGCCCGTCATCGCGCGAGCTGATCGAGGCGGAGGCGCGCCGTCATGCCCGTGTGCTCGTCACCGAGCCCTGCAAGAACGGCGCGGTCGTCACCGGGCGGCACGCGTTTCAACGGTTCAACATTACCGTCCAAGGCCGCCCCGCGCACGCCGGCGCCAACAACGCCGCCGGCCGCAGCGCCATCCGCGCCATGGCCGGCCTCGTGCAACGCATCGAGGCGATGACCGATTTCGAGCGCGGAATGACCTTCAGCGTCGGCAAGATCGACGGCGGCACCTTCGTCAACGTCATGCCGATCGAGTGTCGCGCCGAGGTGCTGACGGTGGCGCCGACGCAGGCAATCTTCGAGGAAGTGGGCGAGCGCCTGCGCGGCCTCGAAAGCGAGAACGACGGCGTCCGCGTGACAGTGGAGCGTGGCCCCCTGCGCCCGCTCTGGCCGCCGCATCGGGCGACGATGGCACTCTACGAGAAGGCGCACACGATCGCCGCCGAGATCGGGTTTGAACTCCGGCACGGCTCGTTCGGCGGTGGCAGCGACGGTAATTTCACCGGCGCTCTCGGCGTCGCCACGCTCGACGGCCTCGGCGTCGACGGCGCCGGCGCACATACGTTCGAGGAGCATCTGCTGGTCTCGTCGCTGTTGCCGCGCTGCCGGCTGATGGCGGAGTTGCTGCGCACGCTCGACGCCTGAGGCGTGGCCGAAGCCCGTCCGTGACGCTCAGTGACGCTCAGCCCGTTGCTGTCAGCCCGTCGCTTGCAAGCCACCTGACCGTTGTTTACGATTGAGCAGAGCGAATATACCGGCACTGGATAGGGAACAGCGACGATGAAGATCATCGAGACAAAGGCCGCACCGAACCCGCGGCGGGTGCGCATCTTCCTCGCCGAGAAAGGCATCAGCGTTCCGTACGAAGAGGTCGACCTGATGCAAGGCGCCCTCAAGACGCCGGAGTTCACCAAGCTCAACAGCGCGCAACGCGTGCCGGTGCTCGTCCTCGACGACGGCAGCGCGATTGCCGAGACGGTGGCCATCTGCCGCTACTTCGAGGAAACCCAGCCGAAGCCTGAACTGTTCGGCGAAGGCGCGAAGGGCCGCGCTATCGTCGAAATGTGGCAACGGCGCATGGAACTCGGGCTCTTCACGTTCGTTTCACAGGCGTTCCGGCATACCCACCCGGCAATGGCGCACCTCGAAGTGCCGCAGGTGAAGGACTGGGGCGAGGCATGCAAGGGTCGCGCACTCGAGGCGCTCAAAGGGCTCGATGCGCAGCTCGCTTCAGCCAAATTTGTCGCCGGCGACGCTTACAGCATCGCCGACATCACGACGCTGGTCGCGATCGACTTCATGCGTCCGGCGCGCATCCAGCGTCCGCCCGAGCTGAAACACATCGAGCGCTGGTACAATGAGATTTCGGCACGGCCGAGCGCGAAAGCTTGAGCGCCGCACGCCACCAACGAGGAGCCGCACGATGAAACTCACTGTTGTCGGCTGCGGCGATGCCTTCGGCTCCGGCGGACGGCTGCAGACCTGTTACCACGTCGATCACGAGGGCCATCAGTTCCTGATCGACTGCGGCGCAACGGCGCTGATCGGCCTCAACCGGCAAGGGCTCGATCCGAACGAGGTGGCGACGGTGTTCGTATCGCATCTGCACGGCGACCACTTCAGCGGGCTCGTCTGGTGGATGCTGCACGCGCAGCACGTCGGCAAGCGCAAGACGCCGTTGAACGTGGTCGGCCCGGCCGGGGTGGAGGCGCGGTTCATGGCGGCGGCCGAAATCCTGTTTCCGGGCTCGACCAAGGTCCCGCGCAAGTTCGAAATGACGTTCCGCGAGCTGATAACTGAAGCGCCGCTGACCGAGGGGCCGGTGACGGTGACGCCCTACGTGGTCAGCCATCCCTCCGGCTCGACATCCTACGCGCTACGCTTCTCGCTCGGAAAAAAGACGCTGAGTTTCACTGGCGACACCGAGTGGGTGGAAACGCTGGTGCCGGCGGGCGAGGGCGCCGATCTCTACATCATGGAATGCTACGCGCCGGACGGACCAACGCGCTACCACATGAACTGGAAGACGATCACAGAGAACCTGCCGCGGATCGGCGCCCGTCGCATCCTGCTCACGCACATGAGCGGTCCGATGCTGGCGCAAGTCGAAACGTTGGCCGCACGGCCCGATGTCATCATCGCCGAGGACGGCCTTGTCCTGCGCATCTGAACTGACCGAGGACATCGCACGCGTCGCGACCGAGATCCGCGCGTGCCGCATCTGCGTCGTGTCGCCCAAAGGTAAGCCGCTGCGGCATGAACCGCGGCCCGTGCTGCGCCTGAGTTCCACCGCGCGCCTCGCTATCGCTGGGCAGGCGCCCGGCATCCGCGTGCACAAATCGGGCGTGCCGTTCACCGACCCTTCCGGCGTGCGTCTGCGCGACTGGATGGGCATCACCGACGACGAGTTCTACGACGTCGCGCGTGTCGCGATCATTCCGATGGGCTTCTGTTTCCCGGGTCTCGATGCCAACGGCGGCGACTTGCCCCCGCGATCCGAGTGTGCGCCGGCGTGGCGGCATCGCGTGTTCGCCGCCATGCCGCAGATCGAGCTGGTGCTGGCGGTCGGCCAATACGCGCACTGGTGGCATTTGCGTGGGGCCCGTCAGCCGGTGACGGAAACCGTGCGCCGGTTCGCCGCGATACTCAGTGCGCCACCGGAGCCCGGACGCCTGCGTTGCCTGCCGCTGCCGCATCCCTCCTGGCGCAACAGCGGCTGGCTCAAGGCCAATCCCTGGTTCGAGGCCGAGGTGCTGCCACGCTTGCGCGCAGAGGTGCGCCGGCTGATCGGCTCGTAGAGTCTGTGGGCTACTCGGCTGGCTCAAGCCGCCGCAGCCGTCGGCGCCGGTTGTGCGACCACCGGCTCGCAGCCGCAATCGAGCGCACTCGCGAGGGCGCCGAGCCAATGCTTGCGGTCGGCCTGCGCCTCGAGTTCGTCACGCAGGAAATCGAGATCGAAGCCCGCCGCCGTCAACCGCTCCAGCACGCAATCGACGGGTTGCATACGCGCGCTCGCTGCCGCCCAGACAATCGCCGAGCGGACGCCCGACTTGCAGTGCGCCAGGATCGGTCCCTCGAGCCGGCGCACGGCTTGGCCCATGTTCTCGACGACCGGGTCGGTAAACAGATCGAGCTTCGAGGACGGCACATGCGCAAACTTGAGACCGGCGCGCCACGACAGCACAGCCTCATCACGGGCTTTGAGCTGGCCCGCTTCCTCGTCATCCGGCAGGTTCGACAGGATCGCCTTGAAGCCGAGACGTGCAGCTTCCGCGAAATCGTCCGGCGCCAGCGCGGTGGTGACCGCGAATTCCGGTGTGATGTAGATGATCTTTTCCATGTCCAAAGGCCCTGCAAGTTCGCCGCCAGTATCTGCCAACCGCCGGAATGTGATCGCATGGCCCCCAAACTGCAAGCGCGGACACAGCAAACAAGAGAAAAAAATACCATTTTCCCGCTTGACGCGGCCTGGTGAGAAGAATTTCATGGCGTCGAAGGCGAAATTGAGGAAATTGTTTTCGTCCAGGGATGCCCATGCTCGACGATATGGACCTCAAGATTCTGACATTGCTGCAGAATGACGCGACGATGTCGGTCACCGACGTCGGCAAGGAGGTCGGGCTGTCCACCACGCCCTGTTGGCGGCGCATCCAGAAGTTGGAGGAAGCGGGCGTCATCCAGAGGCGCGTTGCGATCCTCGATCCGCGAAAGATCAATGCCGCGGTCACCGTTTTCGTTTCGATCAAGACGGACCAGCACAGTCTGGCCTGGCTGGAGAAGTTCCATTCGGCCGTCCAGGATCTGCCCGAGGTCGTCGAGTTCTACCGCATGTCCGGCGAGGTCGATTACCTCATGCGCGTGGTCGTACCCGACATCGCCGCCTACGACAGATTCTATAAGAAGCTCATTTCGCGCGTCGAGATCTCGAAGGTGTCGTCCGCCTTCGCCATGGAGCAGATCAAGAACACCACGGCGCTGCCGCTCGACTTCGCGCTGAAGAAGCCGGAATGAGCACGACACCACGCGCTGCTGGTAATGATCCCACAGCCGCGATCCGCGGCCTCGAAGAGCGCGCCTTCAATGCGTGGCCAGCGCTGGAGACGGTGCTTGCGGACGGCTGGGTGCTGCGCTTCGCCAATGGCTACACCAAGCGCGCCAATTCGGTAAATGCGCTAACGCCTGCCGTGCCGGTCGAGGTTGCGATCCCGACGTTCGCGCCCGTTTACGCACGCCGAGGCCTGCCGCTGATTTTCCGCCTCTCCCCGCTGGCCGGACCCAATGCCGACCCGGCACTCGCGGCCAAGGGTTTCCGGCGTGCCGACGATACGATCGTGATGACGGCGCCGATCGATGCAAGCATCGATCTCGATGCCGACATGCTGATCGAGGGCCAGCCGAGCCCGGCCTGGCTCGACGGCTTCTCCGATGCCAACCGCGTGCCGCAAGCGCATCAGGCGACGCACGACCGCATGCTCTCCGCGATCCGGTTTCCCGTTGCGTTTGCGTCGCTGCACTCAGACGGGAAACCGATCGCCTGGGGCATCGCCGTCGCGGAGCGCGGCATGGTCGGCCTGTTCGATATCGTGACGCTTCCCGGCGCCCGCCGGCAAGGCGCGGGCCGACGCCTCGTGCAATCGCTCCTCGCGTGGGGATGCTCGCAAAGCGCGACGCAGAGCTACCTGCAGGTCGTCGCCAGCAATGCACCCGCCATCGCGCTCTACCGCCAACTGGGCTTCAGCGAGGCTTACCGCTACCACTATCGAATTGCACCCTTCTGACAATCGTACGTCACCGTCTTTACCGCGGCGACCCGCGGCCTTATTCTCGTGGTCTGTCATGGGCACACACGGGAGCACAACGTCATGAGTATCGCCGACCCCAACAAGACCATTCTCACGGGCGAAAACCCTTTCATCCGGATGAGCCGCAACGACGGCGATCCCAACTCCACCGACGCCAGCTATTGGCGGATCATCTTTTCACCAGCAGGCCCGGGCCACGTGCTCTACATGAAGAGTGAACTGACCGAAAACCGCTGGCGCATCTACTCCGACAACATCGCGATGGCGCGCTGGCTGCAGACGACCGTGCAGGGCATGCTGAACCCGGAGCTGTCGGATACCTCGATCCCCTGCGCCGACGCCGAGTTCTCGAAGTGCGGCGACATGCGCTACTTCTGGACTGAGCGCATCAAGGCCCACGGCGAGGACATCGCCATGACCTGGTACGACATCGGCGAGCCCTTGATGATTCACTCGCAGCCAAACCAACTGCCCGGCCGCCGCTACGGCGTAAACACCGTACTCATTCCGGCGTTGACCACAAGGCTGACGCGCAACGGCGTCGAGGCGCAGGGCCGCTCCTGGCCGCGCCAGCGCGAAGGCCGTCCATTCAGCACGTCGGCACTCGCCTTCTCGGAAAGCTGGACCGACGCGCGCTAATCGATACGCCTCCTGCCGCCCATGGCAGGAGCCGTGCCGGATCACGCCTTCTTGTCGGCGGATTGGTTGTTGAGGCGCGCAAGCAGGCTGCAGGTGTCCCAACGGCCGCCGCCCAGACGCTGAACCTCGGAATAGAACTGGTCGATCAGGGCCGCGGCCGGCAGATGTGCGCCGTTCTTCCTCGCTTCCTCGATCGAGATCGAGAGGTCCTTGCGCATCCAGTTCACCGCGAAGCCGAAGTCGTACTTGCCCTCGGCCATCGCCTTCCAGCGGTTCTCCATCTGCCAGGAGCCCGCGGCACCCTTGGAAATCGTCTCGATCACCATCGGGATATCGAGGCCAGCTTTCTGGGCGAAATGCATACCCTCGGCCAGACCCTGCACCAGGCCGGCGATGCAGATCTGATTGACCATCTTGGTGAGCTGGCCGGAGCCCGCTTCGCCGATCAGGTTCACGGCGCGCGCGAAGGGCGTGATGATCGGCTTGGCGCGCTCGAACACGTCCTTGTCGCCGCCGCACATGACGGTAAGCACGCCGTTCTGCGCGCCAGCCTGGCCGCCCGAAACCGGCGCATCGATGAAACCGAAGCCCTTGGCCTTGGCGGCTGAGTAAAGCTCGCGCGCGATGTTGGCCGACGCCGTGGTGTTGTCGATGAAAACAGCGCCCTTGGCCACCGTCTCGAACGCGCCGTTCTTGGCCAACGTGACCGAGCGCAGGTCGTCGTCGTTGCCGACGCAGCAGAAAACGAATTCCGCGCCCTTTGCCGCTTCGGCGGGCGTCACAACTGCGCGGCCGCCACCGTACTCCTTGACCCAGGCTGCGGACTTGGCGGCCGTGCGATTGTAGACGGTGAGATCGTGGCCGCCTTTTTTCAGCAGGTGCCCCGCCATCGGGTAGCCCATGACGCCCAAACCGATAAACGCAACCTTAGCCATCGCTCGTCTCCGCTCATGATGAAAGCCGTGCAGGCGTTTTATCGGATGGTCGGCTGGTTGTCAGTCGGGATGAGCATTCGACACCCGACGCACTGCCACGACGCGCCCTACGCAGGCCGTTCGGCAATCGCGATCAGCTCGTCGAGCGTGAAGCCGAGCTTGCCATCGACGGTGGCAGGTTTGAGGAACGCCTTCAGCGCCGGGCTTGCGTCCTCCAGCATGGCGCGCAGCCGCGGCACGGTCTCGGCCGGCACAGCCATGGTCTTCACCCAGCTGGCGAAGTCCATGGCCTTCGGCGCGTGTTCACGATGGCGGAGCTTCATGCCCGCCTCCTCGATCAGCTCCAGCCATTCGGCCGTCGCGAGCGCGCGGCCGTGCGAGGGATCGCGCACCTTCTCGAAGGCGTTGTAGCCGACGCCGGCGTCACGCAACTCGGCTTTCGAAAACCCCGGCGTCGTCTCGCTGTCAGGTGAAACGTTGTCGACCAGCGCGAAGATGCCGCCTGGTTTGAGAACGCGGTGCGTCTCGGCGAGGAACATCGCGATATCGGGGAAATGGTGCGGCGCGATGCGGCAGGTGACCAGATCGAAGCTCTGATCGGGAAACGGCATGCTCTCGGCGTCTGCGATCGCCGTCTCCATGTTGGCGTAGCCTTTCTCGGCGGCGAGCGTCTTCACCTGCACCAGCATTTCGGGCGTCAGATCACTCGCCACCACGCGGGAAACGTGCGGCGCGAACGCTGCCGCAGTGTGCCCAGCGCCGGTGGCGACGTCGAGCGCGACCCACGATTTCGCCGGCTTCACCAACTCGACGAGGCGGGCGAGGCTCGCGCCCTTCGCATGCACGGTGGATGTGAGATAGGCGGCGGCATTGGCGCCGAACTGCTGCTGGACGAGGTCTTTGGACATGGGAAGCTCCGGCGAATCCGATTTGATCGGGTCAGCACGGCCACGACGCTCTGGTGACACACAGCTTCGATCCGCGCGTAACCCAACAACTACATTCCGCTGTTGTGGGGTTACGCGCGGAACAAACGCGTCACGCTTGCTGCAATGTCGTGGCCACGCCAACCCAACCGTTTACGCGAGGTGCCCGTAACCTATCACGGCAAAATCGCGTATGTCCCGGTCGAGAAAGCCGCTGGTTTGGCGGCGCCGTCCTCTCGGATCTCGCAGGTGCAAAATGCCAGCGTCTTGCCGAGCCGCATCACCTTGGCTTCGAGCACGGCATCCTTCGCGGTCACCGGACGCATGAAGTTGATGGTCATGTCGACGGTCGTCAGCGGCTTCAAACCGCCCATCGCGACAGCCAACGCCAGCACCATCGCCGTATCGGCGCCCGAGGCCAGCGATTGGCCGCAGAGGATGCCGCCGATCCGGCACAACTCCGGCGCATAGGGGATCTTCAAGGTCGCCGTCTCAGGCCCGACCGCCGCCACCCGGATGCCGAGCGCGCGCACCCATTGCGCGAAGTTGTCGGCCAGGATGGCGTTCGCCTGATCGAGGGAGAGCATGCCTCAGACGCTCCCCGGCACGGTGCCGGCGGGCAGCTTCTGGATGTGCTCGGCGATGCGGTGCGGCTGCGTCAGCCAGATCTGATCGCGGTGCTTGAGAATGTGCTGCATGACGCGGCGCAACTGGCGCATGCGGAACGGCTGGCCGAGCACGAACGTGTGCAGCACGAACGGACAGACCAGCGGGTGGCCGTCGTGTTTCGTCTGCGCCAGCATCTCGTCGAACTGATCGATCCAGGTCTCGGCCAACTGCGCGGCCGTGTGCTGGCGGAACACCATCATCGGGGAGTCGTTCGTCTCCACCGGATAGGGCATATTGAGGATGCGGCCCTTGCGCGTGCGCATCCACACGGGCTGATCGTCGAGCGGCCAATCGCACTGGTAGGCGTACCCAGCCTCCTGCAGCAGATCGAGCGTCACTTTGCTCTGCGATAACCACGGGCTCATCCAGCCAACCGGCTTCTTGCCGGAAAACTTCGCGATCGTCTCGGTTGTCTCGGCGATCAGGCGCGCTTCCTCCTCCTCGAAGAAATCGCCCTGCCGTTCCGCGTTGGTGCGGCCGTGCGCCACGAACTCGTCGCCGCGCTTCAGCATGCGTTCGCCGATCTCGGGATGATGATCGAGCACGACCGAGTTGATGTTGTGCGCCAGCGGACAATCGAGTTCATCGAAAAGGTCGAACATCCGCCAGACGCCGATGCGGTTGCCGTAATCTCGCCAGGCGTAGTTGCGTTGCGACTGGGGCGCGTTGCCGGTGGCGCTGTCGGAGCCGAGACCCGCACCGAACGCGAAGTACTCGATATTGTTGCAGAAGTAGACCGCGAGCCGGCGGCCCTCGGGCCAAGTGTAGGGCTTGCGCTTGGGCAGCGGGCTGTACTCGTAGCGATTATGGGCGGGGAGTTTCATCGGGGCCTCGGGGACGGTTGCTGACGATCGGTTCAATTCAAGCTACCCAGAACTTATCCCCCTGGCCACGGTTTGGCGTACATTTTCGAGCTCCGGTGACTGAACGGTTGGCACTCATGCCTTGACACTGCCAGTGTCTGTGCCTACCTCGACGCACCGAAGGCGGGACAAACCCGCCGATCCGAATTCGTTGCAATGCGTTTGCAGCCGCGCGGCCTCCCGCTGCCGGTTGTAAGGAGGGTTCATGGGAGTGCTGGTCGAGGCAGACCGCCTGCGTAAGACGTTCGGTCCGATCACCGCCGTCGAAGAAATCTCGCTCCGGGTCAATCAGGGCGAGGTTCTCGGGTTCCTGGGGCCCAACGGCGCCGGAAAATCCACCACAATGAAGATGTTGACCGGTTTCCTGGAACCCGACAGCGGCTCGGCGAAAATCTGCGGAATCAGCGTCGCAGACCGGCCGAAGGAGGCGAAGGCCTGCATCGGTTATCTGCCCGAGGGCGCGCCGGCCTACGGCGACATGTCGACCCGGGCATTCCTGAGCTTCATCGCCGAAATCCGCGGTTACACCGGCGACAACAAGGGCACCCGCGTGCACGCAGCCGTCATGCGGACCGGCCTCGAAGATGTGCTCGAGCAGAAAATCGACACCCTTTCCAAGGGCTTCAAGCGCCGCGTCGGCCTTGCCCAGGCGATCCTGCACGATCCCCCCGTCCTGATCATGGACGAGCCGACCGACGGCCTCGATCCGAACCAGAAGCATCTGGTGCGCCAGCTCATCACCGACATGGCCAAGGACAAGGCGATCATCGTCTCCACACACATCCTGGAAGAGGTGGAAGCGGTCTGCACCCGCGCCATCGTCATCGACCGCGGCCGCATCGTCGCCGACGGCACGGCCGAGGACCTGATGAAGCGCATGCCGTACCATAACGCCGTCGCTGTTCGCGTAGACCAGGCCAAGGCCGAGGTGATCGCAACGGCATTAGCTGCAGTTGCCGGCGTCTCGAAGGTCGACCGCAAGGCGACAACCAACGGCCAGGTGCTGCTGCGCGCCATGCCGAAGGCCGGCGCCTCGATCGCCGGCGATGTCGCGACCATGCTGACGCAGAAGTCGCTGCCGGTCCTCGAGATGTATGTCGAGCGCGGCAAGCTCGACGACGTCTTCCGCCAGATCACGAGCCAGGAAGGGCGTGCCCCCCATGCGTAACATCTGGATCATCGCCAAGCGCGAACTCGGCGCCTACTTCGGCACGCCGCTGGCCTATGTGTTCCTCGTCATCTTCGTCGCCATGACGGGCGCGTTCGCGTTCTACATCGGCAACTTCTTCGAGCGTGGCCAGGCCGATCTGCAATCCTTCTTCGCCTACCACACGTGGCTCTATCTGCTGCTGGTGCCGGCCGTCGCCATGCGGCTCTGGGCGGAGGAGCGCAAGTCCGGCACCATCGAGTTGCTGATGACACTCCCCGTCACAACTTGGGAGGCGATCCTCGGCAAGTTCCTCGCTGCCTGGGCTTTTATCGGCGTAGCGCTGCTGCTGACGATCCCGATGTGGTTCACGGTCAACTATCTCGGCAAACCCGACAACGGCGTCATCTTCACCAGCTACATCGGCAGCTTCCTGATGGCCGGCGCCTTTCTCGCGATCGGCTCGTGCATCTCGGCACTGACCCGCAACCAGGTGATCGCCTTCATCGTTTCCGCCACCATCTGCTTCCTGTTTGTGATGGCGGGCTCCGAGATGGTGCTCAATCTCTTCCGCGGCTGGGCGCCGGCGTTCCTGACGCAGGCCATCGCCTCGCTGAGCTTCCTCAACCATTTCGACCAGATCGCGAAAGGCGTGATCGGGCTGCCGAGCCTCATCTTCTACCTGTCGCTGATCGCCTTCTTCCTGTTCGCGAACATGATCATCGTCGAACAGCGCAAGTCCGCTTGAAGGAATAAGTGCCGCCATGACCGACCAACCAAAGACGCTCGGCGAGAAGGCCGCCCAACTCGGGTATCGCCTGCAGGGCTGGACGCTGCTGGCGCCGGGCGAAGCCGTCCGCGCCGCCTCGAACATGGACCGCCGCTCACTCGGCTGGTGGGCCTTGGGCCTCGCCGCCATACTGGCGCTGTCGCTCAATCTGATCTCGTCGATGATCTTCCGCAACATGCGCGCGGATCTGACGGCAGACCGCCTGTTCACGATCTCGGATGGGACCAAGAAGGTGCTCTCCAAGCTCGACGAGCCGATCAACGTGCGCCTCTACTACACGAAGAAGATCGGCGAGGTCGCCCCCGTCTTCGGCAAGTACTTCGAACGCGTCAAATCGCTGCTGGAGCAGTACCGCGACCTCTCGCGTGGCCGTCTGCAGGTGACGTTCCTGGAGCCGGTTCCCTTCTCCGACATCGAAGATCGCGCGGTCGCTGCCGGCCTCAAGGGCGTGCGCCTCAACCAGGAAGGCGAGACCGGTTACTTCGGCCTCACGGCCTCCAACACCACCGACAATGACGCGGTGATCGAGTTCTTCGCGCCGGATCGCGAGCGCTTCATCGAGTACGACCTGACCAAGCTCATCAACGGCCTCGCCAATCCGAAGAAGCGCGTCGTCGGCATGATCTCCGGCATTCCGATTGACGGCGGCGCCAACCCGATGCAGCCCATGCGCCAGCCGTCGCCACCCTGGCAAGTGATGGAGCAGATCCGCGAGTTCTTCGAGGTCCGCACCATCGAGCAAACAGCGAAGGCGATCCCGGCCGACATCGACGTGCTGATGATCGTGCAGCCAACGCTGCTGACCAAGGAAGCCGCCTACGCCGTCGACCAGTACGCGCTCTCGGGCGGTCGCATCCTGGCTTTCGTCGATCCGAACACGGAAGCGACCCCGTCGCCGATGCCCGGCATGCAATTGCCGATGAGTGCCGAGATGATGAAGCTGCTCAAGGCCTGGGGCCTGCAGTACGACGAGACCAAGATCGCGGGCGATCCGACCATCGCCAAGCGCGTCCAGTTCGGCGGCCAGCGCGGCGGGCGCAGCTCAACCGTCACTGAATATCTCGCTTGGCTCAACGTCGAAAAGGCGCTGATCAACGAGAAGGACCCGCTGGCGGGCGGCGTCGAGAAGCTGAACTTCGCCAGCGCAGGTGCCCTCACCAAGGTCGAGGGTGCAACAACGATCGTGCAGCCGATCATCGAGACGACGGCGGCCGGCGGCCTGATCGACGTCGAGAAAGTGCGTATGCAGCCAGATCCCCTGGCAATCCGCAAATCGTTCTCGTCCGGGGGCCGGCCGCTGATGCTGGCGGCACGCGTCGCGGGCGAAGGCAAGTCCGCCTATCCGGAAGGCCGCCCGAAGCCCGAGGAAAAGAAGGACGAGGCAAAGCCCGAGGATAAGAAGGCGGAGGATAAGAAGGACGGCGAAAAGAAGTCCGAGGACAAGCCGAAGGACGACGCGACGAAGGCCGCCGCCGCAAAGGACGCCAAGAAGCCCGACGTGCTGGTACCAGCACCGATGGCCACCACCGAGAAGACACCTGAGGAACGGGCAGCCGTCGAGAAAGCCGCCGCCGAAAAGCAGGCAGAAAAGCCGGCCGAAAAGCCCGCTGACAAGCCCGCCGAGAAAACGGCCGAGAAGCCGAAGGCGGAGGCTCCCAAAGCCGAAGCCGTCAAGGCTGAGCCCACGAAACCAACCGAGCCCGAAAAGCCGCACGTTTCGGCGGGTCGCCTCAACATCGTTGTCGTCGCCGACAGCGATATGCTGGCCGACCAGTTCTGGGTCGAGACGCGCGAATTCCTCGGCCAGCAATTAGCGATCCCGAATGCGCACAACGCCGCGTTCGTGGTCAACGCGCTCGAGAACCTCTCGGGCGGCGAAGCCCTGGCCGGCCTGCGCGGCCGCGGCATCAGCGAGCGGCCGTTCGACAAGGTTCTCCAGATCCGCCGCGACAGCGAAGCCAAGTTCCGCGAGAAGGAGGAAGGCCTCGTTGCCAAGCTCAAGGATCTGCAGGAAAAGCTCGCCAAGGTCGAGACCAAGGGCGGCGAAGGTGGTGGCCCCGCAACCGTGCTGCTCACCGACAAGGACAAGGCGACGATCGAGACGTTCCGCGGCGAGATGCTGAACGTGCGGCGCGAATTGCGCGACGTGAAGGCCGACCTTCGCCGCGACATCGACCGGCTCAGCTGGTGGATGAACTTCTTCAACATCGTCTTCGTACCGCTGCTGATCGCAGCATTCGGGCTCGGCCTCGCCTACTACAACCGGCGCGGCCGGCAGAGCGCCGCGTGACTTCGGCCTGACAGGAGACAGCCATGATCAAGCCGCAACAATTCGCCGGCCTCGCCATCGCGACAGCCGTGTCGCTCATCACCGCCGCCGTGATCTACTCGGTCACCAACCGCTGGTCGGCCGGCAAGGTCGAGGGCGCGGCCCTCGTGCCCGGTCTCGCCCGCCAGGAAAAGGCCATCGCGGCGATCGAGCTCACGCAAGGCGAAAAGAAGGTGACGCTCGACCGCGTGGGCGAGCAGTGGACGATGCGGGAGCGCTCAGGCTACCCCGCCAACCCGGAGCGCGTCAGTGCACTGCTCAACGCCATCGCGCGGTCCGAGCTGATCGACCCGAAGACTGCCGCCAAGGATCGTCACAAGCAGTTGGAGCTCGAAGATCCCGCGTCCAAGGACGCCAAGTCGCGCGGCGTGCGCATTCTCGACGCCAAGGGCAAGCCGCTTGCCGAGGTCGTTCTCGGCAAGGCCCGTTACGACGCCTTCGGTTCCGGCAAAGGCGGCACGTATGTGCGCCGTTTGAACGAGACGCAGACCTGGCTCGCGACCGGCGAACCGAAAGGCGGCCTTGAGTTCAAGGACTGGGCCTCGGCAACCGCCTACGAGGTCGAAACCGCGAAAGTTCTCAAGCTGACGTTGGAGCATCCGGGAGAGGACGCACTGGTGATCGAAAAGAACGACACCAAGGATGCCGCCGACAAGGACAAGGACCCCAAGGCGAAGGACCAGAAGTTCAAGCTCGCGAAGATGCCCGAGGGCAAGAAGCTGAAGGACGGCGCCAGCTTCGACCAGATCGTGCAAGGCTTTGCCGGCATCGAGATCGAGGACGTCCGCAAGCTCGACGCAACGCCAGCCGGCGATAAGGTCTCGGTTCTCCGCCTGGAACAGGAAGGCGGCCTGATCACGACGTTCCGCCTGCGCAAGGACGGCGACGCCAGCTGGCTGTCGTTCCAGGCAACAGGCGGCGAGGGCGACGCCAAGAAGAAGGGCGAGGAGATCAACGCCAAGGCCGGCGGCTGGGAGTTCAAGATCCCGCAATGGAAAGTCGACCAGATCGGCAAGCGCCGCGCAGATTTGTTCGAGACGAGTTGAGCGGCGCGGCATGCCCGGCAAGCCGACGCGGGGCACAGCGCGAAAGGAAACATCGTGGCCAAAGGATATTGGGTTGCAACTTACCGCTCGATTTTGAACCCGAACGCACTTGCAGCTTACGCAAAATTCGCGGGACCGGCACTGCAGAAAGCAGGCGGCCGGATCCTCGTGCGCGGCGAGCCCGTAAAAACTTACGAAGCTGGGTTGAAGCTTCGTACCGTCGTGCTCGAGTTCGAGAGCGTCCAGCACGCGCAAGACGCACACGACAGCCCCGACTATCAGGAAGCGCTGCGTTTGCTCGGCAAGGGTGCTGAACGCGATATCCGCATTGTCGAAGGCGCGTGATGCCTCGTGTTACTCGCTGTGTAATGCTGGGTCAGACCCATGGGTCTGACCCAGGTCTGACCTGACCAGCGCCACAACAGAAACAATTTGACTTGTGCGGCGCACCATGAGAGATAAAGGGATCGTCCGAATCGGGCGTTTCCGGCGCTCCAGCCGCGTGAAGGGATTTGTGCAGGGCTTGATAGCCCCCGTATATCCCCCTGTTGAGCGCCCTGAACGAAGCTTCCCATCAGACAGCCCACGTCACGCGGGGCGTCCTCAGCAAACGAGCTGTGCTCGTGTGCCCGGCCGCCTTTCGCGGCTCATCGGCATGCGCGTTTGGACTCGTCAACAGAAAGCATGTCCATTGACGACATTCACAGACCTCGGCCTCGACGCCCAACTCATCAAGGCGCTCACCGAGGAAGGCTATACGACGCCGACCCCGATCCAGGCCAAGGCCATTCCCGGCGTGATCGCCGGCCGTGACTTGCTCGGCATTGCCCAGACGGGCACCGGCAAGACGGCTGCCTTCGCACTCCCCATTCTCAACAGGCTCCTCGCCGATCGCCGGCCCGCGCCCCGCAAGGGTTGCCGCACGCTGGTTCTGTCGCCGACGCGCGAGCTTGCTACCCAGATAGGCGACAGCTTCCGCACCTATGGCCGTCATACCGGTTTGACAGTCGCCGTGGTGTTTGGAGGCGTCGCCCATAGGCCGCAGATCAACGCCATGGCGCGTGGTGTCGACGTTCTCGTCGCCACCCCCGGCCGTTTGATCGACCACATGGACGAGCGCAATATCTCGCTCGAGGGCACGGAAGTGTTCGTGCTCGACGAGGCCGACCAGATGCTCGATCTCGGCTTCGTGCGCCCGATCCGGCGCATCGTCTCGAAGCTGTCGATGAAGCGGCAGAACCTGTTCTTCTCGGCAACGATGCCGCACGAGATCGGGGCACTTGCAGCCGAGTTGCTGGTCGATCCGGTTCGCGTTTCGGTGGCGCCGTCGGCAACTACGATCGAGCGCGTCGAGCAGCGCATCATCCTGATCGAGCAGTCGAAGAAGCGTTCGCTGCTGGTGGAGCTGCTGTCTGATCCAGTGATGGCCCGCACCCTGGTCTTCGCCCGCACCAAGCGCGGCGCCGATAAAGTGGCGAAACACCTTGAAACGGCCGGCGTCCAGGCCGCCGCTATTCACGGCAACAAGAGCCAGAACCAGCGCGAAGCCGCATTGGCTTCGTTCCGGGCCGGCGAAATCCGCGTGCTGGTTGCGACCGATATCGCGGCTCGCGGCATCGATATCGACCAGGTGACGCACGTCATCAACTTCGAACTGCCGGACGTTCCGGAAAGCTACGTCCACCGCATCGGCCGCACGGCACGCGCTGGCGCAACCGGCGTCGCGATCGCGCTGGTCGATCAGGAAGAGCGCACGCAATTGCGCGACATCGAGCGCACGACGCGCCAGCAGTTCAAGCCCGAGGATCGCCGCAACGACAGCAAGATCGCGGCGGATCCGAAGATTGCCGGCGCCCGTCCGGAGCGTCCGCGCAATGCCGGCGGTGGCCGTGGTGATCATCGCGGCGGACGCGTCGTCGAGCGTGGTGGACGCCCCAGCGGCGGCCATCGTGGCGATCGTCGTCCGCGTGAGGACCGCGATGTCCGTGCTGACCGCGCGCCGCAGAGTGATCGATCGGAGAGCCGTGCCCCGCGCGCTGAGGGCAGTCGTGCTTCGGCGCGTCCGGACGCACGGTCCGAGCAGCGTCCGCGCAGCACCGAGCCGCGTGGCGAAGGTCGCGGTGCAGCCCCGGCACGTTCAGCTGAAGGCGGCCCGCGTCCGTGGTCGAACTGGTCCTCAAAGGATCGCGGGTCAGAAGGCGCATCGAAGTCCGGTGATCGCCGTCCGGCCGAGAATGGCCGCCGCGACGACCGGCCGAACAACAATGGCGGAAATGGTCGCGGCGAGCAGCGCCAGTCGCGTCCGCAGGGCAACGGCGGCGGCGAAAACCGCAGCGGAGGTGCCCCCCGGACTGCGGGTGGTGGCAATCGCGGCGGCGCAGGTGGCGGCAACTTCAGCCAGCGCAGCGGTCCGGGTCGTGGCCGTAGCGACGATCGCCGTGCCGGCGAGCGCTGATCGCAGCGTCTAGACAAAATCTCAGAGTTTTCATGCGCCGGCGGGGACCTCCTCGCTGGCGCAGTTGGTTTGCAGAGCCGACAGTGGTCAAACTGGATGCTCGACAAGCGGCGGCTGCCTGATCGATGATGTGCAAAAGCAGTCAACGATGGGGAGACGACCATGGACAGGCGCCAGTTCGGCAAGACCGCACTCGCCGCGACCGGCATGCTGGCGACACCGGGCATTATCCGCTCATCATTGGCGCAGGAGATCTCGACCGTTACGCTGCTGATGCAGCACGGGCTGCCCTACCTTCCGCAGATGGTGATGGATTCACTCAAGCTTGTGGAAAAGTATGCCGCCAAAGCGGGCTTGCCGAACATCAAGGCCGAGTATCGCCATCTCGGCGGCACTGCCAACCTGGTCGACGCACTGCTTGCTGGCCAAATGCACGGCGGCGTCGTCGGTATGCCGGCACTGACCACGCTCTGGGCGAAGACCGTCGGCACGCCCGGCGAGGTGCGGGCGCTGTGCGCCGTGCAGTCGATGCCCTACGTGCTCGTCACCAACAACAAGAACATCAAGACGCTCAAGGATTTCACCGACAAGGACAAGATCGCGCTGCCGGCGGTGAAGGTCTCGGCGCAGGCTGTCTGCCTGCAGATGGCGTGTGCCAAGGAATGGGGCGACGAGAATTTCGCCAAGCTCGACCCGATCACGATTTCACGGGCGCATCCGGACGCGATCACGGCCATCTTGTCTGGCAACAACGAGATCAACAGTCACTACGCATCGGCGCCGTTCTACTATTACGAGTTGGAGGCTCCGGGCATCCAGAAGGTGCTCCACTCCTACGACACGCTCGGCGGGCCGACGACCAACGGCGTCATGCTGATGACGAAGGTGTTTCGCGACCAAAACCCGAAAATTGCAGGCGCCATTTACACAGCCGTCGAGGAAGCGAACGCGTTCATCCGCTCCAATTCCGGCGACGCCGCGGAGATCTACATCAAGGCGGTCAACGAGAAGCGCGCCGACCGCGCCAAAATGGAGAAGATGGTGTCGGATCCGGAAAACGTCTGGACCACGACGCCGCAATACGCAATGAAGTACGTCACCTTCATGAACAAGGTCGGCACGGCCAAGAAGATGCCGAACGATTGGAAAGAACTCTTCATGCCCGAGGCGCACGCGCTGCCAGGGTCGTGAGAGGCTGCATGACGCACGTTGCGTGCCAGCGGCCGAGAAAGCCAGATCTGATGTGACTAGCGATCGGCATCCCGATCAATGTCAATCATTTGCCGGCCAAACCAGTTGTAAAAGCTGTAACGAGCACGCTCGGAACAGGATGAGAACTACGGGCGGAGTAGGCTGATAAGCAAGGACAAACTGCGCCGGTTCAAGATTGACGTCTTCACCGCCAGAGACGCTGCCCATGGCGCGGCTCGCTGAGTACATGCTTCAGTTCGCCAAGTTTTTGGGCGAGCAGGAGCGCGTGCACTTCGTCGACATTGAGCGTGGCAGTTCGGTGCTTTTGGCCCGCATCGAGGAAGTGGCCGCGCCGAAGGTCGAACGGCGGCTGTTCGATGCAGTTCGGGGCCAAGGCGACGCTGTTATCAAGCGCTTGCACGGTGTCGAGGGCGCCGATTGGGGAGATGATCCGATCGGCGATCTGGTTTGGCTACGCACTGGCGAAGGCTTCAACTGATGGTCGTCTTCGACGACGACGGCGGCCCTGGCACCTAACGAATTTGGCACGTCGAAATGGCGTCGCTCACAGCCACCCGGGCAGTCGGTCCTGGCCGATCAGGTCGGCGTAGGTCTGGCGCGGGCGGACAATGGCGTAGTCGCGGCCCTTCACCATGACTTCGGGCGCCAACAGCCGCGAATTGTAAGTCGACGACATCGACGAGCCGTAGGCGCCAGCCGTCATGAACGCAATGAGATCGCCGACACGAGTCTCAGTCAGCTTGCGCGCGGTTGCGAACGTGTCGCCGGTCTCGCAGATCGGGCCGACCACGTCGTACGTCAGCCGTGGCGCATGCGCCACCACCTCTGCAACTGGCCAGATGTCGTGGAACGCCTCGTACATCGCGGGACGCACCAGATCGTTCATGGCAGCATCGACCACGACGAACGTCTTCTGCTCGCGCGGGTTGAGGCGGAGCACGCGCGTCAACAGAATGCCGGCATTGCCGACAATCAAGCGGCCAGGCTCGAAGCCAAGTTCCACGTCGAGGCCGCCGAGCGTGCGCTTGGTCAGGCATGCGTAGGCGTTGATGAGATCGGGCCCATGGCCGACGGCCTCGTCCATCTCGTAGGGAATGCCGAGCCCACCGCCAAGGTCGGCGCGCTCGACGCGGTGCCCCTGCGCGCGCAGGCCCTGGATCAGGTCGCGCATGCGCTCGAACGCGGCCTTGAGGTCGTCCAATTCGCGGATCTGGCTGCCGATGTGCATTGCCAGGCCCGCCATGCGGACGCCGGGAAGGTTGGCGGCGACGGCATAGAGGCGCTCGGCTTCGCCGATGCTGATGCCGAACTTGTTCTCGGCCGAGCCGGTGGTGATCTTGGCGTGACCACCGGCGCCGATATCCGGATTGATGCGGAACACGGCGGTCTGCCGCTTAGCCCTGGCCGCCGCGATCCGCGACAACGCCAGCAGTTCGTCCTCGGTCTCGATATTGACCTGATAGATCCCAGTATCAACCGCGAAAGCCAGTTCCGCGTCCGATTTTCCGACGCCAGAAAACACGATCTTCGAAGCTGGAATGCCCGCGGCCATCGCTTTGCGGATCTCGCCCTCCGAAACCGTGTCCGCACCAGCGCCGAGTGCAGCCAGCGTTTTCAGGACCGCGAGATTGCTGTTCGCCTTCATTGCGTAGAACACGTGCGCGCGCTGGCCTGTGAAGGCCGCCGCGAAGGCCGTGTAATGCCGATCGATCGTGGCGCTGGAATAGACGTAGACGGGCGTGCCGACCTCGGCCGCGATGCGCGCCAAACTCACGTCCTCGGCATGGAGGACGCCAGAGCGATAGTGGAAATGGTGCATGTGACTTGGCCCAAAGGGGCGGACTGTTCGATCAGGGGATCAAGGTATCAGAAGATCAGCGAATGAGGCCGTCGAGGATAAAGGGCTTGTGCCCTTTCAAGGCCGCGCCTTCAGGCTTGCCCTGGCCCGAGTCGGCCGTCGCCGTCGGCTCGTTCTTGGCCTGCTCGGGATATTCGAGATTGCCGCGTGTGCCACAGCCCGCGAGCCCGGCCAGCAGCGCAGCCACCAGCCCGGCTTTCGAAAATGCTGCCATGAGGGTTGCTGCGCGCATCATACGTCCTGACGAGACCACCAAACCAGGGACCACGAACGGCCCATTCTTCGTTTTACCTAGCGCTACACTTAAACTTAGCGCCAAACATAGCCATACCCAATACTTACGCATACCCAATCCGTGGCCGTAATGGGGCCTTGGACCGAGGTGTCTGCATCACCTAACCCTTTCCGGCCGCCTTTTCCAACCGCTTTATCCAGCTCCGTGCCATTTTGCGCACGTTCTGTGGCGCAGTTCCCCCATAGCTCACTCGGCTCTTGACCGAGCTTTCCACGGAAAGAACCGTGAACACGTCCTTGGAGATGCGCGGCTCGACGCCTTGCATGGCGCTGAGCGGCAGGGCTTCCAGGCCGACGCCCTGCTTTTCCGCCAAGCGCACGATCGTTCCCGTCACATGGTGCGCCTCCCGGAATGGCAACTTGAGGGTGCGCACCAGCCAGTCGGCCAGATCCGTGGCCGTTGAATAGCCGCGGCTTGCGGCCGCATGCATGGCTTCGGGCACCGGCTCGATGTCCGCGATCATGCCGGCCATGGCTGCTACCGCCACGGCTAGGCTACGCAGGGCATCGAAGGTCGTTTCCTTGTCCTCCTGCATGTCCTTGGAATAGGTGAGCGGCAAACCCTTCATGACCATCAAGAGGCCTTGGAAGGCGCCGGCGATCCGCCCGACCTTGGCGCGGCAGAGTTCGGCTGCGTCCGGGTTGCGCTTCTGCGGCATGATCGAGGAGCCGGTGGTCCAGCGATCCGTCAGCCGCACGAAGCCGAACTGTGGCGTCATCCAGATCACGATCTCTTCCGACAGCCGCGACAGGTGCATGGCTGTGATCGATGCCGCCGCCAGCGTTTCCAGCGCGAAGTCGCGATCGGCGACGCCGTCGAGTGAATTGGCCGTCGGGCGGTCGAAATCCAGCTTCTCCGCCGTCATGTGCCGGTCGATCGGGAACGATGTGCCAGCCAACGCCGCCGAGCCGAGTGGGCATTCGTTGAGACGGCTTCGGGCATCGGCGAAGCGGCCACGGTCGCGCTCCAGCATCTCGACGTAGGCGAGCAGATGGTGCCCGAACGTGACGGGCTGTGCCGGCTGCAGGTGCGTGAACCCCGGCATGATCGTGTCGGCGTGCGCCTCGGCCTTCGCCGCCAGCACGGATTGCAGTGTGATCAGGGAGCGATCGAGCCCGTCGATCGCGTCGCGCACATACATGCGGAAATCCAGCGCCACCTGATCGTTGCGCGAGCGTGCTGTGTGCAGCCGCCCGCCCGCTGCGCCGATGATCTCGGTCAGCCGGCTCTCGACATTGAGATGGATATCCTCGAGTTTCACCTGGAACTCGAAATCACCCGACGCGATCTCCGCCGCCACTTGATCGAGCCCGCGCAGGATTTCCTTCGCGTCGGCCTTCGTGATGATACCTTGCGCGGCCAGCATCTCGGCGTGGGCCTTCGAGCCGCGGATATCCTGCGGCGCCATGGCCTTGTCGAAGCCGATCGAGGCGTTTATCTCCACCATCAGCTCGGCGGGTGACATCTCGAAGCGGCCGCCCCACATCTTGTTGGCGTTTTTGTCGGTCATGAACGGCGCCTCGTGTCGCGATCGATCGCGTGCCAGGGGTCAATGGGAAGGCAATAGAATGACAAGCGATAACACCCCGCCGGCGCCGCAGCCGCAAGGTCGGCGCATGTCGATTGTGCTGAGCTGTGCAACAGTCGCGATCGCAGCCCTTGCCGGGTTCGGCGCGGTATACGTCATGGCGCGCACAGCTGACAATGCGCGCGCACCGCCAGCAGCTCAAGTTCGCGTTGCGCAGGCGCCGTCCGCGCCTGCGCCCACCGCCCCGGCCCAGCTGCCGTCAGGTCCCGGCACCAACCCGCTCTCGACCGGCCAGATGACGACGTTCGTGTTCAAGAAGACGCCGGAAGCGTTGCCCGATACCGCGTCCTTCTTCGATGCCGCAGGCAAGGAGCGCACGCTGAGGGACTGGCGCGGCAAGGTTGTGCTGCTCAATCTGTGGGCGACGTGGTGCATCCCGTGCCGCAAGGAAATGCCCGGCATCGAGCGGCTGCAGACGGAACTCGGTTCCGATGCGTTCGAGGTGATCGCCGTCAGCATCGACCGCACCGGCATCGAAGGCGCGAAGAAGTTCCTCGATGGCATCAAGGTGACGAAGCTCGGTGTCTACGCTGACCCGGGTGTGCGGATGGCCTCGACGTTGAAGGCGATCGGCCTACCCGCCACGCTGCTGATCAATCGCGAAGGCCGCGAGATCGGCCGCCTCACCGGCCCTGCCGAATGGGACAGCCCGGAGGCGAAGGCGCTGATCCAGGCCGCGTTGAAGTAGGCCACGGGCAATCGTTCGCTGGATGGCGGGCTGCTTTTTCGCTGCTGGCACGCGCGCACAAATCGTGCGATCAGACGGCCCGTCCGATCCCCTTGACAGCCAATGCCGCGAGGAGCCGCCATGACTGCCGACGTCGAGACCATCGTGATCGGGGCAGGCGTCGTCGGTCTCGCGATCGCCCGGGAGTTGGCGCTGCGCGGCCAGGAGGTCATGGTCCTCGAGCAGCACGACATGATCGGCTCGGAAACCTCGTCGCGAAACAGCGAGGTGATCCATGCCGGTATCTATTATCCGCCGGGATCGCTGCGCGCGAGACTTTGCGTCGAGGGTAAACAGAAGCTCTACCGTTTCTGCGCCGAGAATGGCGTGTCGCATCTGCCGATCACCAAGCTGCTGGTGGCGACGGCTGAGTCACAACTGCCGAAGTTGAAGGCGATCCACGAAACCGCCGTGAAGAATGGCGTCAACGATCTGCAGCCGATGACGGGTGCGGAGGCGAAGGCGCTGGAGCCGGAGGTCGCCTGCGTCGCGGCGCTGCTTTCGCCCTCGACCGGCGTGATCGATAGCCACGGTTTGATGCTGGCGCTGGAGGGCCATCTGGAGGCGGCGGGCGGCCAGGTTGTGCTCAATACGCCTGTGCAGCGGATCGGGCGCACAGCGGACGGCCCTTACGAGATCGTGATTGCCGGTGAAGGCGCGGGCCGCATCACCTGCCGCAAACTGATCCTTTCGGCGGGCCTGCACGGCTCCAAGCTGGCGCGGACGATGAATTGGACCGGCAACTATCGTCCGCCCGAGACCTATTACGCGGTCGGCCAGTACTATGCCTATTCCGGCAAATCGCCGTTCGCTCGCCACATCTATCCGATGCCGGACGGCGCTTGGCTTGGCCTGCACGTCACCGTCGACATCGGCGGACGCTGCAAGTTCGGCCCCGATATCGAATGGATTCCGGAGATCGACTACAGCTTCGACGAATCGAAGATCGAGAAGTTCCTGGGCTTCATCCGCACCTACTATCCGGGTCTCGACGAGACGCGCCTGCACGCCGACTACACCGGCATCCGCCCGAAGCTCTACCGCGAGGGTGAACCCGTGCCCGATTTCCTCGCGCATGGCTCGGAGACGCATGGCCTCGAAGGTCTGGTGATGCTGTTCGGAATCGAAAGCCCGGGCCTCACCGCTTCGATGGCCATTGCAGAACTGGTGGCGGAGCGAATGACGCGCCGCGGGTGAATTTTGGACGGCACACTTGTTTACCAGCTAGCAACTCTGGTGTTTCAATCACAGATTGTACATATTGTTTTCACGCTACCTTCAGGTGGTCGTGGCAGTCTCTCACCTCATGAGAGAACAGACAAACATGATCCGCCGCGGTTCACATCATGGCCGCCCGTCGCAGTCACTGCGGAAGCCGCGTGCGCCTGCGACGTCGGCGTTCCCAGGAAAACCTGGCCAGGACGCGATGGCACGCATCGGCGGCATGCGCGCAGGTCGAGTTGCGCATTTCGCGCTCATGATCGCCATCGTCAATGTCGCAGCATGTCTGATCGCCAATCGAGCGATGACGCATGCCGATCAGGCCTCGATGGGCGCGGCTGCTGCCGCAGCGCTACGGGTGCCCGCGGCGAACGACCAGGTCGATATTGCGCGTTCGACACCGCTAAACGTCGTACCTGGAATCAATCAGAGCCGCATCCCAGTGAAATTCACCGGCGCACTCATCGGCGCACGCAGCCCATAGGACGTCCTGATTACCCTGAGATCTCCGTCGTCATCCCCGCGAAGTCTGGGACCCATGGCGAGGTCCAAGAATCCTCAATGTCTACCGCGAGCTGTCGTGGATGCCCGCCGTCGTGCTGAAAGCGCGCCGGCGCGCCGGGCATGTAGGAATACTGATGCCGGTGGCAGGCCCGGGAAAGCTGCCCCTCGCCTGCTTTCTGGGGGCAGCGCGCTGCCTAGTAGCAGGCGCCGTTAGGGCAGAAAGCTTTCTGCGGCTCGAATGGCGTGACTTGTTTCGCTGCGAGTGCATCGAGGAATCCGCCCTCGGCCTTCTTTTTCGGCGGACTGAAATCACCGGCCAGATGCCGCGTCAGATCGGACTTGATCTCGGCCGTCTTGTCCTCGGTGCAATACTCGCTCGGGTCACCGATTTTTCCGGCAACCGACGAGCGCGTCATGTCAAAGATTTTTTCGGCCTTTGCAGCGCCGCCGGCCGCGTTCTCCTGGCCCGCTTCGAAGGCCAGATAGTTCGCTTTCAGCATGGTCGGGTCGAAATTATAACCGCACTTTGCCGCCCGTGCCGAGATGGCGCCAACCTGCAGGGCACGCTCACTCACGGGGTCAGCCGGCTTTGCCGTACCTGGCAGCAGCGAACCGGTGGTCAATCCGGAACTCGCCGACGAGCAACCGGCGAGTGCCAGCGCAAGCCCCAAGCCGACGATGCCTTTAGCGGCGCGCCGACGGCTGTTGACGATGTGCCGAAAGATGGTCATGGCCCTGCTCCCCTCCGCAGATACGCCGCGACGTGTGTTTATCGTTCTTCGTAGCACGGCTGTATTGCGGAAATAAAGGCGCCACGACAACGCATAGAAGTTTGTCGCAGGGATAACGCCTGTAACCCCCTTCGGATGTGCAAACAAAACCGCCCGAGTGTGCCCAAGCGCTCGAGTATTCACGCGCCAGATGCGCCAAGTCGGAGCCATGTCTTCGACACGACGGGCATCCGAAGGCGCGAGCAATCACCGCATCAGCGCCTTCATCGCGCCATCGAGGCCGCCGAGCGTCAGCGGGAACATCCGGTTCTCCATGATGTCGCCAACGAGCTTGATCGAGGGCGTCCAGCTCCAGTGCTGCTCGGGCACGGGATTGAGCCAGACGCAGTGCTCGTAGATGCCGGTGACGCGCTTCAGCCACGACGAACCAGCTTCCTCGTTCATGTGCTCGACGGAACCGCCGGGCACCGTGATCTCGTAGGGGCTCATAGACGCGTCGCCGATGAAGATCACCCGATAATCGGCCGGGAACTTGTGCAGCACGTCCCAAGTCGCAGTCTTCTCGGTCCAGCGCCGCTTGTTGTCCTTCCAGACGAACTCGTAGAGGCAGTTGTGGAAGTAGTAGTGCTGCATGTGCTTGAACTCGGCGCGCGAAGCCGAAAACAGCTCCTCCGCCAGCTTGATGTGCCAGTCCATCGAGCCGCCGATGTCGAAGAACATCAGCACTTTCACGGTGTTGCGCCGCTCCGGCCGCATCTGGATGTCGAGATAGCCCTTGTGCGCGGTGCCCTTGATCGTGCCGTCGAGATCAAGCTCTTCGGCAGCACCCTCGCGCGCGAACTTGCGCAAGCGCCGCAGCGCTACCTTGATATTCCGCGTGCCGAGTTCGACGTTATCGTCGAGGTCCTTGAACTCGCGCTTGTCCCAGACTTTCACAGCGCGGAAATTCTTGTTCTCCTTCTGGCCGATGCGCACGCCAGCAGGGTTGTACCCCTCCGCGCCATACGGCGACGTACCGCCGGTGCCGATCCACTTCTTGCCGCCCTGATGGCGGCCCTTCTGTTCCTCGAGGCGCTTCTTCAGCTACTCCATGATCTTGTCCCAGCCGCCCATCGCCTCGATCTTCGCCTTCTCCTCGTCGGAGAGGTAGAGCGAGTTGACGGCGCGCAGCCATTCCTCGGGGATTTCGACCTCGGCGGCATCGCTCATCAGCTCCAGGCCCTTGAAGACGTGGCCGAAGACCTGGTCGAACTTATCGAGGTGCTTCTCGTCTTTCACCAGGGTGGCGCGCGAGAGATAATAGAAATGCTCGACCCGCTGTTCGGCGAGGTCGGCCTTCAAGGCTTCCATCAGCAGCAGGTATTCCTTGAGCGTCACCGGCAGCTTGGCGGCTTTCAGCTCGTGGAAGAAGGTCGTGAACATGGGGTGTCTCGCGCTGGCCCAGTCGGCGTATGGACGGACTATCACGAAGGTTGCCGCCGTTGGCAAGCGAGAGGGCGTAGGTCGGAGCGAACGGGTCAAGACGCCAATGATGGCCGATGGCCTCGCACCTGTGCGGTCCGAGTGCGCCGGACGAGTATGTCGGACTTCACCGGAGCAGCTGACCGTACATAAGAACGATGTCGGGGCCGGTTCACTCCGACCGGTGGTTACGGTCTGACCCAGACACGGCCCCTTTCCGCAAAGCTCCAGCCCCCATATGGTGCCCGCAAACCTGCCCCGCGACCGGAAAGGCTGCCCCCATGTCCATCCCGAACGAGTACCCGACACTCAATTTCGGCCTCGGTGAGACCGCCGATCAGCTGCGCCGGACCGTGCGCGCCTTTGCCTCGAACGAGGTGGCGCCGATCGCCGCCGAGATCGACAAGACCGACCGGTTCCCGCGTGAGCTCTGGCCCAAGATGGGCGACCTCGGCCTGCACGGAATCACGGTCGAGGAGGAGTACGGCGGCTCCGGCCTCGGCTATCTCGAGCACTGCGTCGCGGTCGAGGAGATGTCGCGGGCGTCGGCGGCCGTCGGCTTGTCGTACGGCGCGCACTCAAACCTCTGCGTCAACCAGATCCGCCGCAACGGCAATGACGCGCAAAAGAAAAAATACCTGCCGAAACTGATCTCAGGTGAGCACGTCGGCTCACTTGCTATGAGCGAATCGGGCGCCGGCTCCGACGTCGTCTCCATGCAGTTGCGCGCCGACAAGAAGGGCGACCGCTACGTCCTCAACGGCACCAAGATGTGGATCACGAACGCGCCGGATGCGCAGGTGATCGTGGTCTACGCCAAGACCGATCCGGCAGCCGGATCGCGCGGCATCACGGC
>JANLQP010000372.1:0-1842 GCA_031367895.1 Hyphomicrobiales bacterium
TGGCTTTGTTTGTGACGTCGCTGCTAGGCGTCAACGAAGAATAGCGAGACCTTGGAAGAGTGTCTCGATCCGATTTAGGAACGCTGCGTCCAATGAGTTTGGAAGAAAGAAGCCGACTTTCGGGGGGCGTACTGGCGTCAAGCCAATTGGCCGTCGAAACACAACGGTTGATCCAGACGAGGCGCTGCCGATGCTGTCGTTGCCGGCGCGACGAGGGGTTCGTTGCGAGCTTGCCCGAACGCGCCTCCCCTTGACCCCGTAGCCCTCCCCTGCAATCACAATCGCACCGGTGATTGGTGCCGGGTCCCCATGCCGGAACTGAGCCCGCTTTGTTCACCGCCATCGCACATCTCTTCCGGCTGGCCCGCGCCGGCCTCGTCCTCGCCCAATACGGCGTCCGCTTCGTCCCCCAAGGCACGCAAGTGCCTTGGGCGCTGCATCTCCTGCGCCTGATCACGCTGCCGATCCGCCTGCTCACTTGGCCATTTCGTGTGGGCACGCCGAAAGACCAGCGCATCGCCGCCGCGCTGACCCGGCTCGGACCGTCCTACGTCAAGCTCGGCCAGTTCCTGGCAACGCGCGCGGACCTGATCGGCGAGGCTCTGGCCACGGATCTGCGCCGCCTGCAGGACCGCCTGCCGCCGTTCTCGATGGCGGAAGCCCGTCGCGCGGTGGAAGCGTCGCTCGGCGGCAAGTTGGAAGATCATTTCCTGGAGTTCGGGCCACCGGTCGCCGCCGCCTCGATCGCGCAGGTGCACAAGGCCGTTGTCAAGGCACCGGACGGCAGCCGACGGACGGTCGCCGTGAAGATCCTGCGGCCGGACGTCGAGCGCCGCTTCCGCAATGACCTCGAAAGCTACTATTTCGCGGCCCGCCTGATCGAGCGGTTCCATGCCCCGATCCGGCGTCTGAAACCGGTCTCCGTTGTCGATACGCTCGCGCGTACCACCGCGCTGGAAATGGATCTGCGGCTGGAAGCTGCTGCCATCTCCGAGATGGCCGAGAACATCGCCGGCGACAAGGCATTGCCGGATGGCGCCTTCCGCGTGCCGCAGGTCGACTGGCGCCGTACGCAGCGCCGCGTCCTTGTGATCGAATGGATCGACGGCATCCCGATCGCGGACAAGGCACGGCTTACGGCCGAAGGTCACGACTTGCGCGCCTTAGGGTTGACCGTGCTCCGCTCGTTCCTGCGCCACGCCATGCGCGACGGCTTCTTCCACGCCGACATGCACCAGGGCAACCTGCTGGTCGACGCGCAGGGCATCGTCGTCGCGGTCGATTTCGGCATCATGGGACGGCTCGGCCCCAAGGAGCGCCGCTTCCTTGCCGAGATCCTGTTTGGCCTGATCTCGCGCGATTACAGGCGTGCAGCCGAGGTGCACTTCTGGGCCGGCTATGTGCCGCTGCATCATCCTGTCGAGGTGTTCGCGCAGGCATTGCGCGCCATCGGCGAGCCGATCCACGGCCGCACGGCGGACGAGATTTCCATGGCCGACCTGCTCGGGCAGTTGTTCGCCTACACCGAGGTCTTCGACATGGAGACACGGCCGGAACTGATCAATCTGCAGAAAACGATGATCGTGGTCGAAGGCGTAGCGCGCTCACTCGATCCCTCGCTCAATATCTGGACAGCGGCAGAACCGATCGCGCGGAACTGGATCGAGGCGAACCTCGGCGCCGCCGGCGTGCTCAAGGATGCGCGCGAGGGCGCGGGCGAGGTCGGCAAATTTCTCGGCCAGATGCCGGGGCTGCTGGCGCAGGCCGAACGCACGTTTTTGGCGCTTGGCGAAACGGTGCGAGCAGGCGTGCGCCTGGACGATCCGACCATAGCCCGCCTCG
>JANLQP010000395.1:0-1615 GCA_031367895.1 Hyphomicrobiales bacterium
CTTGAGGTGCCCCTACTACGTTTTCTTCGACTTCCACACCAGACTTCGTTCGCGCCAATCGTTCATCAATTGAGCCAATTCCTCCGCATTCAAGCCGTAGGTGTCTGGCAAACCGGCGCCGGCCCCGAGGAGCCGACGCGCCAAGGCAGCGGCGGCCGTCTGCTGATCAAGAATATCGAACATCACCATGGCTCTGCCGTCGACGCGGGTAACGCCGAACGACGATACGCTTGTCCATTGCAACTGCGTCTTTCGAAACAGCGCAACATACTCAAAGTTATCGACCGTCAGCTTTAGATAGCTAGCCTGCGGTAGGCTGTTGACAAAGAATGCCGCGGCGCAAAGCGCGAAGAAGCCGACGACCAGCCATCCGGTCATGTGTCCTTCGCCGATCATTGCAAGGCCAATCGCCACAAACGCGAGGGAGCCTAACAGCATTCCGGCATATTTTCGCCGGCTCGGGAGAAGAATCAAAGGTTCATCTGGTTCGATCATTGGTGCCTCATCATCTTTTAGTTGAGCTGTCCCGGTTCCGTGGAAATCGCATCTTCGCATCGAATTCGATCGGGCTGTTGTAGCCCAACCTCAAATGCCGTCTTGCTTTGAGAAGTGGCTCCGGTTGTTCGGACAGAAATTCCGCTTTCAAATGCACGCTGGACCGCCCTGAGTCCAGCGGATCGCCTTCCGCTTTGCCTGCCGAGAAAGCGCCGATGCGGAAAATCCGACTGCCAGGGCCGCGCCAAGTTGGAACGGGATCGGCGCAATCGCCGGTACGCTGGCGTCCTCGCGAGTCAGCGGCGACGCGTTAACGGCGCCGGTGGCGTTTCCCATAGGCAAACGCTGATGCCAACTTGACGCAGCAGCCTTGGCGCATGCATTGTCATCCCGTCTCTCTGCGGGGTGAGATGGGGAAACCGGCGAGCTGACAATGCTCTCCTTGGTCTCAGCGCGTTCGCCGCGATCCTCGGTAAGAAGCAACGGTGGCTGCGCGAACCGCTGAGAGCCTCAAGCGGCGACGCGGTCGCGGTGACTCGGTCTAGACGCAACACGCGCCACCAGCCGCCATTCATGGGCCGGCCGTTAACGGCTGCCGGCAGGTTTCCCAGACCTCGCCCTTACGCGAACGAGCACGGTTAACGCCGTGCCAGGATGAGCCAACGGCCCGACGGCTGGCGCTGGCGCACGGGATTTTGCTAAGGTTCGAGCGGTGCTGCCGCCCGCCGGGCTGACACCACCACTCAGTCCATTGCGTGACGAGGCGTTCATGTTCATCCGATTTGCTGCGGCGTTGTTCGCACTCGTGCTGATGATCTCGGTCGCCGAGGCGCGGCGGGTGGCGCTGGTGATCGGCCAGGACAATTATGCGAGCTTCGGCCCGCTCCACAATTCGATGCACGACGCGCGCAAGGTCGTGGAGCTGCTCACCAAGCACGGCTTCGAGGTGATCGCCTGCGACGGCGTCACGCCCGGCTGCCTCGACGCCGACCGCGCCCGCTTGCAGGCCGGGCTCAAGAAACTCGAGCAACAAGCCGCTGGCGCCGAACTGGCGCTCGTCTACTTCGCCGGTCATGGGCTCGCGACCGAGCAAGGCAACATCCTGACACCCACCGACGCC
>JANLQP010000319.1:0-23532 GCA_031367895.1 Hyphomicrobiales bacterium
CCTTCTGCTTCTCGCGTTCACGCTTTCTGATCGCTGTCAGTTCGGGATCCATCTTATCGAAGGCGATCAGCGGCGCGACAGCACGGAAAATGCGGTTGCTCACCGGCCCGCGATGGCGGAAGTAGACCCAGAGTTTGTCGAGGCCACTGCCGAGTTTCACCTTTTGCGCGTATGCGGTTTGGCCGGACTGGAACCGCGTCGCCCCACGCGCCAGCGCGAACCGGACGCCCTCCATCCAGGCCAGGAAGAACAGGTTGTAATCGCGGCCGATCGGATACCGCATGCCCCAGAACTTGTCGATAATCCGGTCCTTCTCGATGAACATCAGCTTGAATGCCAGCAGCTTGCCATCGACGCGGCACAGGATGCAGGCCGCGCGCTCGCCGAGCCCTTCCATCACGCGCCGGAAGTAGGCCGGCGACAGTTGCTCGAAGTCACCGTAGTCGAACCGGCTGTTCTTGCGCGTTTCTTCATAAAGTTCGAAGATCTGCTGCTCGAGCCCGGCGATCGAGCTTACGGTTTCCAACTCGACTTTCGGCGCTGCCTTTAGCTTGCGCCGCAACGTTGAGCGATTGTTCGCCGACAAGCTCTGCACATACTCGGCTTCGGTCTTGAAAGGAAGATCGAGCACGCAGACCGGCAAGCTGGCAATGCGCGAAAAGCCTGCGTCCGAGATGACGGCCTGCAGCGGCCCCAGTTCGCGGTCGGCTAGGTCCTTGATCGCCAGCAGCGGAATGCGATCCGTCTTGGCCTTGGCGTCGAGACCGGCGAGCAGCACCCCAAGCGCCGTCTGCCGCTCGGGCGTTGAGAGCGCCGCATCGAAGCCGAGATGGCAGCGGTCGGCAACCGGCGAACCGAGCCCCATGACCGGCAAGCTGACGAGTCGCGGCATCGTGCGATGCAGCCAGTCGCCAAGCGGTCGCCAGCGGCCTTGTAGCGGCGTATCCAGGCGATAGGTGACGTGGAAGACCGGCGCAGCCGCAACGATGCGCCCATGCTGGCGAACGGCTGCTGCTTCGAACCGGAAGCCAGGCGGCGGGGCGCCTTCTACCGCCGCATAATACGCATGACCTTCGGCATCGTCCGGAAACAGGCGGGTCCAATCCGCCTCGGGGACTGCAGTCACGCCGGAAAAGTGCTCATAGCTGAATTCGGGAACAGGGGCGCATG
Source organism: Hyphomicrobiales bacterium (assembly GCA_031367895.1). Classification (GTDB taxonomy): domain Bacteria; phylum Pseudomonadota; class Alphaproteobacteria; order Rhizobiales; family Hyphomicrobiaceae. The sequence continues at coordinate 1,171 of JANLQP010000319.1, forward strand.
CCATCCTTGCGCGCTCCACGCGGTTCGAACACAGGTTGGCAGCAAACGCGATCGATCTACCCCTTGACATTCGCGGCATCAGATCAAGAACTCTACTCGGCGGCAATAATCTTGAGGGGCTCGACCGGCGCAGCAACTGCGGCGGTTTCAGCAACGAGACCATGCGCGAACTCGACCGACCGGTCGACGACGACCATGCGTTGCCGGTCGAGTGTGATGATATGGTAGCTATCGTCGAGCACCGCCACGTCGACGCGGCCTGCAAGCTTGCGCTGCAGATAGTAGGCATTGTCGATATCGGCGATGTCGTCGTGCCGCGGATGAATGATCAGCGCCGGCGTCGTGATCTTGGGGAGTTCACGCCTTACGACGGCCACCAGACTATTGAAGTGCGCAAAAGAGCGCAGCGGCGTCGAGAACACCCCCGCGGCGGAACTGTCGCCGGATAGCATGCTGTTGACGACAAAGGCGCGGATGCGCTCGTCCTTGATGCCGTAAGGCTCATGTTCCTTGAGATTGATCTCGAGCTTCAGCGGTGTCGGGCGCACGAAGCGCATCAATCCCGCATACCAGGGCATCGACCAGCCATTGAGCCACAACGTCGGCGCATAAAGCGCGAGACCGTGCACCTCAGCAGGCCGGTTGTGCGCCAGATGAAGTGCCAGGATACCGCCCATCGACAGCCCGCCGGCAATGACGATATCACAGTGTCGTTTCAGGCGATCGTGGGCTGCCTCGACGCTGGCGTACCAATCCCGCCAAGTGGAGGTCCGCAGGTCCTCGACGCTCGAGCAGTGGCCAGCCAGCTGGCAGCAATAGACCGTGAAGCCTGCCCGCGCGAGCCCTTGCGCGACGAAACGCAGTTCCACTGGTGTCCCGCCGAGGCCATGGATCAGCAGGAACCCAACCCGCCCGCCTGCATGGAACATGCTTCTATCGTTTGGCATCATTGTTTAAGCTTTTCCGCATCTTACGGCGTTTAATTCTTTGGCGACGGTAGCATTAAGATACCGTCGCCGCCAGCGACCGACGCAAACTTGATCGTCACCCACCCGGTCCTGCCAATTGTTGGCTGGACAACAACCCGCCGAGAAACCACCGGCCGGCGAGTGCACGCGCAGAAAGTTCAGACTGGCGATCGGAAACGCGGTGGATATCAGCACTCGAGCCAAAATCCGCAGCAAACCACGGTTTCGACAGCGAAGGTCGCAAGCCCGTCAAGCAACCACCGATTGCCCAAGACTTCGGCGACTTTTCCCGTCATTCCTGTGACCGCCCACTGGTCTGCGAAACTTTACCGGCACCGATCTTGACCAACATCTGACCGCCCACATCGCAACCGATCGACAGCGCGAACAGAACCACCACCAGTGTCAATCGCCCCTCACCGAACTTCACAAATCGCATCGGCTGCATTGCTGGCACGACGACGCTCCCACCCCGCCTCAACCCTCAACGCCCACCAAGGTTTCCCGGTCACGCTTTCGCGACCCGCTGCAGCAGCTGATCGAGCAGCTTCATCGCCAGTTCCATCTCCGAACGCGACATGTGCAGATTCGGAGCCAGCGTCACAACGTTTTTGTAGTAGCCTCCGATGTCGAGCACGAGGCCGTATGTGCGGCCATCGACGACCATGTCAGCCTTCATTGCCTCATCCACCATGAGATCGGTCAGGCGCTTCGACGGCGTGAAGCTGTCATGCGCCTCGCAGATTTCCATGCGCAAAGCCATGCCCAAACCGTCGACGTCGCCGACGATCTTGTAGCGCCGCTTGAGATCCTTGAGGCCCTCGAGAAGGAAAGCGCCCTTCTCCATGACCATGCTCTCGTAGTCGGTCTCCTGCATCATCTTCATCGCTTCGAGCGCAACGCCGGTACCCATCGGGTTGGCATTGAATGTCGAATGCGTCGAGCCGACCGGGAAAATCTGCGGATTGATCAACTCTTCGCGCGCCCAAAGGCCCGAGAGCGGATTGAGACCATTGGTGATCGCTTTGCCGAACACGATGATATCGGGGCTGACGCCAAAATGCTCGATCGACCAGAGCTTGCCGGTCCGGTAGAAGCCCATCTGGATCTCGTCGACCACCATCAGGATGCCGTGCTGATCGAGAACCCTCTTCAATCCCTTGAAGAAGTTTATCGGCGGCAGGACGTAGCCGCCGGTGCCCTGCAGCGGCTCGACGTAAAACGCCGCGTATTCAGCCTCGCCGACCTTTGGATCCCAGACGCCGTAATATTCGGTCTCGAACAGGCGGGCGAACTGGGCCACGCAGTGCTCGCCGTACTCTTCCTTCGTCATCCCCTTTGGGCCGCGGAAGTGGTACGGGAACGGAATGAACTGCGCGCGATCACCGAAGTGTCCGTAACGGCGGCGGTAGCGGTAGGACGACGTGATCGAAGAAGCACCCAAGGTGCGGCCGTGATAACCGCCCTCGAAGGCGAACATCAGGCTCTTGCCCTTCTTGAAGTTGCGCACGATTTTCAGGCTGTCTTCGATCGCCTGCGCGCCGCCGACATTGAAATGTACGCGCCCCTTGTTGCCGAATTTCTGCTCGGCGTCGCGGGCGATGATCGTCGCGAGTTCGATCTTCTCGCGGTGCAAGTATTGTGACGCCACCTGCGGCAGCGTGTCGAGCTGCCGGCGAACGGCGTTGTTCAAGCGCTCGTTGCGGTAGCCGAAGTTGACGGCCGAGTACCACATCTGCAAGTCGAGAAACTCCCGCCCAGCGCTGTCGTACATGAACGAGCCTTCGCAGCCCGTGAAGATTTTTGCGGGGGTGGTATAGTGAACGGTGTCACCGTGCGAGCAGTACTGCGCCTCGAGCGCGAGCAGCGCTTCATCGGACATCGCGGCGTCGTCCTTCCAGAGCAGCGACTTATCCATGAATTACTCGTCCCTTCGCGCAAAGACGCCACTGTTGGCAGCGGCGTGCTCTTCCAGCCAGCCCGCAAGGTGAGCCGTCGCTTCGCTAAAGCCATTGAACGTAAAGTGCGGCAAATCTTTGGACCGGCAGTGCCGCGCAAGCGGCCCTTTAGCCAGAACCAGATCGGCCTGCTCCGCAACACAGTAGTCAGATCGTCCGTCCCCGACCACGATCCGGATCTGACCAACGGCAGCCTCGGCGAACTGACACTTGCAGTTACCCGAGAGTGCACGGCAATCGCTACGCGAATTGGGGAACGTCAATCGCCATCGGTCGTCGCCGACCCAAGCCAGGTGATTGGCGTAAATCGGCAGGTCGAGCCCAGCGCGAGTAAGCACCGACCGAACCGTGCGATCGAGACCATCGGACACGACGGTCGTAGCATAGCCTTGCTCGTCGCAGAGATCGATGAACGCTGGAAAATCCGGATCGATATCTATCCGGGAGACGAAGTCGTCCAGCTCTGCTGGCGTCGCCCGCACAAGGTCGATCTGGCGGACGAGGCACTCACGTGAGCCGATCTCGCCGGACTTCCATTGCTCCTCGATGTCGAGCCAGCCCTTATCGGCGAAGCGTTCCAACAGCAGGTCCGTGGTGTCAACCGGGGCTATTGTCCCGTCGAAGTCCACGAAGACGTGGCATTTCAGGTTCAAAGTCAACGGCTCGCTCCAACTTGTTCGGCGTTGAAGTTTGTTTCAGGAGCAACTCAAGCTCGACTGTTCATATCGCCTCGTCGCAGCACGGCAACCGAAGCCCGCGGGCCTAGTTAACGTATACGCCGAGGCGCCTCCCAACGAACAGCCCAACTCATTGCTTCACCAAGTCCGCAAGTGTCGCACATCGCCACGTTGCCGCTTGAACGTCAACGACCAAGGCGAATTAGTCGCGGAAATGCAGTCGTTAACTGAGGATATGTGGCAATTGTGCCGGTGCAGAACTAGCGTGGGTATTCACAAATTCGATAACGAATTCGCGATCAGCAGTGGTTAGTTCTGCATGCCCCATTTGCGAACTGTGGCGGCCTCGATCTTCTTGAAGATCAGGTTCTCGACCAACAGACCGATGATGATCACCATCAACAGTCCAGCGTAAACGCTCGGAATCTCGAGTTGGTTCTTGCTCTCGTAGATGAACCATCCAAGCCCGCCCTGCCCCGATGACGCACCGAACACGAGTTCTGCCGCGATCAGGGTACGCCAAGCAAACGCCCAGCCGATCTTCAAGCCTGTGAGAATCGACGGAAAAGCAGCTGGGATCAATATCTTGCACACGTAGGAGATGCCGCTCAGACCGTAGTTGCGCCCCACCATACGCATGGTGTTCGAGACAGACTTGAACCCGGAATGCGTGTTGAGTGCGACCGCCCAGAGCACCGAGTGAACGAGTACGAAGATGATCGACTTGTCGCCAAGCCCGAACCAAATCAACGCCAGCGGCAAGAGAGCGATCGCTGGCAATGGGTTGAGCATCGCCGTCATGGTCTCGAGGAAATCGTTGCCGATCGTCGTCAGGATCGCCAGCGTGGTCATGATCGCGGCGAGAAACAGGCCTGTACCATAGCCCTGCAGCAGCAATCGAACGGTGTTCGCACCCTTGTAGAGCAATTCACCACTGATCAGCGCATCCCAGAGCGCGCCGAGCGTAACCGTAAACAATGGCACGAGCAGCGGACGCGGCTCGCACTTGCCGCCGCTTATGGTCTGCGCGCCCTTGTAGATGATCCACGGCAGAGTCAGCACAACCTCGCCGAGCCACAGCAACCAGTTGACGAGGCCGATACCGAATGCTGCAACCCAGTTCAGGCCCATCGGCAGGCCGACCGACAAGTTGGTCGGCACCTTTACCTGCCCCGTGAAATCGATGACGTTCATGCAGCTGGCATAACCCTGCCACGCCAGCGCCAGCAGCGACACGATCAGCAGCTTGCGAACCCACGCCTTGTTGTACACCGTCTCGAACACGGTCAGCGGCTTCTCGACGACGCCGAAGTCTCCGCCCTCGCGAACGGTATCGCGCAGATACTCCGCCCGCTGCAGATGGCCGAGTTGGCTCACTTGACGCTTGGTTGTTTCAGACATGGGGGTGGACCTCCCGCTCTTCGACTTTGTCGGCAAAGAGCATGTTGTGGATCTTGGTCGACAGCGGCTCGCCGCTCTGCGGATCGATGGGATCGGAGCCGTCGCTGTTCATCTCGGCCTTGACCTGGCCGGGGTGCGGGGACAGCAGCAGAATGCGATTGCCGATCAGCACCGCCTCGGGGATAGAGTGCGTGACGAACAACACCGTGAACTTGGTGTCTTCCCACAGCTGCAGCAGCTCGTCCTGCATCTTCCGCCGCGTCAACGCGTCCAGCGCGGCAAACGGCTCGTCCATCAAAAGAATATCCGGCTCCATGGCCATGGCGCGAGCAATGGCAACGCGCTGTTTCATGCCGCCCGAGAGGGTATGCGGGTAGGCGTCCGCGAACTTGCCAAGGTTGACCTTCCCGATATACTGCATCGCCTTTTCCTCGGCGGCCTTACCCTTGAGCTTGCCAGACGACTCGAGCGCGAACATCACGTTCTTTTTGACCGTCTTCCAGGGCAGCAGCTGATCGAATTCCTGAAAAACCATGCAGCGGTCCGGCCCCGGCTTGCGGATGACCTGGCCTTTGAGCTTCATGCTGCCCTCGGTCGGGGTCATGTAACCGCCAACCGCCTTCAACAGGGTCGACTTCCCGCAGCCAGACGGACCGAGGAGCACAAACCGGTCGGACGGCAGCACGTCGAAGCTCACGCGGTATGTGGCAGTGACCAGGTGCTGCTTCGTCTTGTACTGCAGCGTCACGCCGTCCACCTGCAGCAGCGGGGTGTTCTTGATGCTCATATCCACGCACGCTCCTCCCGAACCCGGCTGCCCAGCGCAGTCCGGACACGCTTGTCCCCGTTATTTTCCCCGTCAATACCACGCAGCAACGGAAATCAAAGGTCCGCTGCAGCGCAGGTAGCATCAGTCGCAGCATCGGCTACGGCGAAAGCGGCGACGAAACTCAGTCAGATGGCTCTCATGGCGTCCTCTGCCGTGCCCAGGCAGCGGTTGCGACAGATTGTCGACAGCAACTTGATTGTTGATGCCGCCCCAAGCGACAGGCACTTGACGGACCCAGATGTCCGGACCGTCCGCCGCTCATTTTGAGCTCCGTTTGTTCGCAAGATACCCTTTTGCATTTACCGTGCAGCAGCATTTTCTTCACGCCGAATGTAACACGCCACGATTTGGTCATGCCAACGCTTGAACGCTGGTCATGCGAAATTGCTTCGCCTGCAGTGGCGTCTCGCAATTACTTGGCAATTCGCTTATGTAGTTGATTGCCCCCGTGAACAGGAATTGGCCGCCGCGCATGGCCACGCACGACGAGATCGCCATCGAGATTACGCCGCAGGTCCTGCTCAAGGCCTACGCATGCGGGATCTTTCCGATGGCGGAAAGTGCCGACGACCCAGCGCTCTACTGGATCGAGCCGCAGAACAGAGGCATTCTGCCCTTGGATGCTGTTCATGTGCCGAGGCGCCTCCGAAAGACGGTGCGCTCTGGACTCTACGAGGCGCGGATCAACAGCGACTTCAACGGGGTGATCGACGGCTGCGCGGCATCGAAGCCCGGGCGCCGCTCCACTTGGATCAATTCCCGCATCCGCCAACTCTACGGTGCACTGTTCCGTCAGGGCCATTGCCATACGGTCGAGACCTACCTCGACGGTCGCCTCGTCGGCGGCCTCTACGGCGTCTCACTTGGCAGCGCGTTTTTCGGCGAGAGCATGTTCTCGACCGAGCGGGACGCCAGCAAGTTCGCGCTCGTCCACCTTGTGGCGCGATTGATCCATGGACGCTTCACACTGCTCGACACGCAATTCGTGACTGAACACTTGAGCCAGTTCGGCACCGTCGAACTCGGCAAGGAGGCATTCCTGGCGGAACTCGAGCCTGCCATCAACGCGAATGCCGATTTTCTGGCGCTTCCGGAGAACGTCGCACCGGAGCGCGTGATCGAGATCATCCGTTCGGCCAACCGAACTGGCGACGGCGGCCCCGATTGAGTTCAATTGAGCTTGGCGAAAACGTCGGTTGCAGCGTCCCGCGAGCCTGCGACGCTGCAACCATTCGTCATGCCTCAGCCGGCGCGGACCAAGCGGCCTGCGGTCGCACCCGTGTAGCTGCCGTTCTCGAACGTTGAAACGCCGGACACGAACGTGTGCTTGTAACCCTCGGCGCGCTGCACAAGTCTGCGGCCATTCATCGGCAAGTCGTAGCGGATCTCGGGCACATGCAGCCTGAGCCCCTGATAGTCGAACACGTTGACGTCCGCCTTCATGCCTTCCTTCAGCAAACCGCGATCATGCATGCCGAAGAAGCTGGCGGTGTCGCTGGTCTGGCGCTGTACCATACGCTCGAGGTTCAGCCGCGGCCCGCGGCTGCGATCGCGCGTCCAATGGATCAGCATCCACGTCGGCACGCTGGCGTCGATGATCGACGAGCAGTGCGCGCCGCCGTCGGATAAGCCGAGCAGGGTCGTGTCGTCCTCGAGCATGGTCTGGATTGGACCGAGGTTGTCCTGATTGTAGCCGACGACCGGGAAGAACAGGAACTTGTCGGCGCTCTCGCTGAGATAGTCGTAAGCCACCTCGTCCGGCGTGCGGTTCTCGCGCGCGGCCATGCCGGCAATGCTGTCCTCTTTCTTCGGCTCGTAGTTCGGCGGGTCCGTCAGCGGGAACATCCGGTCCCAAGCCGTCACGATGTACTGGCGAAACTGCGATAGCGGCTTCAGCAGCTCCGGCGTTGGCTTTTCGGCCAGAACTTTGGCACGGAATGCCGGGTCCCTCAGCTTCTTCATACGCTCGGCAACCGGCAACTTGAGCAGCGCCTGATAGCTCGGCCGGATCGAAAACGGGTTCAACGCCGTATCGACGCCGAGCATCACACCGACAGGCCGGCCCGCAATCTGCGCGGTCACCATGGCGCCGTCTTTACGGGCTTTGTGCACGCCTTCCAGCATCCGCTTCCAACGCTGCGTATCATTCGGCTGGTCGACGAGCAGGAACCACACCGGGCGGCCGGTCTCCTTGCTGAACTGCGTCATCCAGGCGAACTCTTCGGCCTCGTCGTCGAAGTCGCTGTTCATGCCGAAGGCACCGTGCTTCAGGCCCTTGAAGGCTGAACCAATGCCGAGCAGTTCGTCGGTTTGCGAGTAGCGGCCGGGAACCATCTCGCCGGTCGGCGTTTTGTGCGAGTTGGTGCGCGACGTCGTGAAGCCGAACGCACCCGCCTTCAGGCCCTGCCGTACCGCGTCACGCATCATTGCAATGTCATCGCCCGTTGCGGCCTCGCGGCGAACCGCACGATCGCCCATCACGTAGACGCGCAACGGGTGATGCGGGATCTGTGCGGCGATGTCGATCGCGCGCGGCATCTGCTCCAGCGCATCCAGGTATTCGGGGAATGTCTCCCAGTTCCATTTCAGGCCTTCGGCAAGCGCGACGCCGGGAATCTCCTCGATCGATTCCATCATGCCGATCAGGTCGGAATGATCCGCCTTGTTCTTGCGGACAGGTGCGAAACCGACGCCGCAGTTGCCCATCATCACGGTCGAAACGCCATGCCAGGAGGAGGGCGCGAGTTCCTTGTCCCATGTCGCCTGGCCATCATAGTGTGTGTGCACATCGACCCAGCCCGGGGTCACCATCAGCCCGTCGGCCTTGATCTCGCGCTTGCCCTTTCCAGCTTTGCCTCCGACCTGGGCGATCTTGCCGCCGTCGAGCGCAACGTCGCCGGTGTAGCTCGGTTTGCCCGACCCATCGACGATCGTACCGCCGCGAATGACCGTGTCATGCATGTGCTTGCTCCTCGGAACCGCTGTTGGCTGGCCATCATGGTAGCCATGTCTGAGAGGGTGGTATAATTGCCCAGGAAGTGACCGCAGTCGCCACTTCCCCCGCCATCAATTCAGCCCATCCATCCCGTGCCGGCATGCGGTACGCATCTGCGGATGATCCGAGACTGAGACTCACGTGTCGGAAAACAGACCGACGCTCAAGCTATGGCCAACAATCGCACGCGACAAGAGGGGGAGCTACGCTGTTTGCGCCGGAGCTGATCTGCGTGTTAGCCTTGCTTCCAACAGCAAAATGCTGGCCAACAAGAAAATATCGGGAGTGAAATGCCGTGAAGCTGGGTTGGGGGATTGCGACCTCGTGCCTGATTGGTCTTTTCGGCGTGGCGCTTTGGCTTGCCGTTTGGGGCGCGGCATCGCTCAATTCCCGGCCGCTGGCGATGCGCGATGCGCTTGGCCCCGGTCCAGGATTCTTTCCTGTCTGGCTGTCGATCATCGGCCTCGGTTTGGGCGCGGTGCTGCTGCTCCAGGTCGCCCGCCAGCCGGCTCAGTCCGATGCGCCATCGCTCATCCCGGAACGTGCCGCTTGCGCACGGATCGTCGCCATTCTGGCCTTGCTCGCCGTTGCCGCGCTCGCTCTCGACCCGCTCGGTTTCCGCATCGCATCCTTCGTCTTTTCGCTGCTGGCGCTGGTCGCGCTCGGCATCCGATCACCTGTCCGTATCCTCGCGTTCGCACTGGCTGCGAGCATCGGCATCTTCCACGTGTTTTACTACTGGCTGAAAGTGCCGCTGCCGATCGGGCCGTTCGACTACGTCTTGAAGCCTCTCGGCCTCTGAGGTGCATCGCGATGGATACGCTTCAGTTGCTGCTCAACGGGTTTGCCGCAGCCCTTTCCCCGGTGAATCTGACGTTTGCATTGATCGGTTGCATCCTCGGGACGCTGATCGGCGTGCTGCCGGGCGTCGGTCCAGCGGCCGGCACCGCGATCCTGATCCCGATCACGTATAAGCTCGACGCTACCGGCGGCATCATCATGCTGTGTGCCATCTACTACGGCGCCATGTACGGCGGTACGATTACCTCGGTGCTGCTGAACGTGCCGGGCGAAGCCGCGTCCGTCGTCACCTGTATCGACGGCTATGCCATGGCAAAACGTGGGCGCGGCGGGACGGCACTCGGCATCGCCGCGATCGGCTCGTTCATTGGCGGCACGATTGCGACCATTGCGCTCGTGGCGGTGGCGACGCCTCTATCGACCCTCGCGCTCAAGTTCGGACCGCCGGAGTTTTTCGGCCTGATGCTGGTCGGACTCTGTCTAGTGACGGGCCTCGCCGGCCGCTCGCTCGTCGCTGGCATCTTGATGACCGTCGTCGGGTTGCTGCTGGCCATGATCGGCATCGACCCCGTGCGCGGAGCGCCGCGATACACGTTCGGTGTGCCCGACCTGTACGACGGCATCGGTTTCATCCCCGTGGTGATGGGGCTGTTCGGCGTCGGCGAGATCCTGGCAACGGCCGAGAACCCCGTACGCGATGTCGTTCGCACCAACCTCTCACGCCTGCTTCCGAACAAGGAGGAATGGAAACGCTCGTTCGGGGCGATCATGCGCGGCACCGGCATCGGCTTCTTCCTCGGACTGATCCCCGGCGTCGGCGCAATCATCCCGACGTTCATTTCCTACATCGTCGAGAAGCGAGTCTCGAAGCACCCCGAGGAGTTCGGCAAAGGCGCGATCGAAGGCGTCGCTGGGCCGGAAACGGCAAACAACGCCTATGCCAATGCGTCCATGGTGCCGCTGCTGACACTCGGCATTCCATCATCGCCGACGATTGCCGTGCTGATGGGCGCCTTCATCATGAACGGCGTGACGCCGGGACCATTCCTGTTTACCGAAAAACCCGAGCTCGTCTGGACGGTGATCGCCAGCTTCTTCGTCGGCAACGTGCTGTTGCTGATCTTGAATCTGCCGCTGGTCGGCCTTTGGGCCAAGATCCTCGATGTACCCTATCAGTACGTCTGTGTCGGCACGTTACTGTTCTGCGTCCTTGGCGCCTACAGCATCAATCAGAGCATCTTCGACATTTGGGTGATGATCGGCTTCGGTTTCATCGGGTATCTCCTGCGCAAGCTCGATTTTCCCCTGGCACCAGCCGTATTGGGCATGATCCTCGGCCCTCAACTCGAGAAGTCTTTGCGCACCTCGCTCGAGATGTCGGCGGGTGACTTCATGATTTTTCTCACGCGCCCGATCGCGCTCTCACTGATCATCATCTCGCTGGTGATCCTCGCCGTATCGGCGCTGCAGCTGGCGCCCAAGGAGATCCGCGAGGGCAGTGCAGACTAATCAAACCACGTCACTGGCCACACGTGTCGAAATCAGGAGGACGTCTATGCATCGAATTCTCGCAGCCGCCTTGTTCCTCGTGCTGTCACTCGCGCCGGCCAGCGCACAGGATTATCCGAGCCGGCCGATCAATCTGATCGTCATGGCGACGGCCGGCGGTCCGACCGACATTGCCGCCCGTATCCTCGGCGGCATCGCCGAGAAGCTGATTGGCCAGCCGATCGTCATCGTCAACAAGGTCGGCGCCGGCGGTCAGGTCGGCTGGACCGAACTCGCCCGCGCCAAGCCCGACGGCTACACCATCGGCTTCATCATCATGCCCGGCACCAACACGGTGATCCTCGATCCCGAGCGGCAGGCGATTTTCAACGAGACCTCGTTCGTCCACATCGTCAATCACGTGCTCGATCCCGGCGTGATCTGGGTTGACGCGAAGAGCCCGCACAAGACACTCAAGGATCTGGTTACAGCCGCGAAGGCCGCACCCGGCACGTTGCGGGCCGCGACCACCGGCATCCTCAGCGACGATCATCTGAATATCCTGATCACCGAGGAGGCGGCCGACGTCAAATTCCGCATCGTCCATCTCGATGGCGCGGCAAACCAGCTCAAGGAGACGCTCGGCGGCAACATCGATGTATCCTTCGACAACGTCGGCAGCGTGGTGAAGCCGTTGAAGTCCGGCCAGATCCGCGTTCTCGCCATTACCGATCCCGAGCGCTCGAAGTTCCTCCCTGACGTGCCGACCACGAAGGAACTCGGTTACCCCGCTATCGTTTCCAGTTCTACCCGTGGTCTGGCCGCGCCCAAAGGCACGCCCGACGCCGTCGTCAAGAAGCTCGGCGACGTCTTGAAAAAAGCAATGGATGATCCTGAACACGTGAAAAAGATGGAAGAACAGGGTTTGGGCATCAAGCCAATGCTGGCTGCCGAGTTCGCAGCCTTCTGGAACGAGCAGCACGAGCGTGCCAGGAAATACACCGATTGGGCGAAGAAGCGGCCGCAGTAAGTCGCGACGCGCCGAGCAGGAGGTTGGACATGTCGAAACGAACGCTCTTGGGCCTGATCAGTTCTGTTGCGCTGTTGGCAACGCCGGTAGCAGCACGCGCCCAGGACTTTCCCTCAAAGCCGATCCAGTTGATGGTCGCGTTCCCAGCCGGCGGCTCGACCGATATCGGCGCCCGCGTTGTTGGTGCCATTGCCGAGAAGGCACTCGGCCAGTCGGTCGTGATCGTCAACAAGGCCGGCGCCGGCGGCCAGGTCGGCTGGACCGAGCTGTCGCGCCAGAAGGGTGATGGCTACTACATCGGCATGATCAACCTGCCGGCGACCAACACGCAGATTATTGATCCCGACAGGCAGGCAATCTTCAACGACAAAAGCTTCACGCCGATCATAAATCAGGTGCTTGATCCCGGCGTGATCTGGGTCCGTGCCGACAGTCCGTTCAAGACCATGCAGGACATGGTCGATGCAACAAAGAAGGCGCCCGGCACGATCAAGGCCGCCACAACGGGCATCCTGTCGGACGATCATCTCGCGATTCTGATGGTCGAGGAGGCTGCACCGGGCGCCACATTCCGTATTGTCCATCTCGACGGCGGCGCGCCGATGTTGAAGGAAACACTTGGCGGCAACATCGATGTCTCCTTCGACAACGTCGGATCAATCGTTAAACAGGTTGCGGCCGGTCAGGTACGTGCCTTGGCCGTGATGGACCCCGAGCGGTCCAAGTTCCTGCCCGGTGTGCCGACCACCAAGGAAGCTGGCTATCCGACCGTCGTCATGAACTCGACGCGCGGCATTGCCGGGCCGAAAAACATGGATCCGAAAGCGCTTGCCAAGCTGCAAACCGTGCTGAAACAGGCCATGGAAGACCCCGAGCACGTCAAGAAGCTCGATGAGTTGGGGTTGGCCGTCAAAATCATGGTCGGCGCCGAATATCAGAAGTACTTCGACGACATGCACCAGACGGCGAAGAGGTACGCCGAATGGGCCAAGAGCCGTCCGCAGAAATAAGTGACTTGCTGGACGGCGGTGTTTAGCCGCCTGCCTGGTGTACCTGGACCCCGGCAATCTCGGCACTCGGCTGTGCATTCGGCTCTGGATAGTGGCGTTTCGATGATTGGCAGCGGCACCGATTCAGGAGACGGTGCAGCCCATGACGATGCTGATCATCACCGAAAAAACCAGCCAGGCGCGCGACCTGCGTGCGGCACTTGGCGACCGCTTCGGGCAGATCCTGCCTGCCGAGGGACACCTGCTGCGACTGGCCGAGCCGCATGAGGTGAAGCCGCAGTGGAAAAGCTGGGCGTGCGAACTGCTGCAGCCTGACGGGCTCTATCCGACGAAGTCGGCGACCGAGGGCAACAAACCAGCCAAACTCAGCGCGATCGCTGCGGCGCTGCAACGTTGCGACCAGGTGATTCTCGCCACCGATTGCGACCGCGAAGGCCAGTTGATCGGCCAGGAGATCCTGGAACATCTGAACTATCGCGGTACCGTGCGGCGCGCGCTGTTCACCGCGCAGGATCCGAAATCGCTGCGGCAGGCCTTCGACAAGCTCAAACCCAATCGCGAGTTGCGGCCATTGTACGATGCCGCGGTCGCACGTCAGCAGGCCGACCAGATTTTCAACCTCTCGCTGACGCGAACGGCTACCAAATCGCTGCTAACGCGCGGCACCAAGGGCGTCATCGGCATCGGCCGCGTCAAGACGCCGACCTTGGCGATCGTCTGCCTGCGTGAGATCGAGATCCGCGATTTCCGCATCGAGGACTATTTCGAGATCTCGGCCACCGCAACAGTCGAGGCTGGCCAATTCAGTATGCGCCACGCGCCGCCGGTGAAAACGCGCATTCGCGACAAGGCTGCCGCCGAAGCGATCGTCAAGGCCGCCGCCAAGTTCAATGGCCCGCTTGGCGTTTCAGTCGAGCATCGGCGCCAGGCGCCGCCGCGCCTCTACGATCTTCCGTCGCTGCAGAAAACCTGCGGCCAGCGGTGGGGCTGGAACGCCGACAAAACACTGGATATCGCACAGCAACTCTATGACGGTGACGGCAAGAAGCTCATCACCTATCCGCGCGCCGAGGCCCGGCATCTGGCCGAAAACCAGATCGCGGACGTGCCGGCCATCGTTGCAGCCATGACGCGCCTGCGCGGCTTCGCGCATCTGACCATCGATCCACCGGTGATCCGGCGCGGCAAATCGGGGCACTTCTGCGACAAGTCGCTGGAAGGCGTTTCGCATCACGCGATCGTGCCGAACGTGAACGTCATGGATGACCTGGAGACGCGTATCAGCCGTCTCAGCGATGACGAGAAGCGGCTGTTCGCGCTGATCTGCCGGTCCTATCTGGCGTCGGTGATGCCGGATTTCGAGTATCGCCAGACCGTCGTCACGATGCAGGTGCCGTTGCCGGAGCAGGGCCCAAAAGCAAACGCGGAATTCCGCGCTGTCGGCCGCATCCCCTTGAAGCAAGGTTGGAAGGTGGCATTCGGCGCCACCGAGCCGGAACCTGAAACGAAGCGCGATGCTGCGCGCGATCTGGACGCCGACAACGACACCGATCAGACATTGCCACCGCTCGAGAACGGCCAGCGTGCGACATTGTCGAAGCCGCGCGTACAGGCGAAGAAAACGCAGCCGCCACCGCGTTACAATGAAGGTACGCTGGTCGATGCTATGCAGAACGCCTGGCGCTTCGTGAAGGACGAGGCGTTGCGCGAACGTCTCAAGGAAGCGAAGGGCATCGGCACGCCGGCAACGCGTGCCCAGATCCTGACTGGCCTGAAGCGGCAGAACATGCTGGCGGCGCAAGGCAAACTCGTGGTGCCGACCCCGGCGGGCTTGCAACTGTTCGAGTTGCTGCGCAGCGCGGCCCCTGCACTTGTCGATCCCGGCACTACGGCCGTATGGGAAATGCGGCTCGACGACGTCGTTCTCGGCAAGGCTGATTTCCGCGCCGTGATCGACGAGATCGCGCGCGAAGCCGGACGGATCATCACTGTCCTGCGCGCGCACACCGGCGGTACCGTGGACCTTGCACAAGGCGCCCCTTCGAGCGCCAAGCGGGGCTCGTTCAAGGCGCGGCGCACAACGAGCACGCATGCCGGTGCCGGTCGTGCGTCGCCACGTGACGCCAGCAGCAGCGAACGCAAGCCGCGGGGCGCCAAGCCGCCAGCGCAACCGCGCGCTATTGGCCGCAAGGCTGGCGGACGCAAGAAGGAACCACAACGCGATGGCGAAGCGAACGGACCCGACCCCGCGCCGGAGCGGCATTTCGCGTCACCCCTGCCGACGGCCAGGATGGTTGCTTTCGCCGAGCGCCTCGCCAAAGACAAGAACGCCAAGCTGCCGTCCGGATACAATCAGGACTTCGACGTCTGCCGCCGCTTCCTCGATCAGCACCTCGGGCGATAAGCAGCCCAGTTTCGGTATACTGGCTTCAATCCCTATCGCTTCTGCAATGCAGCCACGAACGCGTCTTGCGGCGCCGCCTTGCCCGGCTCGCGCCAACGCTGCCGGTAAAACGGTACATAGGGGCGGAACTCATCGAGCACGCGCCGCATCTCGACGACGGCGTTGGGATGCGAATCGACCCTGAGGTCCAGCAACGGATGCTCCTCGCCTTCGTGTACCAGCAGACTGGCTGAACGTTCTGCCAACGGTCCCGCAAGGCCATGCTGGCCCCCCGCAGCGCGACCCGCCTCGAGCGCGCGCATGATGCGTTCCGCAATGTCGTCGTGCCCGCCGGCAACGAATGCCGATCCCATCGCGGCAACCACGCCCTCGTCCTTCAGCACATTGCCGAGCGCGATGAAGCCTTCGCCCACCCGATGCCCGGCCCATGGCCGCGTGCTCGACCCAGTATGCACCGCGACGCCGCCCCATCGGTCGATGACGGCAACCTGGCGATAGGCAAAATCGGGATCGGCGCCCTTGAGCAGATCCAGCACTTGAGTGGCCGGATGACCGAGCGCGAGCAGCCGCAACCCCAGCGCCTTGAAGGTCGGATTGACGAAGGCCTGTGTCGCGATCGCACCCGCGCCGGTTGCAATTGCCGGGCACTTGGAGCCGACCGCCAACGAGTAGGTGGCAATCCCGATGCCGAAGGCGCCGGAGCGCGGACACCGCGCAATCAAGGTGTAAGTCATGCGATCCTCCCGTCAGATTTCGCCAGTTGATCTGGAAGCAGACCTGGGATCAAGTCGATATTCACTTTTGCGGTGGCGATGGACCAATCGTCGATCCGCCTCGGCTATTGATGGACATGGAGTACCGTTTCATGCTGCTGAAGGACAAAGTCGCGCTGGTGACAGGTGCCGGTCAAGGCATCG
This sequence comes from Hyphomicrobiales bacterium, assembly GCA_031367895.1. Lineage (GTDB taxonomy): Bacteria > Pseudomonadota > Alphaproteobacteria > Rhizobiales > Hyphomicrobiaceae. Next base: position 17,649 of record JANLQP010000319.1, read on the forward strand.
GCGAAGCCTGCGGCTTGGCACTTGCCGAAGCTGGCGCCACCGTCGTCGCAGCCGACATCAACGGCGGCAACGCAGAAAAGGTGGCGCAGGCCATCACCTCGTTTCAACGACGCGCCATCGCTGTCACAGCCGATGTCGGCAGCGTCGAAGATATCCAGCGCATGGTCGATCGCACGATCGCCGCGTTCGGACGGATCGACATCCTCGTCAACAATGCCGGTGTCACGCGGCGCGCCGACATCATGGACATCACCGAGGCAGATTGGGATCGCATCCATCGCGTCAATGCGAAAGGCGTGTTTTTCTGCCTGCAAACCGTCGCGCGGACGATGATCCCCAATCGCAGCGGACGCATCATCAACATCGCCTCGATCGCCGGCAAGGGATACGCTGGCCTCTCCAATGCCGCCTACGGCGCCAGCAAGGGCGCCGTCATCAGCTTGACCAAGACGGCGGCGCAGCAACTCGGCAAGTACAACATCAATGTCAATTCCGTCTGCCCTGGCGTGACCAGGACCGCGCTGTCGCAAGCCAACCTCCGCGTCCGCGCCGAGCAGGAAGGCCTGACGCTGGAAGCCATGGAGGAGCGCCGGGCCGAGGCAATCCCGCTGCGACGCGCAAACGATCCCGAGGATATCGCCGCGATGGTCGTGTTTCTCGCGTCCCCCGGCGCGCGCAACATCACCGGACAATCGTTCAATGTCGATGGCGGCATCATTCCGGATTGAGATCGCCAAGGGCCGCAGCGATATGCGTTGTGATGCTGAATGAGGCCGGCGTTGCGACACACAATCGGGGTTGTTTCTGGCCCTTCAGTTGCCCACCAGCAACCGGGCCGTTTGTTTCGGGCCCTTCAGTTGCCCACCAGCAACCGGGCCGTTACCAGGGAACGCTCTCGTTGCGGTAGTCGACGAAGGCTTGCCCGCCGTTGCCCCAGCGTGCAGCAATGACGTCGGCGACGCCCTTGACGCTGGTCTCGATGTCGAGCGGCGCCGTCGGGCCGCCCATGCCTGTGCGCACAACGCCTGGATGCAGCGCCAGCACCGTGCAATCGCGGCGCGCGTGACGAGCGCGGAAACTGCGGATCAGCGAGTTCAGCGCTGCCTTGCTCGCCCGATAGAGTTCCGCGCGGCCGTCGTCGTTCGTGCCGATGCTGCCGAGTATAGACGACATGAACGCAACCATCCCGCCTGGCGCCAGTGTGTCGATCAGCGCGTCCGCGACACGGATAGGACTGATCGCGTTGGTCAGGAAGATGCCAGCGATATCACCGTTCGGCACGTCGCCGAGCGGCAGGCCGCGCCCGGCCATGATGCCGGCGTTGAGGAACAACAGATCGAACCGCCTGCCCTTCAGCCGCGCTGCGAGCGCCGCTACGGTTGCCGCATCCGTGATGTCAGCCGTCTCGATGACGAGGCGGCCGCGAACCTCGTTCCGAAGCGCTTCGAGCTCCTCCGACCGCGTGCGCGTCGTCGCGGTGACGTCCCAGCCGCGCGCCAGATGCTCGCGCGTGAGGCCTAATCCAAGTCCGCGCGAGGCGCCAACGATGAGTGCGGTTTTCATGCGGTCTCTCTTGGCCCTGGCGACGGACTGAAATCGGTGTCTGGCATACAGCCCGACACCGCTCGCGGGTTCACGCAGCCGCGCGTTTGCGATCCGGTTGACTTGATTCGCCTGGCAGCTTCAGATCCAACAGGCCCACCTCGCAGGCCTTGATCTGTTGCGCGAGGTACTTCGAGTAGATCCGCACATGCGGCAGGCCACCGCCGACAAACCAAAGTCCCGGCTGCGGCGTGCGCCGCCACATGTTGTGTTGCTCGCCACCGTCATCGAAGCCCCAGACCTGCCCGATGCGATCCGCGATTCCGTCACCCATGAAGTGGCGCACCACGTCCTGCTGGTTCTTGTAGCCGGTCGCGGCCACGATCACGTCGGCCTCGACCACGCGGCCATCCTTCATCTTGATGCCTTTCGGCAGCACACGCTCGATATCGTGGTGATGTTCCAGCTTGATCTTGCCGTCGACGATCAGATCCGAGCAGCCGACGTTGAAGTAATATCCGCCGCCACGGCGCAGATACTTCATTTGGTAACCGGTATCGTCGGGCGGGCCGAAGTCGAGCCGGAAGCCACGCTTCTCGAGCCCCTCGAGCAGCTTCTTGTCGCCGTCGCGCATGGCAGCTGCAGCCAGCTTGTATCCTTGTACGAGAACCGGATAAGGCGAGGCCGTCGCGATCAGGTCGCAGTCCTCGACCGATGTGCCTTCCTGATAGAGCTCATACACCCGCTGAGCTTCCTTCAGGCTGACGATCAGCGTGGAACTGCGCTGCACGATCGTTGTCTCGGCACCGCTGACATGCAGGTCGTGGGCGACATCGTGCCCGCTGTTGCCGGTACCGAGCACCACGCCCTTGCCGCCCTTCCACTTGGCGCCGGAATTGTACTGACTCGAATGCATCACCTCGCCGGCGAAGTTCTCGAGCCCCGGCAGATCCGGCTTGATCGGGATCGCGCTGACGCCTGTTGCGAAGATGACGTGGCGCGGCTTCAAAATCCTCTCGCTGCCGTCGGGACGCCGTGCCGTCAACGTCCACAGCTTCGACTTTTCGTCGTAGGAGCCGCGCGTGAACTCAGTGCCCGTCCAGACATTGAGCTCCATCGTATCGGCATAGAACTCGAGCCAGTTCGCGATCTTGTCACGTGGGATGTAGACGGGATAGTTCGGCGGGAACGGCAGGTAGGGCAGGTGATCGACAAACACTTCATTGTGCAGCGTCAGATTGTGGTAGCGCTTGCGCCAGGCATCACCAACGCGCTCGTGCTTGTCGACGACCAGCGTGTCCACGCCGAGAACGCCGAGGCAGGCCGCGATGCCGAGACCGCACTGGCTGCCGCCAATCACGACCACAGCGGGCTCGCGGTCCTGGTAGGCGAGTGTCCGCTTGCGCACATCCATCCAGTTTTCGCCGCCAAAGCCGCCGGACCACTCCGCGCCGCGCGGCCGGCGCTCACCGATCCGCTGCTCGTGTCCCTTGATGTCGTCGAGCGACGTCAGCAGCACCCAGCATTTGAGGCCGGCTCCTGATGAGGCTGGAATAAGCCGCAGGAGTCCGCTCGCCTGCCCCATCGCCGTCTCAAACGCGATGATCGCCTCGATCGTCTCGACGCCGGCCCGCTTGACGACGCGTGGCTCGGTTCGATTCTCGGCAATGCGAAACCGCGACGGCCGAACGGACGCCAATGTCTCGTGCAGCGCCGCCTTGATGCTGCCGGCGCCGCTCATGGTCCGGATATGCCAGGTGAACGCTACAAGATCGCGCCAGTGCCCGTCGGTGATGAAGAGGGCGGTTGCTGCATCGGCATCCTGCTTGCCAACGGCGGCCTCGAAGGCCTTCAGCCAGCGATTTACGGCTTCGCGCGGATCGATATTGGTCAGGCTCGTCTGCATCGTTGCGGTCAAGGCTCATCTCCGGCGGTAGCGCACGCATGTGTTTCAGTCGAAGGCTGGCAGCAATCTACGGGGCAGCCTCATTGCGTGCAACCAAGTGCCCTTGCCGTCGCAGAGCAGCCATGCAATGCCGCTCTCGACCTGTGGCGCGTCACCGCCGTCGCCCCGCCTAGGGCCGGTGTGCCCGCAGGAAGCTGCGCACGTGGCGCAAGGCGAGTGGCACCCGCTCCTTCGGATCCTTCCAGGGATAGAGGCTCACCTGCGCATTCGGCGCCAGAATCGCGGACTCCATCGCCACCGCATACGGATGTGCCGGCACGTCGTCCGGCATGATCAAGACGGGCGTCTTGCAGCGGCGCACGAAATCGCGATCGACCGTGAAGACGAAGTCGCCGGCGGAGCGGTACATTTTGGTGAGGAACGCCTCGATCATCGGCATCGTGACGTCGGGCCGGCGGGCGACGAGCGCTGGTCCCCAGTTCTTGATGTTGTTCTGGTAGAAGAGGTCCGGCTGCTCGGGACGAAACCCACTCGGTTGTGCCAGCACGGCCGCGGGAATGCGCTGCGGCGCGCGGCGCAAAAGGTTCCAGATCAGCGGGCCGCCGATGCATTGGCCGAGCACAAGGAACTTGTCGATGCCGAGATGGTCCATCAGGCCGAGCTGGTCGTCGGCGAAGCCGTCCCAGGGACGATCGACTTCGACGGGGCCGGAGGACTGGCCGCCGTTGGCGTTGCGCAGGTCCATCGTGATGCAGCGAAATTCGTCCTTGAATTCATCCGTCGGATCGAATGGCGCCGACGCGTATTTCATGACCGCGTTCAAGCCGCCACCGGGCAGGATCAGGAGCGGGAAGCCGGAACCATTGTCTGCATAGTGGATGCGGACGGGACCTCTTTCGTAGAACGGCATGGCAGCATTTTCCTTTCCCGGTGTGAGAGCGTGAGTTGTCATCGTGCATGATTGCCTGAGCGTGGTGCACGGGACGGCGCGGGTCAATGGCGTTTGTATGCGTGCCTGCTTGCGGGCCGACAAGCGCTTGCACGCCGCGAGGGCGAGCCATACGCTGCGCCAACCACATACCGCTTGTTCGAAACACGACATGCGCGAAACGCACCGGGAGGACGCCATGAAACTCTGGTATCAGAGCATGACGCGCGAGGGTGGCGCCTGGGGCAGCTACCCGAAGGCGTTGCGCGGCGTGCTCGACAAGGTGAAGGCACCCGGCACCGAGATCGAGGTGCATGGCCTCAAGAAGACGGGCGGTGCCGGCGATCAGTTCCGTTATCTCGAGTTTCTCGAGACGGCCGAGGTGCTGGAAAACGTGCATATCGCGATGGAGCGCGGCTTCGACGCTTTCCTGCTCGGCAACATCTGCGATCCAGGGCTGCGGGAGGCACGCGAGTTCGCCAGCATCCCGGTGCTCGGCCTGTGCGAGACATCACTGCATCTCGCCTGCATGATGGGTGCGTCGTTTTCGCTCGTCACGATCAATGCGAAGTTCACGCCGCGGATCATCGAGAACGTGGAGCGCGCCGGCCTGAAGGGCCGGATGGCCGCCGTCAATCGCATGCAAGTCGAACGGCTGCTGGATCTGTCGCTGGCGTTCGACGACAAGGCCGCCTGCGACCGGCTTGCAGCCGAGTTCGACCGCGCGGCGCGGGCCAACGCCGATGCGGGCGCCGAGGTGGTGATCGCGGCGGGTGGCGTGGTGATGGCGCTGCTGGCGCATGCCGACATCCACGAGGCCGGCGGCGGGTTGCCGATCCTCAACGGCATCACGGCGCTGGTGAAGGCCGGCGAGATGGCGGTCGGTCTGTCGCGCGTGATGGGCGGGCGGTTCGCGAGCCGCGTGCGCACGTACGCGCCGCCACCGGCTGATCAGATCGAGGAGCTACGGCAGCTGTACAATCCGGGCATCTATCCGGGCGTGCGCGGGAAATAACGTCAGTCAGCGGCCAGTCGGCAATCGACGTCAGCGACGGACGCGCCGGCGGTCGATCCGATCGGGCAGACGCTGATCTATTTCGACACGGCCCCCAGCATGGGCACGCGCATGCATTTGACGGAGGTGGCGGGGTGAAACCGCGGTCAGTCCGGAACACGTGATTGGATAGTTCCCGCTCGGCCTTTGTCGTTACCGATCACTTTTGTTGAGACATTTCCTGATCTCCGCGACGAGGCGTTCCGGCCGCACGGGCTTGCTGACGAGCGGCGCATTTCTGAATGCTGCCGGTTGCTGCTCGCGCGCATAGCCTGAGATCGTGACGAACGGTGTAGCTCTCGCACTCAACACCCGCGCGATCGGCTCGGCCGTCTCATTGCCAAGGTTGATGTCGAGCACGGCCGCCTCACAGCCCGAGTGCTCGATCAGCGCCAGGGCATGGGCGACCGAGCCCACTGGCCCGACCACGGTGAAGCCGGCATCGGACAAGATC